>NZ_MPJW01000255.1 GCF_001945525.1 Ileibacterium valens
GGTGATGAAAGCCGAAGCAGGTGTTCCTGATAAAATCGAAGAATGGATTGATCAAAAAAGACTGAATGAACAGAAAGAAGAGGGAGAGCAGATGAGCGTTCTTAGAGAACTTTACGATAATCGTGATCGAAAGCTGGAAGATTACGATCGAATGGTTAAAAAAATCAGCAAGGCAGAACAAAGAGCTAATCAGATCCAAGAAGAAAAGGATCGTCAGATTGAAAAACTGCTTGAACATATCAGAAAGAGTGAACCGGATTTCAGACTCGAATAAATCTTTTCTGCTCCATAGAGCGAACTTTTAACAGACTGCGAATTTTTTTTTACAAAGATATAATTAAAGACGAATAATTATAACAAACCACTAATAGTAAGCTTAAAGTACTTCAAAAAACGGATGACAATGTATCATCCGTTTTTCAAATTGTAGTCAAATCATAGTATTTTTAATCTGTTTTGAGAAATGGGCTTTATTCTTAACCTGAAAATTGATCTTAATCAGCTGTCAAGTTCTTTTGTGAGAAAGACAACTCAGTTGATTTGCTCTCGCTATCGACGGTTTGAACCGTTCATCAAATCTCCATAAACTGGGGTACCTAAGCCAAATCCGCCGGCAACTTCAAGAATCTGACCAGTAGTAAATGCGGCTTCATCACTGGCAAAATAGGCAACAGCGGCGGCAATCTCTTCAGGAGTAGCCATTCGATTTAAAGGCGTCTGGTGTAAAAACATATCTCGGAAATGATCAGACAGATTATCTTTAACCGCATCAGTAGCAGTCATACCAGGTAAGACGGCATTCGAGCGGATCTGATAACGTCCAAGCTGCACCGCAAACAGTTTAGTCAGATAGTTGATGGCGGCTTTGGAAGTTCCATAGGCAATCTGGGAGATGTCAGGAACATTTCCGCCAATAGAAGATATATTAATGATGCTTCCGCCTCTGATTTTAAGCAAAGGCAAGGCTTCCTGCGTAGTTCTGAATACACTTTCAAGATCCACATCTACTGTTTCCCTGAATTCTTTCCATTCAGTATCTTCAATTGAGCGATCTTTCATCGGATTGGATGTTCCAAAGTTATTGACCAGAATGTCCAGTCTTCCTTCCTGTTCTGAAATGGTCTTCATCATTTCCGAATAGCAGGTTTCATCATAAGCATCAAAACAAACGGTCTTAACGTTCCAGCCAAATTCCTGATTCATACTTGAAGCAAGTTCATCTGCATATTCAAGACGACGGGCAGCCATATATACAGTTGCTCCTTTTTGAGCGAGATTTTTTACAATGGCCAGTCCGATTCCGTGGGTACTCGCAGTAACCAGAGCCACTTTATTCTTTAAGGATTCGCACATGAATTTATTCCTCCATTCGATTTTAAGTTACCACCGAAAATTGGAGAACTCATGGACCTTAACTGAGTAATTGGATAATACAATCTGTATAGAATTTTGGCTTGATAAGTCGTAGATGCCAATCGTCGATAAAATTGTGGTGATAAAGTTCTCACAAAGAAAAAATCCTTCAGTTGCAGAAACAGCTTCTGATTTCTGACTTGAAGGATAAAGTTGATATCCACAACGAAAGCAATTTAAATAGGTTTTAAAGATCTTTGAACGAAAATTGACTTTTTTTGCAGGCTGTCAGTGGTTGTTTAAAGATTGTAGATCAAAGCAATCATTTCCATGTTTTCGTCATAGTTATTCTCAATGGAATGATACTGACCATCTTCGATTGTACAGATATCGCCAGGACCTACCTTAGTGATGCTTTTGTCGTTATCGATAAAGTCAGCATGTCCTTTAATGATGTAATATGGTTCAGTCTCTCCATTATGCTGGTGCCACCCGACTGAACACCCCGGTTCTAAAACGACGCGGGCATACATTCTTCCAACTTTTCCCAGCTTTTCAGAAGAGACAATATTGTATACCAGAACGCGGCCTTTCCCGCCGCCTAAATTTTCTTTCACCGTACAGGTTTCTTTTTCGACCATAGTAAAATCCTTTCTTCAGCATTCTGATCCTTTTCATCAGAAATGGCTTATATCGTTTTGAATATTTTATCAGAGCTAGTGCAGGATCAATCAGATTTTAAGACAGAATATATTGAATGTAACCGGTTTCAGATTGAATATTGTGTTTAAATTTTCGAGGTACTTTGTATAATGAAGAGCATTGAAAAAGGAAATTTGCAGGCTCCTGATTGAAATTCAACAGGAAGCCGACTGCTGTCAAATCCTTTTTCCAGCCGTACCTGCCGGCCATGCAGGAAGACATCGTATTCGAAAGAAACGAAAGTTAGGAGATAAAATGAAAACAAATTCAAAAACCAGGAAAATGTCCCTCTTTGCCATGTTTCTGGCCATTGAGCTGATGCTCGTCTTAACCCCAATTGGCTATATTCGTCTGCCGGGCCTGTCCATTACCATGATGCATATTCCAGTCATTGCTGCTGGAATCCTTCTTGGATGGAAATATGGAGCTGCTTTGGGACTGGTCTTTGGTCTGACCTCGATCTGGAATGCCACCATGCAGCCTGGACCAACTTCCTTTGTTTTTTCACCCTTCGTAACCATAGCTGGTATCAGCGGAAACTGGACCAGTCTCATAATCGCTTTAGTTCCAAGAATCCTTCTTGGTGCAATTGCTGGATGGCTGTTTGAAGCGTTTGTTGTAAAGGCAAAAATGAACACGCCTCTTGCTGCATGTTTAGCTGCAGTTCTTGCAACATTCTGTCATACTTTCATGGTTCTTGGCCTGATTTATCTGTTATGGGGGGGGCAGTATGCCAGTGCCATCGGATCAGCCCCAGAAGCTTTACTCGGACTTCTGGCTATGGTTGTTGTGACAAATGGTCTTGCAGAAATGGCATTGGCTGGAGTCGTCTGCATGGCTTTGGTTAAAGCCATCAAGCCTTCAGTCATTGCGAAAATGTCTGTTTCAAAAGCTTAATTCTCAAAATTTTCTCAACTGAAAAATATAACAAAAATCTCGTAAATGATTCAACAGCGGTGCAAGCAGTCCATCGCTGTTTTTTTGTTTTTTTGTGTTTTTTTGAGTATTCTGTTTTACTCTGGATAATTTTCCTAATCGAAGCGGTTCTGACTTTTTAACTGATTCGCACTGCTCTTCATCTTTGGCTTTTAGGATCACGTATTGTTTGGTTAATAGTCTTTATTGGACTGAATTATATATCATATGTGTTTACACATTATCTTACCGTTATTAAGAAAAATTTCATAAGCCTGAAGTTTATCTGGACTTTGTCTTTGAGAAAAATGAAATTGCAAACGATTATTAAATACGTCCCTGAAAGTGAGGAAAAATCACCGTCCTGTAAGCGCATTAAAGTTTAACGGGAAGCGTCAAAAGCGGTTTGTTTATGATAATATTTTGAGTGTAAGTATATTTTGAACCGCTTAATTTGAGGAGGAAAAACATGTTAAAAGGTATTGCTGCATCAGCAGGCGTAGCTACCGCAAAAGCTTATAAGCTTGAGCAGCCTGTTGTTGTAATTGAAAAAATCGACGGAACAGTTCCTGCAGACGAAGTTGCAAAACTTGAAGCCGCCCTTGCCAAAACCGTTAAGGATATTGAAGGTGTAAAGGAAAGAGCAGCAAAACGTCTGTCTCCCGAAGAACTTGAAGTTTTTGATGCCCATCTGATGATGATCAATGATCCGGATCTGGTAGGTCAGATGAAAGCAATGATCGAAAACGATAATGTAAATGCTGCCTATGCAGCTGACCAGGTTGCTAATTCGACTGTAGCGATGTTCGAATCCATGGATAATGAATATTTCAAGGAAAGAGCTGCCGATGTAAAGGACGTAACATTCCGTCTGAAATGTAATCTGCTCGGTCTTGAAATTCCTGATCTGACAGCAATCAATGAACCGACAATTATCGTAGCTCATGACCTGACTCCTTCAGATACTGCACAGCTGAATGAGTTTGTTAAAGGTTTCGCTACTGCAATTGGTGGTAAAACTTCCCATTCTGCAATTATGGCTAACTCTCTTGAAATTCCGGCTGTCGTTGGAGCTGCTGGCGTATTAGAAGCTGTGAAGAATGGCGATGTCATTGGTCTTGATGCTCTTGATGGCGTCATCTACGTTAATCCAGATGATGAAACCGTCGATGAACTGGCTAAGAAAGCTGTTGCTTATGCTGAAGAAAAGAAAGCTCTTCAGGTATTAGTCAATGCAAAATCCATTACGACAGATGGTCATGAAGTTGAACTTGCTGGAAATATCGGTGGATTAAAAGATGCTGAACAGGTAGTTGCTAATGGCGGAGAAGGCGTTGGTCTGTTCAGAACTGAATTCCTTTATATGGATAATGATCATTTCCCAACAGAAGAAGAACAGTTCGAAGTTTATAAAGCAGTTCTTGAAACTCTGAAAGGCAAAAAAGTTGTCGTTCGTACCCTTGACATCGGTGGAGACAAGAAACTGTCCTACTTTGAATTCCCAGAAGAAATGAACCCATTCCTTGGCTATCGTGCCATTCGTCTGTGTTTAGACCGCAAAGATATCTTCAGAACTCAGTTAAGAGCGCTTTGCCGTGCTTCTGTTTATGGAAAACTATGCATCATGTTCCCAATGATCGCTACCATTAACGAATTCAAAGAAGCGAAAGCTCTCTTTGAAGAATGCAAAGCTGAACTGACCGCGGAAGGCGTTGCTGTTTCTGATAATATCGAAGTGGGAATGATGGTTGAAATTCCTGCTGCAGCAGTTCTGGCAGATGAATTCTCTAAATATGCAGATTTCTTCTCCATCGGTACAAACGATTTGATCCAGTACTCCATGGCTGCTGACCGTATGTCTGAAAAGGTTGCCTACCTGTATCAGCCATACAACCCATCCATCCTTCGTCTGATCAACATGACCATCAAGGGTGCTCACAAAAATGGTAAGTGGGTTGGTATGTGCGGAGCTATGGCTGGTGAACCATATGCAGTACCAATTCTGCTTGGATTAGGCCTGAACGAATTCTCTATGTCCGCTACACAGATCCTGAAAGCCCGTCAGATCGTTACGAAGCTTTCATTTGAAGAAATGCAGGATGTAGCAGATAAGTGCCTGAACATGGATTCTGCTGAAGAAGTTCTTGATTACGTAAAAAGCGTTGTTGAATAATTCATAGTTAAATAATTATTCGATCGATCAAAATGAAGATCCTGGAGCATCTTTCTGAAAAGGAGGATGCTCCTTTTGATTTTAAGCTCCTGACAATTTTCTTAACAAAATCTTCTGGTTCTCTTTACAGTTTCGTCTGTTCGATTTCAGCCCAAGAATGTAATCTCTCTGATATAAACCGGATATTTATAAACCAGATTTTCGCTTTCTGATCATTGGCCGATCTATGTTTACCATATTGTTTGTTGAATATTGATCATTGTTAAGGAAAAATAAAATTCCTAAAACAAGTTATTCCGGCCATGGATTTAATGAATCAGGTAAATAGAAATTCAAAGAAGTACGAATAAATATGCAGATAAGAAATGTAAATATTCATTTTTTGAAGATTAAAGAATCGCAAAGCATTGTAGTCTCTAAGATAAAACTGTTTAAATAAAAATGATGAAACTCTCAATCCTGATGGATAAGGTGAGCACTGATTTTTTCAGCCTGAACCTATGATAAAATTCAGTTACAGAAAGTGGTAGATTATGAGTACAAAAGATTTATGGGATGCCCTGGGGCTCGGATTTGAGCTCTGGCTGTTTTATGTCATTTCAACAGGAATATTCAATCTGTCCTTGGAGTCAGATCATTTCTTTCAGAAGATGGGAGCTTTGATCATATTAAGTGCCTGTCTTGCAGTCTTCTGTATGACTGAATACAAAAGATTGTTCAAGAAAAAAACTTCTGCGGCCCTTCCGCCTAAGCCAATGAAAACCATCTCGGAAGCAAAAAGGACAGTGGATCGTACCGTTCCAAAAGCGTTTAAAAAGGAAATGCGGACCCTCCAGGCACAGATGGATCGAATGAAGCGCAAGAGGGAAATGCTTGATCGGGAATTAAAGAATGTTTTTGGAGATTCAAGAATTTCCTATGAGAAGTTTGCAAGAACAATTGATGGTGTTGAATCTGTATTCATTGATAACGTCTCAAAAATTGTGACCCGTATCAATATCTTTGATGAAGATGGATATGAAAAAGTGTTCAGAGACCATCAGGAATATACAGATGCGATCGAACCTTATAACGCCCATTTTAAGTATGTAAAAGAACGGCTTGAAGAAAATGAACAGATTCTGACAAAAACGGACCGTCTACTGCTCGAAGTAACGAACCTGACGGATCGTTCTTCATCCGTAGACAATCTTCCAGCGATGGTTGAACTAAACGAACTGATCGATCAGACCAAACTGTACAGACAAAACGGCCATTAACACAGAATGTCTTAAATTAATGGATAAAAAAGGGAATCTAAAATTCAGAATATTCATTTGTCAGTACGGCGCACTCTTCGATCTATTTAATAAAATATGTAAATAAAAAACGAGCGAAACCCAGAAATGGAAAAACGGAAAAGAGGAAAGATATTATGGCTTTTACTATGGATGTAGAAGAAATGGATAAGGAGCAAATCGTCAATGAATTAAAGCCGACGGTTCAGCAGAAAACGCAGTTAGAAGCGATGGCGGATTCTAATGTAAAAGAAATCGAGAAAGTCGATCTTGATTCTCTTGACGAACGCCGCAACATCGCCAACATGATTGAAAACTTTGGAAAGCAGGATGTAGAGCGCTCTGCGGATAAAAACCGAATGCTTGAAAAAACGTTAGGAGAACTTTCTAAAACGGGTTCTGAAGGCAGTAAAGTCGTTGAATCGTTAACAAGCTTAAATCGTGAAATGAAAGAACTCGATCCTTCTGGAATCAATTTCAATGATCAGGGATTCTTTGGTAAGATGTTCAACCCTGTCCGCAATTACTTCCAGAGATACGAGAAAGCCGATGCCCAGATTAACGAAATCATCGCTTCACTTGAAGAAGGAAAGAAAACCCTGATTGCGGACAATACAACCCTGGAAATCGAACAGGCTTCATTGCGGAATCTGACCAAAAAAATTGGAAAACAGGTTGAACTCGGAATGCAGATGGATGCCCGCCTTGAAAAGGCGATTGAAGATGCCAAAGTAAACAACGAAGATCCTGAAAAGATTAAATATATTCAGGAAGAATGTCTATTTCCTTTACGTCAGAAAGTCATGGATATGCAGCAGATGCAGGCTGTCAATCAGCAGGGCTACTTTGCCATGGAAATCGTTCGCCGCAATAACAAAGAACTGATCCGAGCTGTTGAAAGAGCTCAGAATGTGACGGTTTCTGCATTAAGAACGGCAGTGACTGTAGCCAGCGCATTATATAACCAGAAGATCGTCCTTGATAAAGTCAAGATGATTAATGAAACAACAAACAATCTGATCAAATCGACTTCGATTATGCTCAAGCAGCAGGGAGCTGATATTCAGCAGCAGGCTATGAATGCCAATATCTCTGTTGATACCCTCAAAGAAGCATTCAAGAATACTTTTGAAGCCTTGGATCAGGTAGAAGTCTATAAACAAAAAGCACTTCCTCAGATGCGCCAGTCCATTCAGGAATTCAGAGCCTTAGCGGATGAAGGAGATGCAAGACTTGAAAGAATGGATCGGATCAATGCCTATCGTGATGAAGTCACAATGAAAGATGATCTTCCAAAGATTCCAGAATTTTAAATTCAGGTGGTAACACAATTATTTAGTTAAAGTAAATGAGATTCGACTTTTTGAGAAGCTTTTTTCTTGAAAAGTCGGATCTCATTTTTGCTTGGATTATATTTCTCGGTTGTTAAAAAAACAAAAAGTTTTTGAGCGGTTTACAGAAAATCGGCGATCAGGCACTGAATTTCAAGGAAAACCTTCAACAAAGAAAATGGCTACATATTATCAAAGCTGATAGATAAGCTTGGAAGATGACCATTCGATCAAACCGCTTAACCTATCGGATTTCATGTTTTACGGCTGTATTTGTTAGTTTAAAAGTGGCTACTTTTTGACGAATATCGGTTGAAAAGTTGCCACTATTTTTGTATCTTCTGCTCCTTAATCTGAGGAGAACAGGAGGTACCGGAAAGGTGATCAATTACA
>NZ_MPJW01000041.1 GCF_001945525.1 Ileibacterium valens
AGGCAAATTCTCCAGCTGTTGCAAAGCGATTAAAATCTCCAATTTCAGTAATGATCCGCATAGCGATGGGCCTGGTTACTCCTTTGAAGCACGAAAGGGAACTAGCCAGTTCATTGTAATTTTCCTGTTTGGACATTTCGGTGATTCGCTCATCATATCGAGCAATTTTGGTCTCAAGCTCCTCAAGAGTAATAAGATACTCGTCGAGCACCTCGCGATTCATTGGAGACAGCTCCAGGGATTTAAGCCAATCTCTGTGTTTTATAGTCCACTTGGTCTTTCCCTCATCAAAGGTGTAGCCAAGTTTCAACATAAAGGCATTAATCCGCTGTTTGAACTTCTTAATGGTTTCCTGAGTATCTTCACGAAGACGAATAAATGAGCGAACTTCCTGATCTTCCTGAGTAGGAACATAAACAGATCTATAGGTGTCATAGGCTAATGCTTCAGCCAGAGATTTTGCATCTCTGCGATCCGTTTTGCGAACGCGGTCTGTCTGAGCCAGACGGATTGTCGTTGGCGCCATAATCCGGCATTCAAAGCCCATTTTCGTAATTCTTTCATGGAAAGAAAATCCAAGACACCCAGCTTCGTAACCGAAAACGAGTTGAGTTCCAGGTTCAACTTCAGATTCGATTTTCTTGGCATACTTCCAGATCAATCGTGGATCATTATTAATTTTTGTCTGGTGACTATGTGTATTAGAATCTCGATCGAAAGTATCTAAACTGATTGTTTTACTGTGGACATCGCATCCGATAAAAAGTAAGCTTGCCATATAGGTCCTCCTAAGTCATGTGGTAATGACGTTTACTTTTGAATACACCCTAAGTATCCATCTAAATCCACGAATTGGCTTCTGGGGGGCCTTTCATATTATCTAATTCTTGATTCAGAAAATTCGGATGAAGAAACTTTTGATGTTATTGAACAGCAATAAAATATAAAGTCATTGAATGGTTAAACGAGTATTTTAATACAGCTTAATAAATAATCTAGCTTGTACCTGGCTGTTCGATATTTCATATACTGCATTTTAGATACTGCCACTCTGATAGAAATGTCTGAGACCGGCTTACATCGAATGGACAAATGGATTAATAATTTTTAGCAGAGCAAGACTGAAAATGGGCTTGAAATTCTGATTCGAGTGAACCATAGAATATCAACCAGTCTCTTTTAACTGTTGAGATCTCAAACTTAAAAATGACTGACTCAGATCTTTTGAATTCTGTTACCATGAAATAAGGATAGGATTCAGTTGAGTCGATCCATTCCGACAGACTTTCATTGCTGCGTTAAAGTCTGTCTTTTTGGCTTTTACATCAAAAGATCAAACAGAAGGATTGACTGACAGAGTGGATTGAATATTCAAGAATCACCAGCTCTAAATTCGATTCATCTGACTGAATTCTGAGAAGTTATGTTTATATAAAGCCCGGTTAAAACAGGGGAGAAAAAAAGAAGGGAAGAGAAGGGTAGAATGACAATACAAAATCTAGAAACCATGCCTAAATTAGGGATGGGAATGATGCGTCTGCCTCTTAGAGATGAAATCATTGATATTGAGCAGGTTAAACGCATGGTTGATCATTATCTTGAAAATGGTCTGAATTACTTTGATACGGCGTATGTCTATCATGGAGGAAAATCCGAAGGGGCTTTAAAAGAAGCTTTAGTTACCCGATATCCACGAGAGTCTTTCTATCTTGCGGATAAACTGCCTGCCTGGGCAATGAAAACCAAAGAAGACCGTGACCGAATTCTTAATGAACAGCTGGATCGTTTAGGAACTGACTACATTGATTTTTATTTGCTGCATGCGGTTGAAGATGGAACAAATTACAACACCTATGTCGATCTGGATTGTTTTGAATGGGCGAAACAGAAGAAAGCTGAAGGGAAAATTCGTCATTTTGGTTTTTCATTTCATGGAACTCCTGAATTACTTGAAGAGATCCTCGATCAGCATCCAGAAGTTGAGTTTGTCCAGATTCAGCTCAATTACCTCGACTGGGATAATCCGGTTGTTCGATCCGGCAGACTGTATGAAATTTTAAGAAGCCGTAATATTCCAATGATCATCATGGAACCGGTTAAAGGCGGTACGCTTGCTAATCTCGATGATGAAGTTTCGAATATCCTTACCGCCATTCATCCCGATCATTCCCAGGCTTCATGGGCGATCCGCTTTGCGGCAGGTTTACCCGGAGTCATGACGGTTTTATCCGGAATGTCTTCTGAAGAACAGCTCAAGGACAATGTCAATACGATTACTCACTTTGAATCACTCAACGATCAGGAAAGAAAAGCCATCGAAGAAGTCGTTTATATTCTCAGCCACCGAAATACGGTACCTTGTACAGGCTGCAGCTATTGTATAGATGGCTGTCCTTCAAAGATTCATATTCCGGAGCTGTTCAAAGCGCTGAATTTAGCCAGAATGTATCCGGACAGTCTAAACGGTCCTAAAAAGCTTTACAAGCAGATGATTGAAGCAGGTGAGAGTGGATTAGCCAGCTCCTGTATTGCCTGTGGTCAGTGTGAAAGCGTCTGTCCTCAACATCTGCCAATTATCAAACTGATTGCAGAAACCGCTAATAAACTCGAAAACTGATAGCCATGATTTTGGGTTGATTTTTATAATACGAACTAACAGGATAAGCGAAATAAATTCGTTCTTATCCTGTTTTTGTTTTTTGATGGATGACCTATATCAAATTGTCCAGGAATTTCCAAAAAAGGTTCGATTATGACTTTGTTTTGACCATAATATAAAGAAGATATACCAAAAAAGCGATAATGTTGTATTATCGCTTTAGTTGGTTCTTCTTTGGTTTGTATGAATATCCAGATTGAGATGGTTGAAGCTACTTCTTTTTAGGATCGTAATAATCCACCAGGGCCTGGGTTCCTAGATCATCTTCATGAAGCGATACATATTCATCGCGAGTTTTTTCAAGGACTGGTAAGTCCAGGTCCAGCTTTTCGGCTTGATTGAGGGCAAGATTCATATCCTTAATGAAATGCTTAACATAAAATCCAGGTTCTTTGTCATTTTTTAGAAGCCTTGGCCAGTATAAGTCCATTGACTTACTTCCTGCCGCTCCGGTTTTGAGGGCATCGTATAAAAGCTCCAGATCCAGACCACTTTCTTTGGCGTAGGTCCAGGCTTCTGCTAGAGCGGCCATCGTTCCGGAAATCAGAATCTGATTGGCCAGTTTGGCTTTTTGCCCACTGCCGGCTTCTCCAAACCGCCGGATATTTGTTCCCATCGCTTCAAAGACTGAAAGAACAGTTTCAAAGTCTTCGGGATTGCCTCCTACCAGAATGCTGAGTGTTCCATTTTTAGCCCCTGCATCTCCTCCGGTTACCGGGGCATCCAAAACGTGGATTCCTCGCTCTCTGCCTTTTTCATGGATGGTTTTTGCCAGTTCAGGATCTGATGACGTCATATCAATCGCATACTTTCCTGATTCAAGGTGATCAAGAATTCCATCAGGTTGCAGATAAAGTGATTCAACGTCTTGCGGATAACCTACGATTGTAATCACGACATCAGCTGACTTTAATGCTTCCTGCAGCGTTTCGTGAAGAATGATTCCTTCATTTTTCAAGGCCTGAACATTCGGCTTTTGAGGATGTCTGGCCCAGGCATGGACAGTATAGCCATTTTTCATTAAATTTCTGGCCATACCGGTTCCCATCACCCCAAGTCCGATAAATGCGATTGCAGGTTTATTCATATTGTTCCTCCTTAAGTTTCAGTGGCTTTCAAGATTTAGTTTTGTTGCCAGTTTTATGTTTTCTTCAATTATATCGGTACTCAGATGAATTCTTCGTTTCTATCCTTACTGAAGAGCTGTTTACTATTTTTGATCTGTCTAATTTTGACCTGTCATTTTTCATTATAGTTAACGGTTGGATCAGGATCCGGAAAAGCAAAATGGATCAGTTATCGTAAGATCGATTGTTAAGTTCAGAGATTTAGCGAATGAACATAGAAATAAACATTGAAATAAACATTGAAATGAACATGGATAGAAAGATGATTATTCAATTTGGAAGGAGATGATCTTTTGAATGAACTGATGTTTTTTCTTCAATATATTGTCATGAGTCTGGATGGCTTAAGCACAGGAATTATGATGGAGATTCTCTATCGACGCTCTAATCCAAAAAGAGGATTCATGCTGGGCCGGGTTCTGAGTTACTGGCTTTTAGCCGCTTTGATTTGCTTACCTTCTTATTTGCTGCATTACAAAATATGGCCATCTTTCAATCTGGCGGCAAATATTGCAGGCATTGTATATCTGAATATCTACTATTATCACTGCTCGTTTAGAAAGGCATTCCTTGCTTTCTTCTTCTATATTGTGACAGCTGCTTCATCGGAACTGATCACTTTACTGTTGTTTCCAGAAGCGTTCTATCATGCAGTTGACTGGACTCAGAATTTATTTATTCCAGTCATTATGGTTACGTTTGCGATTGCTCTGATCGCCAAAATTTCTGTCGCCTTATTGTTATCAAAAAAGAAAGCAGACACGAATTCAGCGCTCCTTGTTCTGATCTGGCTGAGCATGGCTTATATCCTGGCTTATTTTTTAGTCATATTCAGCGTTGATAACGAATATAACAATGAGCTTTTATATTCGGTGGGATTGTTTATCGGATCAGGATTTTCTGTTTTAGCCGGAATTATTCTGAGTCTTTATGTGATCAACACCAATTCAAATCGGGAATTAAACCGTTCTCTTGAACTGTCATCGCTGCAGAAGAAGTTTTATGAGCAGCTTCGTCAGAATCATCAGGATATTTTAGTTGTTCGAGATAATTACTCCAATGCGATTGGTCAGCTGATTGATTACGTTCAAAACCATCAGACTCAGAATGCGATTGAACTGGCTGGCCAGGAAATTATGCAAAACAGTAAAAAGAAAAAACTCTATTGTGCCAATCGAGTTGTAAATGCGATTGTACTGGCTAAAGAAGCAGAAGCCAGAAAAGCCGGTATTTCCTTAACGACTGAATTGTTGATTCCAGAAGATCTAATCATCGATCCTCTGGATTTATGCCGGATTCTAGGAAATCTTTTAGATAACGCCATTCGTTCCTGCATTCAGTTTCAACAAAACGATTCAAAAAAATCTCAGGAAATCCAGACAGAGATTGTCCTGAAGGGAAGATTATTTCGCGATCTTTTAGTCATTACCTGCCGCAATACGGCGTTAAAGAATAAGGAAAAGAAGATTTACGGACAAGGATATGGGCAGCAGATTCTGCAGTCCGTGGCCAAAAAATATGATGGAAATTTCTGTGGGGAATACGCTGGAAATGGCTGCTATGAAGCAATCATCCATCTGGTCAATCAGAAACCGGTTTCTGAAGTCGACTTTTCAAATTCTCAAACAAAAGCTATCGTTTACTGAATACAGAATAAGAACCTGCCTGAAAAAGGATTCAGCTTCAGGTACGATCATTTAACATAAAATAAGATCGCAGGACCTAAAGGTCTCGAAATACCATGTCGATATTTCGAGATCTTTTTTAGAGTAGGGATATCTGAAATTTCAACAGATACCTGAAATCTCTGGAATTCTGTAATTTAGGACGATCATCAATGCCCGAAAAATGAAAGGAGAGGATGTTTTGAGCCAACAGGTTTACTTCCTACAATATCTTGTGATGACTTTAGATGGACTCAGCACTGGAATTATGATGGAAATTCTCTATCGAAAGGCGTTTCCAAAACGGGGATTTCTGCTTGGACGAATTTTGAGTTACTGGTTTTTGGCCATTGTCATTTGTTTTCCCTCTTATCTGCTGCATTACCGGATCTGGCCTATGATCAACCTGGCGGCCAATGTGATTGGAATTGTCGGATTAAATATCTACTGGTATCGAAGCAATCTAAAACGAGCATTCCTGGCGTTTTTCTTTTACTATGCAACTGCTACGGCTGCAGAACTTCTGACTTTGCTGATCAAGCTGGATCTGACTCAGATGGCCCCGGATTGGACAAAAACAATGATTATTCCATTTATCATGACGATGATCTTGATTGGACTTATCGCAAAGATTGCGGTTGGGTTTTCCTTGACACGCAAAAAGGCGGATTCTCAATCAGAAATCCTGCTAATCATATGGCTGAGCACTGCATTTCTGTTTTTCTATCTGATCGTCGTAATGAATCTGGATTTTGACCATTCAACAAAAGACAATGTACAGACATTATTTGGAACATTAATTACCAGCAGTTCAATCCTATTCGCTGCCTCTCTGCTCAGCTTTAATGTAGTCAATCAAAAATCAGAAAGTGAACTGGAAAAATCCATTGAACTTCTATCGATTCAAAAAAATATATATGATCTGAACCACCAGAATCATCAACAACGGTTGATGATTCTCAATGACTGTCGAGAGGGGGTGTTACAGCTGATCAACCTGGTTGAAAGCAACCGGTTCAAGGATGCCATCGATCTTACCAGTCAGGAAATGAACGATTCAACCAGAAACAAAAAAACAATTTGCATTAACCGAGTGGTTAATGCGATTGTCTTATTAAAAGAAGCACATGCTCTTAAAGAAAATATTCACTTTTCAACCGAGCTGCGGATTCCGGAAAAACTTGAAATCGATCCTCTGGATCTATGCCGAATTTTTGGAAATCTTTTAGATAATGCGATTCGCTCCTGTATTCAGGTTCAGCAGAGTCCTTGTTCAGAAAAGACAAGGACTAGCATCATTTTAAAGGGAAGAGCCGTTCATGATCTTCTGGTCATAACCTGTCGCAATACGGCACTAAAGAATAAAGAAAAGAAGATTTACGGACATGGATATGGTCAGCAGATTCTGCAGTCCGTGGCGAAGAAATACGATGGAAATTTCTATGGGGAATATAATGGAAACCATAGTTATGAAGCCATCATTCATCTGGTCAACCAGAAGCCAGGACCTGATGTTGAATTTTCGGGCGAGATATCAGAGTTATAAGTTATTGCCTGTATCGATGTATTCGCTTCAGATTGGACTTGCATTGAAAATTCATTATTGTCTTGATGCATGAATCGATGTATGTGTCTGAAAAGTTCCCGTTGCCTGAAAAGGACGGGAACTTTTTCTTTGCAGGAGATTTGTTTTTAGGGCTCGCTCTTTTCGAGAATCAACTAAGCAAGAGTCCTAAGTACCTATTGAAAACAGATGGAATACATTGAGGAATTTCCAGGAAAGCGAGCAATGAAAAGCTGAGAACCAACTAAAATAATTCGTTTATTCAAAAAAAGTGGTTGAGTTATGTCGTTATTTGGACTTGATGTTCGTGGTTATATAAAAGCACCCATTTTGGGCGTCAAGTTGATTAACACTTGGTTATTTCAGCTTAACGCTCTGGGTGCTTTTTCTTTAACAAATTTGGTATTTAGTTCGATAACTTAAACAACTAAATATCATTTGTCAATCGATAAATAAAGGAGATTTTTTATGAAAAAAGAGAAGATTTATATTGACATTCTTCAACTGCTTAAAAGCCAGAACCTCGGATTTTCAGTACTCGAACAAATGATTCAGGAACACGAAAACAGAATTGAAATGATTGAAGAAACGATCTTAAGAATCAGAAACAATGAACTTAATGGAGCGGTTTTATATAAAGGTGTTTCGGAGGATCACCATTATATGTTTGAAGCCTACGATTCAGTAAGCAAACAAATTGTTCTATCCGATACCGACCTCAACTTTTCAACTTCATTAGTTGAAATTATTGATATAAGCCACTTCACATTAGGGAATTATGAGTTTCAATACTCAA
>NZ_MPJW01000050.1 GCF_001945525.1 Ileibacterium valens
AAGCCCCTTCGGGGTCCTGTGGACCCTGGACAGAACAGACCAGGCATGTAGTGTTTGAATCAGGCAGTGAACTGGTCCAGTAAACTAACGGCTGTAAAACTACTTACACAGTTTAGTTGACAGATCCCCTTTCTTCATCTATCGGAGAAAGGTTTTTTCATATCAAGATTGATCCTATTGGTTTCAGGCTTTTAATGGAGCTGTCAGAGGCTTCAGTAGGGAGACTGCCTTTCCAGCTGCTTCAATTTCGTCAAGTTCAGCAGCGGCTTTAGCCAGTTCTCCTTCTTCAATGTGTCGCTTTCTCCATCCCATACTTGTATAGATACTTTCATACAGCCAATACAAAAGATCGTTCGCATTCAGATCCTGCTCTTTGGTAAAACGATGACTCAGTTTTTCAAGAAGCATCTTTTCACCGGGTTCATTCTGCATATTTTCCTTCAGATAGGTGATCCATTTTTCAATCGAACGAACAGGTTCGTTTTTTATCCGTGTCAGATTATTTTCCATTTGATCGGCTCCTTTCCTGCATCTGTTTCTTATCTTTTTATCTTTCCATTGCTGATTTAATCGATCTGTTGCTTCAATCTCACTTCAATTTCGCTTCAATTTGTGGAATATATTTTCCATAGCCTTCCTTTTCCATGTCAGCTAAAGGAATAAAACGAACAGCTGCTGAATTAATGCAATAACGAAGACCGCCAGTTTCCTTCGGCCCATCGTCAAAAACATGTCCTAAATGTGAATCAGCACTTTCGGACCGTACTTCCGTGCGAATCATTCCATGGCTGAAATCCGATTTTTCAATCGTCGAACCTTGAATAGCTTTAGAAAAAGCCGGCCATCCACAGGATGAGTAAAACTTATCTGTAGAAAGAAATAACGGCTGTCCATCGTGGATGTCGACATAAATGCCCGGTTCATCAAATTTCCAGTATTTACCAGTAAACGGTGCTTCTGTACCGTTTTGTCTGGTGACATAGTATTCCAGGTCAGTGATTGGCTGATTAAAATCCATATTCTGATTCCTCCTTGTATCTATCTCTATATCGTTTAAAACAGACCTCGTAAGTTCAATGACATAATCAAACTCATTCTCAACTGGCTGTTATTGATCCTTTGTGATTATCTACATTTGATTATTTCAGGTTTGGATCAGAAATTAATCTTGATTGACCGCAGACCGGTTCCAAAACAAAAAGAGATTCCGCTTGACTGATGATCAAACAGAATCTCGAATTATCAATTGGTTTGATTTACCCGGATTAATACAACGAGTACTGATATAACTGATGATATCAATTCAATTTAGAACCCGGCTTAGTATCTAAATTGTTTCTTTACAATCCATGTTCATCGAACCATCTGATCCGATTTATCATGTATGCTTTACTTACCAGCAGCCATCAGATCACGAACACGTTCGTCCTTGACTTCTACACCTGCAGCTTTGAGTTCAGCAATCTTATCTGCAAATTTTGGCAGGTATTTTTCATGAGCAATTAACAGTTCATCACAAACTCTTTTTGCTTTGTCACCCGATGGAATCAACGGATTGATGACAAAAGCGGTCAGCAGTTTTCCATAGTCACCGGTGACAGCAGCTTCTTCTGTACACTGTTCCATTGCTTTCATGACCTGCAGCCAGCCTCTTTCGGCTTTTGGCAGTTCGAAGCATTCAACATTGACAGGTCCATCTTTTCCAACATGAGTTGATACTTCTACAGCTACATCGTCTGGAAGTTCCTTGATTGCTCCATTGTTCATTGTTGTTAGAACGATATGCTTTCCAGAATCGGAATATAAAGCGGCAATGGTTTCACATGCAGCATCCGAGTAGTGAGCACCACCACGTTTTGCTAACTGTTCTGGTTTGTGATCCAGGTTTGGATCCTTATACAGTTCAAACAGTTCATCTTCTGTTTTCTTAACCTGCTCAGCTCTGGTTCCTTCTTCAGAAGCATATTCTTCAAGAAGATGATTAAGCATTTCTTCTTCACGATAGTAGTAGCGATGATAGCCGCATGGAATCACGCCAGCTTCCTTAAGCTGTTCCTTATAAAATTCAATATCGAAAATGTTGGCTGGAATTCCTGAATCTACATCTTCATCGAACATCGCATCGATGATCTGATCTGTGACTTCGTCGCCTTCCTTATCCCATACGCGGTGCCAATGGAAATGATTTACTCCACCGAACTTATAGACGAGATCATCTTCTTCTTTGCCAATGGTAGCTGGTTCCTTGATCATAGCATTGACTGGTACATTGCAAAGACCGGCCACTTTCTTCCAGTTTCCATACTTTAATACAGCTTCAGTAACCATTCCGCTTGGATTAGTGAAGTTGACCAGCCAGGCATCCGGGCAGAGTTCTTTCATATCCTCAACGATATCAAGAATCACTGGAATCGTGCGCAGGGCTTTGAAAATTCCACCAGCACCATTGGTTTCCTGTCCAGCCATTCCATAGGATAATGGAATTCTTTCATCTTTAATACGAGCTGGCAGCAGACCTACTCGAAACTGAGTGGTTACGAAATCAGCGTTCTTTAAAGCTTCACGGCGGTCCAATGTAGTATGAACTTTTACATCATAAGGTGAAGCATCCCACATTCTCTGAGCCATAGCTGCAACGATATCCATCTTTTCCTTACCGTCTTCAATATCCACAAGCCAGAACTCGCGAATTGGAAGCTGGTCATAACGTTTGATGAATCCTTCCATCAGCTCAGGAGTATACGAACTTCCTCCACCAATCGTAACAATTTTTACCCCATTTTCGTTCATTGTTTTTTCCTCTCTTTTTCTCTTTTACAACTTACTGACCTCAATATATCCAGACCCCAAAATACCTTCAAGATGAAAAAGATAAGCTGAAACCAAATTAACAATTTTGATGTAAGGGGATACACTTTAATGAAATTTCGTTTCAATTGACTCGAATTCCCCTGAATTCTTATAAAATGATCTCTTTTTTTCTAATGAATCCAATCATGAAATGCCCGATGTGAGTAGTAATTCGAAAATCTTCATGGTATATCAGAAGATGAAGAAAATATCGAAGGTAACGTAATGAAAGGAAGTTTTTTTCTAGGATCCAAAAATCAGCCAGTCTTTGAAGTGCGGGAAATGGATCTTAATGAATTAAAGGAAGATGAAGTCTTAGTCCGTAATATGGCCTGCGGCGTATGCGGGACTGATGTTCATATTTATCATGGAGAAGCTGGATCGGCTGACGTCAATCCTCCAGTCGTTTTAGGTCATGAATTTGCAGGAATTGTTGAAAAAGTTGGAAACGGCGTCAAAAGCTTAAAAGTCGGTGATCATGTAGCGATGGACCCAAACATGTACTGTCAGGAATGCCTTCCCTGTCGAATGGGTAAAAAGCAAAACTGTGAAAATCTAAAAGCTCTGGGTGTTACTCAGGATGGCGGATTTGCTGAATATTGCCGTATGCCGGCATCTCAGTGCTTTAAGGTCAATGAAGATATTCCATTTATTGAAGCAGCGATGGCCGAACCTCTTGCCTGTGTCATTCATGGAATTGATATTGCCGATATCCATCCAGGCCAGAGTGTTCTGGTGATTGGCGGAGGAACAATTGGTCTGTTAATGGTGCAGATGGCCAGACTCAGTGGAGCTGGAAAAGTTGTTCTTTCTGAGCCAGAAGAAGGCCGTCGAAAAGTCGCTCTTGAAATAGGAGCTGATGCAGCCATCGATCCAATCCATCAGGATCTGCAGGCTGAATTAAAACAAATTCTTCAGGCAGATGGCGCAGATGTGGTTATCGAATGTGTAGGAAAACCATTTGCGGTCAAACAGGCTATCGAATCAGCCGGATTTAATGGCAATGTTTTATTATTCAGTGTGCCATCTCCTGACGCAACCGTTGATTTGCCTTTGTTTGATGTTTATAAAAAGGAACTGCATATTTCTGGAAGTATGATCAATCCCGATACCCACCAGCGCGCAGTCAACCTGATCAATTCAGGCCGTCTGCAGCTTTCAAAACTGGTCACTCATACTTTCCCAATCGAAAAACTCGAGGAAGCCATTCAGTGTCAGATGTCACCTGAATCAATTAAAGTCATGGTGACTCCAGAACATAAATAGACTTACACAATAGGCTTCGAATCGTTAAATCTCTCATAAAACTGTTAAAGGACGTTTCCTGTGAAAACGTCCTTTAATTCATTATGCATATTTGCATTCACTATATTCACAGCAGATTGTTATTTATATCCGGCAGATCTCTTTGGTTACGATTACGCTGACATTACTCAGCTTCACTAGAGTCTATTTTCGGATTGTGAAAAGAAACAAAATTCAGGAGAAGCTAACGAATTTTCTGTAAATCCTTATAAGTGATAGTTCTGGCATTCTTTTGATCAAGCCAGGTTTTCAGCTCTGAAGAACAGAAAAATTCTGAATCATAAATACGTCCTACATTTAATGAAGAAATCCGCATTAAATCACTGTCCACATATCCAGGATGAAGAGCGATCTCGATCAGAAGATTGTTTTGATCAAGATCTCTGATGGCTTCATCAAGAGCGCGAATCAATTCTTCTGGCTGGTAGCCATCATTGATTGATGAGCCTGGATGAAAGGAGATGACTGGAATCATCGCCTGCTCAAATGGAGCTCCTGTTGCCTCATTTGAATCAATATAACAGCGGATTGGCCGATCATACTTTTCAGAAAGTTTAACCAGAATCTCTTTTCCGCCGCGAATCTGTTCAATCCCATGATGAGAATTGATATGATCCGGCAGCTTTCCATTCAATTCAATAAACCGATCAATCTGAGCATTGAGTTCTTCTTCCATTTCATATAAGGAAACATGATCTGAATTGCATAAAATTCTCTTATCGAAAGTTCCATCTTCCTTGATTAGTGTTGCTGCGTTAGTAAGTGGTTTTCCTGCAGTAAGACATAGATGAATTCCAACAGAAAGACCTGGATTATCTTTCCATAATTTGGCTGCTTCAATACAACCGTCCATGTTGGTCATCATAGAAGTTGAGTTAAGCATTCCGTTTTTATAGCAATCAATAATTGCCAGATTGCAGGCATGAGTAATCCCAAAATCATCTCCATTCAAAATTACTCTCATAAGTGCTTTGGTTTCCTTTCTTCTTTTCAATTCTTATTCTCAATCCATTTTCCAGGTTTTTGTTCATGATCATTGCCAGAACTGAGACTTCAGATATCTAAATCCTTAAACTCTAAATTTTATCCTTACAGGATTGTCTGCTTTGATAAACAGAGCATGTGAAAGCGCCATTCTTTACAATTTCCTGGCCTTCTTGAACAATAAAACCATCAGGAATTATTCCTGTCTGGAGTAGAAAATGAAATATTTTATTAACAGTTTAAGGTCTAAGCTGACTTCTGAAAAGCAAAGTTCAGTTGCCGTAGAGCTGCTGAAACGATATATGAGAGATGATATCGGGATGAAAGCAGCAGCCCTTTCCTATTATCTGATCTTCTCAATATTTCCAATGTTGATTTTACTGTCCATGATTGTCGGAATGATGCATTTGAATGCCTCATCGCTTGATGGTTTGCTTGATTCTCTGCTTCCGAAGGATATGATTGAGGTTCTCAAGAATTATATTGTCTATGTGAATGATTCTTACAACTCGACCCTGATGAGTTTTGCAATAATCTTTTCGATCTACTTTCCCTGGCGGTTTATTAAATCACTGATGGAAAGCATTCGCGTATCTTTTGGATTAGGAAAAAGCAAACATCTGTTAAGAGATATCATCAGACAACTGATTTGTACTTTGCTTTTACCTTTAACGATCCTTCTTTGCCTGATTTTGATTATCTTTGGGCAGAATGTGATTACCTGGATTTGCTCACTGCTTTTACCTGGAACAATCCGCCTGTCCAATCTGCTTTTAAATCTTTGGCAATACCTGCGTTTTGTGGCAGCCGCATTACTCATGTCAGCGGCATTGGCAATCCTGTACGAGTTATCTATGGATAAACCTCTGAAGGTCAAAAAAATACTGCCTGGAATTTTATTTTCAATCTTTACCTGGATACTGGCCAGTGTGATCTTTTCCTTCTATGTTGAAAACTTTGCCAACTATTCAGTCATCTATGGAGCAATCGGTGGGTTTATGGTGCTGCTGCTCTGGCTGTATCTGACTTCAACCATCTTTATTCTTGGTAGTGAACTCAACGATATTCTTTTGCAAAGAAAAGAAAAAGAAACAGCAGTAAAACCGTCATAATTCCTATATTGAATCCACAGCAATTTTCCTCTGAAAGATATTCCGTTAATCTTTCAGAGCTTTTTTATCCAACGATTTCCTCCGTTTTCTCGACCTTCATGCTCTTATTAGCATTCTGTCTTTCACTGATTCTGTCCATTTATCTTTTCATTTATCGTTATCTTTTCATTCATCGATTTTTTCTCGGCATTTCGTACAGACTGTTTACATTTTCATTACGTTCTTTTCAAAGCTCGCAGATTTCTTAGTTTTTCTTTATTTTCATCACTCACTCGAAAACTTTCGAGCCCTTTTGAAATGGACTTTTTATAGACATTTTCTGAAATACAGGAATCGTTCAAAACTTCATAGACATCTTCAAAATGATCAATCATTGCCGTAGCCAGAAACCAGGATTGAGCCATCCAAAAATAAAGATCTGGTCGTTTTGGATAAGCGATCCAGTCAACGATTTCTTTTGAATAGTTTTCCTTAAGAAAATGGTTCATGAAAACAATCATAGCAAAACGTGCCTGATAAATATTTTCGGCCTGCAGCCAGTCTTTCATTTCTTTTTGAAACTGAATTTTAAATGCGTGATCTTTCATTTTTCGTTTAAGAAATTTTGGACTTAATATATCGCACGCTTTCCAGCTGTCAATTCTTGAAAAAAATAAAAGCAGCTGTGTTTTCATCGATTCCCAGTCCTTGATTTCATTGATCAGCAAAGCATGGATCAGATCTTCTTCCAGGTACGCATGACTCGAACATTGCAAAAATTCATCAATCTGATTTTTAAGTGCCAAATCCACTTTACTTTCCTTTATCAGATCTTTGGTGAATTTTCTGAGTATTGGGACGCGGATTCCAAGAATTCTAGAAGGATCTGTCTGTGGATTCAACTTATAATCAAACTTTGCATAGGCTTCATCCATTTCAGCAATTAAGTCCTGACAGATCGGATGAATTTTTCTTTGAATCTCTTTTTTCGAATGATTCATCTGTATTACCTCAATCTTTTTAGAAAGTCATTCTTTTTAAATTTTGATTCTGAATCTTTCTATTTTCCTCATCGTTTTTGCATTTTTATCAATGTCGTTAAGTTAAGGAGTGTCTTCCATGCGGAATTCGCTCCTCGTTTTTTTGATTTTTAACACAAGCAGTGGAGTTGCTCCAAAAGTTTATAAATTATCCGAATATGGCACTTGACAGACCGAAGCTCGGAACTAATCCATAATCCGAAGGATTTCGGAGGTGGTTATTTTGACCCATTCGAAATCCCCTAAACAGTATCGCCAAATCTTCTATTCTTACCTGGACGGTCTGGCAGACTGCCCGGATCGTTCCCTGATTGAAGGCGAAGCCTTCACGCGAAACAGAAAAATTGGCCTTTCCCGTATTGCTCGTTTTATCGCTTCTCTGACAAGCGGCTCTATTCGCCAGCAGAATCTGACTTACTTCAAGACGCATAAAATCCAGGTCACTGACTCTGCCATATGTCAGGCTCGAAGCAAGTTCGACCACACAGTTTTAAAGA
>NZ_MPJW01000047.1 GCF_001945525.1 Ileibacterium valens
CCAGATATTTCTGAGTGGCCTTTGTCCAGACGAATGTCATCTTGTTGGCGTTGGCTTCAATTTTTGTTCCATCCAGATAAAGGACAGAAGAGTCTATCTGAGGATCATTCTGTTCGGCATAGCGGTTGAATTCCGTAAAGAGATCCTCCATGCATGGAGTAAGGCATTCCTTCTGAAAGCGGGAAATTGTACCGTAAGAAGGAGTTTCGCCATTGAAAAGGCAGAGCAGACGGATGTCGTGAGAATAAAGTTCTTCCTGCTGCCGCAAAGAGCCGTAGCCATAAAGAGTAAAAGAAATCAGAGCGGCTTTGAGCATGGCGTCTGCTGGGAAATGGCAGGCTGGCCAGGAGGCAAAAGAAGGATAAAGGGCAAGGTCGAGATAATCATCGACAAAGGAACTGACAGTAGTGAAGACAGAATCCATCTCAATATGAGGGAAGAGAGAATGGAGCAGTGGCAAATGGCCCTGAATCGAGTTATAGTGTGTTTGGTAATTTTGTTTATGGAGCATGAACATATTTTACCAAAAAAGGCACCTCATCCATTACGGATCAGGTGCCTTTTTTTATTTTTGGACTGTCAGAAATTTAACAGCCCCTTTTTTTTCATTTGTTTTTGTTTATGTTACTGCCTTTCTGAGTGCTTCTATTCTGATCGACCAAAGACAAAGCATCTCAACTCGATTTATTCATAAGAACAGTAAATGCGTAATCACTTTTCAATTCAAAAGCAGATCTGATTCTGTCTTGATTAAAATTCAGATTTCGGAAATGACGCAGAATAAGACAGATTCTGTTTCAAAGTCGGTTTGCTTATCTTAAAGTGACAAAATTCAAAGAAGAAGTGATGATTATCCATGACTAGCGGATTAGGATTAAAACGTTTTCTAAATATAGGTTGTCTTTAATCTGAGAACAAACAGAAGCTTTTTTGTTGAAAGTCAGGACTTTGGCTGTGATTTGTGGGACAATTGCTATGTTTGAAAGGAGATTTAATTCTATGCCTCAAAATAAGCAGGCAATCAACACCGATACCAAGAAAATTACCTGGTATACTTTGGCGTTTATGGCGTTCTCCACCGTATGGGGATTTGGAAACGTTGTTAACGGATTTGGTTACTTCCACGGTATTCAGGTTATCTTTTCCTGGATCATGATGTTTGCACTTTATTTTGTTCCGTATTCTCTGATGGTCGGGGAACTCGGTTCAACTTTCAAGAATGCTGGAGGTGGAGTAACTTCCTGGGTTCTTGAAACGACTAACCCAAAGCTGGCCTATTATGCCGGGTATACTTACTGGGTAGTTCACATTCCATATATTGCTTCAAAAGGAAGCGGTGGTCTTAAGGCTCTGGCCTGGATGTTCCTTAAAAATGAATGGTACGATTCTCTGCCATCCTGGCAGGTACAGCTCGCAACTGGAGTGGTATTCGTATTTTTCCTCTGGGTAGCATCCAAAGGGCTCTCTCCTCTGAAAGCTCTGACGACAATTGCGGGAAGTTCCATGTTTGTCATGTCGATTCTCTTTATCCTCATGATGTTTGCCGCTCCGATGATCAATCCATCGGCCCAGTACTTTCATCTGGACTTCACCTGGGAAAATATAATCCCTCAGTTTAACGTCAATTACTTCACATCCCTGTCTATTCTTGTGTTCGCAGTCGGTGGATGTGAAAAGATTTCTCCATATGTTAACAAGGTGACTAACCCTGGAAAAGACTTCCCTAAAGGTATGATTGCCTTAGCTATCATGGTTATGGTCTGCGCCATTCTGGGTACTCTTGCGTTAGGTATGATGTTTGATCCTACTGGAGTTACTGCTGAACAGCAGTCAAGCTTTATTGCCAATGGTGCTTATGTCGCTTTCCAGAAACTGGGCGAATATTATCATGTTGGGGATCTGTTCGTTATTTTCTATGGAGCCTGCAACGCGATTGGACAGTTCTCTACACTCGTTCTTTCAATCGATGCTCCATTGCGTATGCTTCTTGATGATGAAAGTGCCCGTCAGTTTGTTCCACGTCCCTTACTCAAACAGAATGCCCATGGCGCCTATGTCAATGGTATTATCCTGGTCGGAGTTTTAAGTGGAGCAATCATTGCAATTCAGCTGCTTGGAACTGGTGCGGCCGATATCATTACCTGGCTGACCAAGCTGAATTCTGTATGTATGCCGATGCGTTATCTCTGGGTATTCTTCGCATACATTATGCTTAGAAAATCAACTAAGCATTTCAAATCTGATTACACCTTTATTAAGAACAAAGGTCTGGCAATCTTCGTCGGCGCTTGGTGTTTTGCCGTAACCGCCATCTTCTGTCTGCTTGGTGTATATGCTGAAGGTGATATTGTCAGAACTATTCTGAACATTGTTATGCCATTCGTTCTTCTTGCATTAGGTCTGGTTATGCCAGAAATCCGCAAGCGCGAAGACGCTAAAGCTGCACAGTAATCATTGAAAATCACAGATTAAACCATAATTGCTTTGATACTCTTACTTTGGACCATTCAGACAATTTGACCTATTGCCTTCAGATACAAAGTCTGATCTGGCTTGTATAATATAGGAAGACAGCTTGCTGTCTTCCTGTTTTTCATTTTCAGACTTCAAACGATAAATAGATGTGAATTACAAAAATCGAGTCTTTAAAAATTGTTTTTAAAGACTGCCGGCAGTGAGGTTCGATACAGGCTTTCTGATTTGAAGTGGGTTCCAATATTTCTTAAAACACGCTGTTGACGTTTGTTCTAATTCGCTCTCATCACCTATCCAGAAATCTGATTTCATAACTGAAGAAAAAAACAGGACTTTGAATTGGAAGAATGGTGCAGAGCTTCAACTTTGTATCATGAACAAAGAAATAACATTATAATTTTAGTTTTGGATTCAAATCTGTCTTGTACAGATTCAGGAGGTAAAAAATGAATCATCTTGATTTATGCCGTGAAATGGTCGACTTCATTGACCATTGTCCAAGCATGTTCCATTCGGTAGCAACAATCGAAAAGGAACTGGTTAAAAACGGTTTTGAAGAACTCAGAGAAGAAAACCCCTATACTCTGAAAGCCGGACATAACTACTACGTAAAAAGAAATAATTCTTCAATTATTGCGTTCAAGATTCCTGAAGCACTTGAAAACTATCATTTCCAGATGAGTGCTGCTCATTCAGATTCTCCAGTTTACAAGATTAAATCGGTACCCGAGCTGACTGGACCTGGTGAATATCTCAAACTTGATGTTGAAGCTTATGGCGGAATGATTGACTCCACATGGATGGATCGGCCATTAACAGTTGCTGGACGTGTCCTTGTTGAAAACAATGGTCAGATTGAAAGCCGTCTCTTCTATATTGATAAGGACATTATGATCATCCCTAATGTGGCCATTCACTTTAACCGTCAGGTCAATGATGGATATAAATTCAACCGTCAGGTTGATCTGTGCCCACTGTATTCTAATGGAGCCATGAAGTCAGGCAGCTTTGATGAAATGGTTGCTGAAGTTCTGGGCGTTACAACTGATGCCATCATTGGTAAAGATCTGTTCCTGGTTACCCGTCAGAAGGGAAATATCTGGGGCTGGAAAGATGAATTCGTTTCTTCCCCCCGTCTGGATGATCTTGAATGCGCGTTTGTAACCCTGAAGGGATTTGTGGATGCCGCACCTGCGAACCACATCAATGTTTACTGCTGCTTTGATAATGAAGAAGTTGGAAGCAACACCAAACAGGGTGCCATGTCTACATTCCTGAAAGATACATTAAGCCGGATTAATGGAGCTCTTGGCAAATCTGAAGATGACTATCATCAGGCTATCGCCCGTTCCTTCCTGGTATCGGCCGACAACGCACATGCTGTTCATCCCAATCATCCTGAAAAAACAGATGCAGTAAACTGCTCTTATATGAACAAGGGACCAGTCATCAAGGAATCCGCAAATCAGAAGTATACAACGGATGCGTTCAGCCGTGCTGTATTCAAAAAGATCGCAAATCTGGCTGATGTGCCTGTGCAGGTGTTTGCCAACCGCTCAGATGTGGTAGGTGGAAGCACTCTGGGTAACCTTTCGAATACTCAGGTTTCTGTTCATGCCGTCGATATCGGACTTCCGCAGCTGGCTATGCATTCAAGCTATGAAACAGCTGGCAGTTTTGATGGATGGTATACATGGCAGATCATGAAGAAATACTTCGAAACTGAAGTTCTGATTGAAGGCGCAGACCGCGTCAGCTTCAAGTAGAATTGGATGGACAAAACGCTGAATAAACAAGAAATAACCAGACCAGACAAGCAAGAACGAAGAAATAAGGAGAAGTCATCTTCAAGCCGATGGATGTATCCTTATATTTCAAAAAAATTGGTTGCTTTGGATCTGACTGAATCTGCAGACCGGGCATTTCAGAAGATTGAAAAGATGAAAGAGCCTGGTGTCATTAAGAATCTCTACACTGAAGTCTTAATGGGCGCATTTGTTGAAAGCATCGAACCAAATTTTGATGAGAACTCTTCAACGAATGAAATAGCTGGATCTCGGTCAAAGAAAATCTCAAAAAAGGAAACCAACCCGTACTGGGATAAAAAACTTTCGATCTGGCCAAAGACATCGGTATTCAAGGAAACACTTCCGGTGTTCAAAAAGAACCTGGAAGGTCAGTTTCAGATGGCCGGACTGATGTCTGTCATGTCAGCCTTTCTGAGCTTTCTGTATATCTGGGCTGTCATTGATGAACGTTATCTGATTAACTTCTCGGTGGATTCGGTCGTAGGAATAGCCGCTCTGTTCTTTTTGTTTCATAACATGAGAATGCAGCTTCGCCTGATCAGATCGACTGATTCAATCAACCGGTATCTGATGCTCGATGTCGCTGCCATTCTGTTATCATTTCTGTTTCGAATGTGGCTGCCTGCAGGATTTGATGTCTCACTGGCAATTTTTATTGTCTGCTTTTTCATTGAAAAGAAATGGTTTGATCAGGCTTTAAATAAAGCTTTGAGTTTCTGATTTAAATGGATCATCAGGTATATCCTTATAACCAATCGATCCAACCGAAACTCTGAAACAATGGATGAGAATTGAAGCCGCAGTCAGGACTGATGATCAGCCAGACTGTGGCTTTTTATATGGAAAGGAATCAATTTTTTAATTTCTGAATAGATCAGGTTGAGAGGCGTTAGACTGAAAATGAACAGCAGCGAGTAAGGCCAGATCAGACATTTCGGAAATGGCAGAAAAAAAGGAGTTAAAATGGAAAAAATTCAGATCCCCAGAACAGATTTAAAAGTTTCGACAATTGCTTTAGGATGTATGCGGATTTCATCGCTTAATGATGAACATCTCGAAGCGCTTGTTTGCACCGCCCTTGAACTTGGAATTAATTTCTTTGACCATGCGGATATTTATGGCGGAGGAGAATGTGAAAAACGCTTTGGTCATTTACTGGAACGAAAGCCTGAATTGCGCAGGCAGATGATCATTCAATCCAAATGTGATATCGTGACGCCAGATCATCAGGGACCACGCTATGATACATCAAAAAACTACATCATCGAACAGGCAAAACAGTCCATTGCAAATCTGCATTGCGGCTATCTTGATGTTCTTCTGATCCATCGGCCGGATCCATTGATGAATCCAAAAGAAGTCGCGGAAGCTTTTAATGAACTGAAAGAGGATGGACTGGTTCATTATTTTGGAGTTTCCAATTTCCCTTCCTCCAAAATCAGAATGCTGCAAAAATATGTCAGCCAACCTTTGATTATTGATCAGATTCAGCTTTCTGCAGTTCATGCTCTTGCCGTGGATGAGAGCGTCTTTTTCAATATGACGGATGATCATGCCATTTCCAGAACCGATCAGATTCTGGACTATGCGATGAAGAATGATATTGTGCTCCAGGCATGGTGTCCTTTACAGGCCAGCTGGGAAGATGGATCATTTTTGGATCATCCAAAATATCCTGAATTAAATGAAGTTCTTGATCAACTTGCCAAAAAATACGGTGTAACGAAATCGGCTGTTGCCGCGGCCTGGATTCTGAGACTGCCGGCAGCAATGCAGGTCATTGCCGGAACAACCAACCCAGATCATCTAAGGCAGCTGGCTGCTGGTGCTAATCTGAAGCTGAATAGACAGGAATGGTACGATCTTTATCTAGCCTGCCATCATCCTCTGCCTTAAATCTCTTTTTGGAACAAAAAGAAATAGAACAAAAGAATCAGAAAAAAAGATTGGAAACTGTTTTGCAGGCCAATTCTTAAACCATCCCCTTCAAACCAGATTTGAAAAAGAGATTCTTTGAAGCTGATTCAATCAGATTCTTCAGTTAAGGAAAATAAAAGAACAAACCGCTAAGAAAAACTGCTTTTTGAAAGGAGCAGTTTAACTCAGCGGTTTTCTGATTTTGAGGGGATTGCGGTGGTCGAATGTTCAAAGGCAAAAAGCCCGAAATAAATTGCAGAAACTAATTTTGCTTTCAGGATGCTGGATTAGTCATTTAGTCAGTTCGATGGCCTGCTTTCCGCTCATTTTTTGAATATCAAATTCGAGTACAGCAACTCTCTTTAATGAACCATTGATTTCTTCCTTCCTTAGAATGGATGATACATTCGGAGAGTACTTTTGTGCGAGCATATCGAGCGCTGCAATAATTTCTGACTGATCTTTAACAATCTGAATGGTTCCAAAGCAGATCACGCTTTTAAAACAGGTTGTAAATTTTTCAGGAATAATCTCGTCCTGGTCAACAATGGCAAAAGAAGCATTTGGATTGGATCTGATCGCATCAATCTTGTGACCCGCGCGAGCACTGTGAAAGTAGATCTTCCGGTTTTCATCATCAAAGACATAACTGATCGGAAGAGCGTAAGGAAACCCTTCATCATCGATCAGAGCAAGAGTTCCATTCGTATTCTTTTTAAGAATTTCAACATTCTGCCCGTCATCAAGCAACTGCCTGAAACGTCTCATTTTTCTATTCATATTATTTCCTCGTATCGTAAACCTGATCGGTTGCTGGATCATTGACTGACGATCCTAAAATCTGAATGTCATCATTACGAAGATCAGATATGCAGATTCTATCTTGTTTGTTCTCTTTTTTAAATATTGCGGGAATCTTTTAAGGAATTTCAGATATGAGTTGATAATCAATTTGTCCTGATTCAGGTAAAAGTCCGATGAGATGAATACTAAAAGGGGCTGTTAAATTTCGACTGATTTTTCATCAGCGAGATTTACAGCCCCTTTTTCTATGCTTTTTATCTGATTCAATCCTGTTTTATGATGTGTTTTTCCGCTCAAGTCAATTTTTGAACGCACTGAAAAGAGCCAAAACTCAAAAAGACTGTTTATAATCTTTTTCAGATTTCGCTTTTCTGCTCCTTTAATTTTCCATAACGTTCGAGTTCTGGACAACTCATCCGATTTCTGTTGTTTAATTTTCTGATATTGTGTCCCATGGCCACAATAAGCACCTCAAATTTTACGTTTTCCAGTCCCCGGCGTCTCAATCGGCTGTATCTGTAGTTTTCTTTAAGATCTCCGAAGGTTCCTTCCGCCTGAATGCTCCGGCTGACCATAATCTCATGTCCTGCATCTGAAGACATGTTCTCCCG
>NZ_MPJW01000099.1 GCF_001945525.1 Ileibacterium valens
GGTCGATACCAATACCATCTGAATCTTTACGATAAGAAGGAACAGAATCGACTTCGTACTCGACATAGACACTCATATACCATCTGCCGTTCTTCTGTCCAATCCGTCCTTTTACAATCTCAACTTCATTTGGAACATAAGTCGGAATTCGACCTTTCTCCTTGAGGTGGACTCGTCCAAGTTTTGGTACCTGGACATACCATCGAGTCGATCGAACGGGTTGACTGAGACTGTTGCGGCAGAAATAAACCATCGCTTCGTTGGAACCTTTCTTCTTGAACTTTGGAAACCCGCTTTGTTTCTTGAAGAACTTACGATAAGCCTCGTTTGCATCGTTGATCGATTGTCTTACTGCTTTGGAAGGACAGTCGTTGATCCATATCTTTCCGCTGGCGGGGATATAGTCCTGTTTGAGCCATGTATAGAACTCTGCTGGTTTCATCAACGTACTATGAGGCTTACGTCCTGATGTTTCAGCAAGCTTCTTTTCTGCTTCCCAACGTTCTTGGTTCTCATGAAGATACAGGTTGTAAACAAAACGGCAAATTCCCTGAAACCGGGTAATCTGCTGTTTTTGTTCGTCTGTTGGATCAATCTCAACTTTGAATGTCCTATATCGTTTCATGGGATGACGTCTCCTATTCTTTGGTCAATGAATCATCTTCTTCGATCATCTTCCTGTATTTCCTCAATCCAGACAATCTGCACGAAAACACGCGCAGGATGGCCATGATGTCTTCGACAAGTTCCTTTTCAAAAGAAAGTTCTTCGTTGTTTACAACGAGGATCCTGCACCCGAATCGTTCACACAATCGTTCGAACCAATCATAGCCGAACTAAACGAATCGGTCTTTATGGGCTATCACGATCTGCGATACTTTTCTGTCCATGACCTGATTCAATAGGTTGTTCCATTTCTTGCGGTTGTAGTCCAGGCCGCTTCCATAGTCTTCGATCACTTCAGAAACGATGATTCCACGGGCATTACAGAACTGACGAAGAAATGCGGCCTGGTTTTTCAGATCGTCTTTCTGATTTCTTGTCGAGACTCAAGCATAGATGACAGAAGTTTCTTCTGTTTTGGAAGAACCAACAGACCCTCCAGTCAGTTCTAAATATTGTTCATGTGTGTAATAGCGAACTTTGCCAAAAGAGCGATAAGAAGTCAGTTTCCCTGCCTTCTCCCATTACCTGAGGGTTTGGAGAGAAACACCGATCATCAGTGCGAATTCACCAATTTTATATCTCTTTTCCATGACTATATAATAATCGAAAAGAATAGAAAAGATACGAAAATCAGTAACTTAACTTGTCTCCTCAATGAAATACCAAGTCCAGGCCAGCATCATCTGTTTAAAGAACAGCCGTTCAAGCGTTCCAATCAGATCATTTATCTGTCCTTTTTCCTGAACGATCAAAGCATGAAGCAGGGCGATGTTTTGCTTTTCGGAAAGTGAACTGATGTATTCCCAGACAGAATTCAGATCATCAGGTACTTTTTCTAATCGGATCTGGCTAAGCAAAGCCAGCAGTTGTTTTAAAAAGTCATTAACGGTATAAAGCTTTACCGCTTCAAGCTGACAAATATAAGCTAGTGCCTGAACAAGTCTTCCATAAATTTCATCCGAAGAAGCCATCTTCGACAGGGAAGATGGACGAAAACCAACGGAATCCTTAACAATTCTCAGCGTTTGTCTTTCGCTCAGATTCTGGTGGATCAGCATAAACCGATATGAGAGATATTCATCAAGAAAGCACAGATCAGCAGCAGAATCTTTGGTAAAGGTATACAGATAGCCTGTAAATTCGCCAATAAGACGTCCTGTTTCCAGATATCCAATGTGCATACTTCGAATGCATGATTCCGATGAAAAATCGAGAAAATTTCCTAATGGAAGCATTGGTTTAACATAGACAATATCCAGACCTGGCTGTAAGGGCAAAGTAATTCCCGGTCCTTCAACATTAATTGCCAGGATCTTTTTTGCTCCCATTTTTAAAGCCAGATCAACCGGCACATTATCGGCATATCCTCCGTCAATATAATCATCACCATTCATAACCATCATGGGAAAAGCAGGATAGCATGAAGCGGAAGCCAGAAGAATATCAACCGAATTTTCGGCAGTCATATCTTTTTTAAAATAAGCTTCTGGTCTTTTTTTGGTAACATTAAATGTCATACAGGCAAAATCAATTTTCGAAGCTGAAAACAGCGGGTAAGAAAACATCTTTTCAACTGCGCTTTTTAAGGGTGAAATATCCATCCCCTTATTTGAAAGGATATATTTTTCCATATAGGAAGAGATTTCCTTATGGGACTTTAAAACCTGTGAAAAGTTTTCTGGAAAATCAAAGAGGTCCTTGGCGATCGCCTGAGGATGAATTTCACCGACGAATTCCACAATCCGATCCAGCGTCTGCTGTGTGTAGATTGCTGAGACTAAAGCACCAATCGATGTCCCTGCTGCACAATCAAATTCGATATTCGCCTGATTTAACATCTGCCAGGCCCCAATTTCATAGCAGCCCCGTGCCCCGCCTCCGCCCAGGACAAGACCCATTTTTTTGTTTTCAGGATTTTCAAACCAGTTTTTCATGAACTCTGTCCTTTCTCTTCTTCCTTATTTTCAGTTCTTCCGATTTGTTTTATGTCCTGCAATTTCATAAGTCAGTTTCATTTAAAAATTAAAACTAAGCATCTGAATACTGGAAAAATAGATTGAATATCCATAGGCATAGCTGATCAGAAATCCGACATTCAGACAGGAAACAAACGGAATCAATCGATTCTTTGAATTCATGACGATTTTTCCAATTCCAATCAACAGGCCAAGGACAGCCGCAGTCATCAGACAGACCAGCATTCGCTCAGCACCAAGCAAACTTGTATAGAGGACGATGAAAACCAGATCAGCGGATCCCATTTTTTTCTGTCTGACAAATGGGAAAACCATCAGCCCAAAGAGCAGTCCATAAAAGATTGCAGCCATATCAAATTTCATCAATGATCCACCTGCGACTAAAAAGCAGAGAATCCAACCCCACCATTTTTTCCAATCAATAAAATATGTAAGTAAATCCTGAAGTCCTAATGCATAGAGAAATCCAATCATATATAGATAAAATAAAAAATTTAACCCCGAATGAACTGATGGTATTCTTATCATGATGACTATGAATAATAGATTCCATAAAGTTGCTTTAACAAAAGTATTCTTTTGTCTGTCTGAGGATTCATCCAGAGATGTTTTCAGATTTGGTTGAGAATTTGCTATTCTCGAGCTCTTTTGCAGATAACCGACTGTCATCAAAAAAATTCCCGCAATCATAACGAATGTCTGATTCTGTTCGAGAACATTTATCATTTCAATTATTTTTTTCATGGTTGAAGTCTATCGAAACAATGTGACAAATCGGCCATTATTTTAATTTTTATCTAAATTTCGTTTTATTGCCTGTTCAGAACTTCAAAAGTGGCCTCCAACCCCTGTATGATCTGTTCCAAAGAAAGTGACGGCAGACCTGGTTTATCCAGAATCTGCTCAGTGAGATAAGGAACATGGATAAATCCAGCCTGAATGTTCGAGAACTCCTTATTCTGCCTGATCCAATCGAGCACACAATACATCAATGTATTACAGACATAGGTTCCTGCACTGTAAGAAACCGAAGCTGGGATTTTTCGTTTTTTAATTTTCTGAACCATCTCCTTGATCGGAAGTGTGGTAAATAAGCCATCCTCTCCATCCGCTCTGATCTTTTCTCCAGCGGCCGTATAACCCTCAGAATCCTTGATCGTGGCTTCCTTCCAGTTGACTGCAATCTTTTCCGGAGTGATTCCCTGCCTTGAGCCAGCCTGACCTACACAGATGACATAATCTGGGCGAAGCTTTTGAATATGCTCTATCAGTATACGAGGTGCTTTCTCATATGAGACTGGAAGCTCGATCACTGTAAGTTTTCCTTTATTGGGATCCCAATTCTGACTGAGTCTTTTTAACGCTTCATAGGAAGGATTGATCGTCTCGTTATTAAAAGGCATAAAACCAGTTGCCAGAATATTTATTGTCTGTTTTTCCATAACCTGTTTCCTCAAAATCGAATTTCTTATGTTTTAACGCTTTAAATCTTCTTGATCCGGTTCGCTTTTTATTCCTTGTCAGCGCAGCATCTAATCTGTTTGATGCCTTTGATCGAATACAGCTGAATAATCCTGTTTTGACAACCAGGAAATCATGGCCAAATCAACTTGAACATCCATAATATTTTCCTTAAAAGGAGTTTTTGAAAAATCGATCCGGTAGGCATACAGGTGCTGAGCATTTTCTTTTCCCTGATACCCATATTTATGATCTCCAATTAAGGGGTGATCCAGGTAAGCCAGTGTCGCTCGGATCTGATGAAACCGACCTGTTAATAATTCAACTTCAATAAGAGTTGAATTTTCCTTTTCTTTTCTTTTCAGAACTTTGATGATCAGATTGGCCTCAAGAGCGCCTGCTTCAGGATCCTTGAAAACATGAGCCTTCGTTCCCTCTTTTTTTAAATAGAGCTTGAGATCATAACGATCTTTTTTTAGGATTCCTGAAGCTTCAGCCAGATAAAACTTTTTCAGGGAATGATCTTTGATTGCTTCATTTAAAAGCCGAAGCGACCTGGCGTTTTTTCCAGCTGCACATAACCCAGCGGTATTTCGATCGAGCCGGCTGACGGCTGCAGGAACAAAGGAGAGCTCCTTGCTTCGATCATAGCTGCCATTATCAATCAGATGACTGATGATCTGATCTGCCATTGTGTTCTGATCTTTTGATGAATCTTTCTGAGATAAGAGCCCAGTGGGCTTATCAACGATCAAAAGATCCTGATCTTCAAAGATGATTGAAATCTTTTCATTCTCCTTAACAGAACTTTTTTTCGAAAGACTCATTTTTCCCTGGTTTTCAGATGGTTTAAATCCTTCATTTTTTTGGCGCAAAGCATCTTCGGGTAAAAACAGGAGAATGACATCTCCAGAATTCAGCATCTGATCATGACTTGCTCTTTTACGGTTAACCTTGATCTTTTTGTTTCGAAGTCCCTTGTACATCATGGAGCGTTTCAGATCCGGAAAGGCTTTGCCAAGAAATTTATCGAGTCTTTGTCCGGCATCATTTTCTTCTATTCTTATTTCTTTCATCCTGTTCACCTTCAAAAGCAGAATCTGCTTATTTCTCTGTTCGATTATCCTTACCGAGCGAACTTTTCAGTCTGAATCCAATTCTTTAAAAAATCATTATTCAGCCTTGTAACAGAGAAAATTGAAAAATTGAGAATTCTTTTAAACTTTGTGTATTATTTCACAATCAAGCCTGTATAATAGTTTCGTCTGCCTGCAATTCATGCAAAAGACAGACGATATTCAAACTAGTTCAGTACCGCAATTGTTCGAAATCGTCCAGTCTATTGACCGCAGTTAAAAAGAATCTGCTTCTTTTGTCATTCTATTCGATATAATGATACTAAGTGAGAGATCTGCTTTCTGCGTCTATGGGCAGGACTTGCAGAATCTGAAAAATGTCAATTTTACAGAAAGGAAATTACATTCTATGAGAGGAGTTTACAATTCCGTAACAGATATTCGCCGCCAGGTCTTTGCCGCGATTGCAAAAATGGCGTATGACGAAAATGTTGACTATGGCGAACGCCTTGAAGCCATCCCCTATGAAATTATAAAAGGCGCTAAAGCGAAGTATCGCGATAATGTCTTCCTTGAAAGAGCCATCATTGGTGAACGTCTTCGTTTAGGTATGGGCCTTCCTGTACGTGATATCTCTACTGTAGCTGCCATTTCCGATGGCGTGCAAGAATCCGTCATCGCCGAAAAATATTACGATCAGCCGCTCGTAAACATTATCAATTTTGCCTGTCATGCCTGCCCTGAAAAGAAGGTTATGGTGACCAACGGCTGCCAGGGATGCCTGTCTCACCAGTGTGTTGAAGTATGTCCCAAAAAAGCTGTTCACATGGTCAATGGACATTCAGAAATCGATCAGGATCTTTGCATCAAATGCGGGCGCTGTATTGATGCCTGTCCTTATCATGCCATTATCAAAATTGAACGTCCATGTGCTTCAAGCTGTGGAATGAACGCCATTTCCAGTGATGAGGATGGAAAGGCCGTAATTAATTACGATAAATGTGTTTCATGCGGACAGTGCTTAGTCAATTGTCCATTTGGCGCCATCGTCGATAAAGGTCAGATCTTTCAGACGATTTATGCGATGAAACAGGGCAAAAAAGTTATTGCAGCCATTGCTCCAGCATTTGTTGGTCAGTTTGGTCCAAATGTTACACCCGACAAAGTCAAAGCCGCATTAAAGGAACTCGGATTTGCGGATGTGGTTGAAGTTGCAATCGGTGCAGACCTTTGTACGATCGAAGAAGCGGAAGACTTCATGAATAAAGTTCCAGAAAAACAGCCATTCATGGCAACTTCATGCTGTCCGGCGTGGTCTGTCATGGCGAAAAAGGAATTCCCGCAGTTTGCGGAATACATTTCCATGGCCCTGACTCCAATGGTATTAACAGCCCGAATGATCAAAAGAGATAATCCAGATGCCATGGTGGCCTTCATCGGTCCATGTGCTGCCAAGAAGCTTGAAGCCAGCCGCCGTTCTGTTCGTTCCGATGTCGACTTCGTATTAACCTTCGAAGAAGTCATGGGTATGTTTACAGGCAAGGGTGTCAATCTGGCTGGAATTCAGTCTGATGGAAGTCTTGATGAAGGAACTGCTGCCGGCCGTGAATTTGCCGTTGGCGGCGGAGTAGCCAAAGCCGTTAAAAACCTCATCAATAAGACTCATCCTGAAGTTGAAGTCAAGATTCAGGCTGCAGAAGGTCTGAAGAACTGCCGGACGATGCTGATGATGGCCAAAGCCGGACGCTTAAACGGATACCTGCTTGAAGGCATGGCCTGCCCTGGAGGATGTGTAGCCGGTGCGGGAACCTTGCAGCCAATCTCTAAATCTCAGGCCGCTGTTAAGAAATATGCCGCTGAAGATAAGATGAAGATTGCTGACGAAAGTGCATTTGGTCATGAAGTCCATGAAATTTCCCATATGTATGATGCGCCAGCTGAAGACTAAAATCCGTCTGTCAGCCTTTGATCAAAGTTCGTTTATTCATTAAGCCAACTCAAATCACAATATTAAGCAGAAAAATAGTATTCAAACAGATTTTATGACCTGGAATCGTAATTTACTAAACTATGTTAGCAAATCCAGTCAGCACGAAATTTGTTTGAATCAAATTTAAATAAAGGGGCTGTTAAATTTCTGACAGTCCAAAAATAAAAAGAGGCACCTGATCCGTAATGGATGAGGTGCTTTTTTTGGTAAAATATGTTCATGCTCAATAAACAAAATTACCAAACACACTATAACTGTTATGAAATGACCTTTGTCAAGAGTGAATAAGAAGACATATTGCCCCCTTACCCCCATTGATAGTCTTCATTTTGGTTCGATGGTAGACAGCACT
>NZ_MPJW01000073.1 GCF_001945525.1 Ileibacterium valens
TATCGTATTCGTGAGGCTTGAAGCCGAAAAATGGCTGATTCCAGATAAAAATTTCTGGTAGATTCTGAACACCACGATGAAGTGCGGAGCAATTCGCGCTTCTATCTGCTTAACTTAATGACATTGGAATTTTTGAAGAAAAATTTTATGACGGTCTTGATCGATGATATGTAAGATCTCGATTTCCGGGGCGGTTATGACATGAAATACTTCAGCTTTCTGCTTTGTCGTCTTAGGTAAAATAAACTTCTCATAGTGAGAGTCATGAACATAGAAAATTTTTACTTTTTGAGGATATCTCAATCCAAGATACCGATCCGAAAATTTTTTTCCATTTCTTAACTGCATGTCATTGGGATTGATCAAGTCTTCTTCCGTGAATTTAAGCAGACCATTTTCCAGCAGAATTCTGATAATTGCCAATTCAGCGTTTCCTTCACAGATGTCTCAGATAAACTGATCAACCATTTTTGCCTCGATCTTATCAGGCTGAATTTTTCTGTCTGAATTATGAAAGATTAATGCTCTTACTAGATTGCGGTAAGGCAGATAATCCGGTGCAGTACCATCGAGATAGCCGGAAATGAAAATATCACTTTTCTTGATATCTTTCCTGGAAAGAATTTGATCGAGTCTGGAAGCAGAAATCAAATCTTTATTCTGAAGAAGATAAATACAGTCCAGACGGTCAATCTGATCAAGCAAGAGAGGATAATGCGTGGAAAATATCAAGGTTCCTCCATTTACATTGATTTTTGGATCGTAAAACAGACGAATGAGAGAAGCTGAGATCTGCGCGTTGAAATGATTTTCAAGCTCGTCTACAACTAAGTATCCCCCGTTGATCATTGTATTACTGCAGAAACAGATACTCCCAGACCTTTAATCGTTCCGGAAGATAAATAAGCTTCCAGCTGATCAGGTGAGGAAAGAAGAATCTCTTTCGAGTGCTTGAATTTTAGCCTTACACCATCACAAATCCTCGTATTTGAATTAATCTCGAATCGCAGATACTCAATTGATGGATCCAGATATTCAAGAAGTTCTTCCGGAAAATCGGTAATCAACTTAAGAATATTGTAATTGGTATAGTTCAGATAATCACTCACGTAAAGATCAACATTATTTGTATTTAAGAAATGAACGACCATACTTGCATCAGGAGCCAGATATTCACTCATTTCACTTCTTTCAGAGACTAGATGGTAGTTTTCACGTTCGAACATCACATATTTTGGTTTATCCTATTCTCTGCAAGAAGACCCCCGCTTCTAAGCGTTAGCGTAGGCGGGGGAGGAAGCCACTCTATTAAATAATCCCAAAAATATCCTATTATTCAGATTCAAATTACAAAAAATGTAATTTAAACAATTTGTTCTCGCCTTACTTCTGCTGTTGAGTCAGCTTTTCTGATAAAAAAGTATGAATAGTTAACAGAAATAGTAACAAAAAGAAGATCTGAATGATCCATTAGAGAGGTGGATGTTCAGATCTTCCGGACTTTTCGGCAATTCGATGTTCCAAAAAAGGTTGTTCAATAGTTCTTATATCAGGAATGGAATGAATGGATAGAATCTACAGCCAGATGTTCAAGGATCCGGACACAGAAGATATACGCGTTTTTCCATACGACTGATCCGGATGATAATTCAGTTCACTGCCAATAAATTGAGTTTTCATTGCATAGGATTCAAGAATTCCTCCAGCATGGATATGACCGGTCACTGTTTCTGCGTGAATCTTATGATACATCATGACCTGCATATCGATGTCTCCGTTGACGTTTTCAATGGACGCTTTACGGTAAGGTGTATTTTCGATCTGAATCAGACCGTTGACGTTGGAAGCACGCAGTTTCTCAACTTCACAGTCCTGAAGGACCATTTTGCCGCTGACACTTTCGAGCATGACATGGTTGGCATGAAGGCTTCTTGCAAATATGCTGGCATTGACTCCTTCGATCTTGACCTTGTCGAGCATCACTTCTTTTGGAAGATAGATCTTGATGGTCTGCTTTTTCAGATTCCACGGCAGCATTAACATATGTGCGTTTTGTTCAATCTTAAGGGTGTCATGATGAAAGTGAATGTTCATCTGCGAGATATCAGGATACACTTCCACTCGAGGTGCATCAGAGACATCGATCTGGATTTCAGAATGTAAAAGATCTGCTTCAATCTTTCGTAATGAAGTAAATCCAGGATTGTTTTCATACAGAACATCATGCGGAAGATCAGAATGATCGTCCATTTCGGGTATTCGGTCCTTATCCATCGAATAGGACTTTTCATGCCATTCTTCAGAATCCTCTTTTTCTTCATAACCATTTTCAGAAGATAAGGCATCTTCTGGAATGGGAGGAACTGAGAGGCTGGACGTCTGTGACCTCTGAGTCTGAGCAAGAAAATCAGAAGCAATCACTTCCGGAGTACCTAAATGATGCAAAAAAGAGGCTTCGCTCATACCGGATTCAGCGGCGGTCTCTTTCAGAAAATCGATCATGTCATCGATTTCGTTTTCTTGAATCTGGTGAGAATTCAGAATCTCATGGATTCTTCTGTAATAATCTTCAGAATTCATCATATCTTTTCCTTTTCTACAATTTAATGTGTTCATATTTGATTTGAATTTGCTGCGGTTTTGAACCTATCTGTTTTTTTGCTCAACGATCTCAGTGATCCTTCTCTGGTATTGATTCCAGTCTTTTCGAAGCAGGGATAACCGTTTGTTTCCCAGCTGACTGAGCGAATAATATTTTCTTCGTCGTCCATTATGAACTTCTTCATAGCTCTCAATGAGATTTTGCTTCTGAAGATTCTTCAGAATTGGATACAATACCGGTTCACGGATTTCCTGAACATTCTTGATCACCTGACAGATCTCATAGCCATAGGAATCTTTCTTTTCAAGAAATCCAAGAATCAGAAATTCAAGCATTACAGCAGGTAATGGAAATTCCATAATAAATCCTCCTGAATAGAATATTTCCTTTCTGATATTAACTTCTCATATATATATTAAAATTCTATATATAAAAATTCAACTGATTTATCCATCAGATTTTCTGAACGAATTGAAAATTCAATAAAAAAGAAGATAAAACGAGACAGCAGAAAATGGACGATGCTCATTGAGATGGCAGAATGCTTATCCTTTTCGCTTATTCTTTAACGTTAAAATGATGTTGAATAAGAATAAAGATAGATCTTGTTTTGATATTCCATTGGATCGAAAGGCTGGAAAAGTCTCAGATGTCAGAATAAGTCCAAAAAGAAAGACATTTTTGACACCGCAGAGATTCACAGGCAAACAGACCAAACCAAAGTGAAAATTTTGGTAAGGTGAAATTAATTATCGGACAGTTATCGGACAGGTTTTCGGCTCACGAATGGAAACGAAATGGCAGGCCAGACTATTTTGTAAACGATTGTGAACGGTTGATCCGTCCTTTTTTACTCAAGGGAGGAAATGTTGTGAAAGATATTCTGTTTTTGAATCCAATCTATAATGGTGGAATCCTCTTTTGTGAAGAGAATATCATTTTTGGATTTGCGCTCGTTTCGCTGTTTGCCGGAATTATGACCTGTTATAAGGGTGTCGAATCGTTTAGAAGCTGTTTTTCGATCCTTCTTTTCTGTCAGTTTGGTTTCTGGACAATCCATTTCCTGCCGCGGATTTTTGTGGATGCGGATCGGGCACAGTTCTGGGAACTGATCCTCTGTTTTACGCTCTACTTCACTTTGTTATGGTTGTTAATGAAGTTTAGTCGATGGATCACCAGCGGCGTGGCAAAGTTATTTCATCGAAACAAAACTCGGTTTGCCGCTCATGTTCGAATCATCATCATGACTCTATTTGGAGTCTATATCGTTTTGTATTGTGGTAATCGAATTCGTTTTTTAAACACCGCCTCAGATTTTCTGGTGGGAACATTTCTGTTTATCAGTGGAATAGCTTATCAGAACTGGCGGCTGAATCAGCGTCCGATCTTTTATCCGACCTATCCGGATTTACTCAGGATGAAAAGGAGAGAATTTTATGAAAAAGAAGAAAAAGCATAAACTGTCTCTTCCTGCTGTCTTTGAGATCGCCCTGTTCTTTTCTGCGCTTTATTTCTGGTGGCGTGTTTCTTTTACAATTCCTTTTATAGATGAGCCTGCAGCCTTCTTTCTGGGGATCGTTTTGTTAGTGGTGGAGCTGGTTGGACTGATTGAATTTATGGTCAACTTTCAGATCATGGCAAAAAAGAAAAATTATCCATTACCCAAAATTCCAGAAAAGGCTGAACTGTATCCGGATGTCGATGTCTTTATCGCCACCTATAACGAGAGTGCAGATCTTCTTTATAAGACAGTGAATGGGTGCCGGCGCATGGAGTATCCGGATCAAAGCAAGGTTCATATCTATCTGTGTGATGATGGTCAGCGGGAAGAAATCAGAACTCTGGCAAGAAAAATGAACATTGGTTATTTCACCAGAGACAATAATGAAGGGGCAAAAGCTGGAAACTTGAACAACGCCCTGAATCAGACGGACTCGCCTCTGGTTGTGACCTTTGATGCCGACATGATTCCTCGTTCAAGCTTTCTGATGAAGACGGTTCCTTATTTTATTGATTCCTGGATGAGAAATACGGGAGTCAGAAAGGCTGAGCAGATTCGCCTTGGATTTTTGCAGACACCTCAGACGTTTTATAACTGGGATCTTTTTCAGTATCATCTTTATGCAGAAAAAGATGTCGCTAATGAACAGGACTATTTCTATCGTGAAATCGAAGTAGCCAAAACCAATTCAAACAGCGTCATTTATGGTGGCAGCAATACGCTGATCAGCCGCGAAGCACTTGAATCAGTCGGCGGATTTTATACCAAAGCGATTACAGAAGATTTTGCGACAGGTATGCTGATTGAAAGAAATGGATTTGTCTCATTGGCGATTTCAGAACCCCTGGCTTCCGGTCTGGCTCCGGAAGATCTTCCTTCTTTGATCCAGCAGAGAATTCGCTGGGGCAGAGGGGTTGTGAATGTTCTGTATCAGATTAACCTGTTCTTTACTAATAAGTTTTCAACCGCTCAAAAGGTGAATTACTGGACCTCCATCCAATACTGGCTGGCTCCTTTTTCCCGCTTTCTCTATATTTTCATCCCGATCATTTCCGGGATTTTTGGAATTTCGGTTGTCAGAACCCCCTTATGGGCAGCTCTATGTTTCTGGCTGCCTACGTATATTGCCGACAGCTGGGCGATTGGCAGACTGTCCGGAAATATCAGAACGAGCCTGTGGACGAATCTGTATGAGACGATCATGTTTCCATTTTTAATGGGTCCGATCTTTATGGAGTTTATCGGCATTTCTCTGAAGAAATTTAAAGTCACTAAAAAGGGAGTGGACAATACAGATCATTTCAGCTGGCGTTACATCTGGCCATTTGTATTAATGCTTGTCCTGACGCTGATTGCCGTTATATCGATTTCATACAAAATGATTTTCCATCTGGTCTTTGATGGTTCAATTACTTTATTCTGGCTGCTTTATAATTCGCTTCTGCTCATTGTAGCGATTTTGTTCTTTATCGGCCGCAGACAGGGGTCCCTGATCTCTTTGCATCATGCCGCTGTATTTGCCAAATTAAAGCAGGACAAAAAAACATATGAAGGAGCCATTGCGGCTTTAGGAGAAGCTGAACTTGAAGTTATTTTCGACGAGCAGCCAAAGCTGTCAAAAGATGAAGTATTCAGGATCGAAGTGGAATACGAAGGACATTCTTTTGAGCTTCCGGTTCGACTGATTCGTCTGTTTAAGGCCCGAGGCCTGATTATCAACCGTTTTGAGATACTTAAATCAGATCAGGAATATTTATCGGATCAATATGATCACTTCTTAAGAATGGTTTATGATCGGCCAATACCCACTCAGGCGACTCAGAAAGTTCGATTCTTCCTACCGTTAATTGCCCGTCATATCAAGGAAATAAAGCTGACCAAGCAGGAAAATTCCAGAGAGCAGTGGCAAGATCAGATTCAGAACCTGATGACTTCTGAAGAAGAAATACGCGAAAAGTATTTTGACAATTCAGATTTGATAGATTCAAACTCTGAAAATGGAATCAAATATCCAAAAGATTCAGTAGAAAGTGCAGATATGAAAAACTTGGAGGAATCAGATCGCTGAACGAATTCGGAAAAGAATAATGAGGATCAGCAAGATAATTAAGCTGATATAGCGATTAAAAAACAAGATAATTAAATGAAGGAAAGGTGAAAAAGCCTTTCCTTTTTGCATCTTAAATTCACTTCATTGTTTATCCTTAGAAGGCAAGACATAAAGCAGGCAAAAAACCTGCAGAAATGAAAAATCAGCCAACTGAGAATCCACTGAAAAAATATGAAAACCTAAGAGCATACGGCTTTAAAAAATCTTTACCGGAGTTAATACTAAACCTATACAACCTGAGTGTCAGACTAAACCGACAATATGCATAAAATCACACTCAGGATAAAAAGGAGACAATTATGAACTGGATGCAAATTTTGATCATAGTATTAGGCATTATTCTGTTAATTGGTGGACTTCCAGCTATTTGGAGATTTGCGAAAGGAAGCGCAAGATTGATTTTATCGATTCTGTTGTTTGTGATGATCATCGCACTGATCTGGTGGGCTATCACAGGTCTTGCCGCCGCTGTATAACCAGGCAGCCAGGAACAATCTTACAAATTCAGAGTATTGGACAAAACCAAAAGAATAATAAAAAAGGGGCTGTTAAATTTCTGACAGTCCAAAAATAAAAAGAGGCACCTGATCCGTAATGGATGAGGTGCCTTTTTTGGTAAAATATGTTCATGCTTAATAAACAAAATTACCAAACACACTATAACTCGATTCAGGGCCGTTTGCCACTGCTCCATTCTCTCTTCCCTCATATTGAGATGGATTCTGTCTTCACTACTGTCAGTTCCTTTGTCGATGATTATCTCGACCTTGCCCTTTATCCTTCTTTTGCCTCCTGGCCAGCCTGCCATTTCCCAGCAGACGCCATGCTCAAAGCCGCTCTGATTTCTTTTACTCTTTATGGCTACTGCTCTTTGCGGCAGCAGGAAGAACTTTATTCTCACGACATCCGTCTGCTCTGCCTTTTCAATGGCGAAACTCCTTCTTACGGTACAATTTCCCGCTTTCAGAAGGAATGCCTTACTCCATGCATGGAGGATCTCTTTACGGAATTCAACCGCTATGCCGAACAGAATGATCCTCAGATAGACTCTTCTGTCCTTTATCTGGATGGAACAAAAATTGAAGCCAACGCCAACAAGATGACATTCGTCTGGACAAAGGCCACTCAGAAATATCTGG
>NZ_MPJW01000090.1 GCF_001945525.1 Ileibacterium valens
CGACAGACAGAGTAATAGCGGCAGAGTTTTCTGCGACAGCAGCGACATCAATCTCTACAAACTCTATTCCTTCAGCTTTCGCAGACCTTTCCAATCTGCGTTTCCAGTAGCCAAAAGAGGTATAGATCAAGCCATTCTTCTGGCAGAACTCCTTCTGAGAAAGTCCGGACAGGTGATAAGCCTGAACCTGTCTGGTCCAGAATTCCCGGTTTCCTTTTCTGGTTGACGCATAGTGATAATTCGGCATAATGAAAAATCCTCCAGTTTCGTTGTAGATAATCTAACAACGGTCACCGGAGGGTTTAACCCCGTCAAATATAAAGAACTTACTTTAAAATCTGTCAACGGTAAATGAAAGCGATATCATAATTGATTCTAAGAAGCTAAGAATTCATCTCATTTGTATTATCAATAGCATAATTTAGATGAAATTTTTTTGGGATATGAAGCAGAATAATATCACACAATTATATGGGCAAAAGGCTTGAAAGAAAGCGTATTATTGGTATTTAAAACGTTTCATTCCGGCAATTGTATGGTATTTTAAAATAAATTATGTGAATAATGTGTTTGGAATAAGTTTTTTTAATTTTTTATCCCATATTTTCGCGTGATTAATTGAAATATGTTCAGCATAGCTTAAGATAAAAGGGAATAACAATTACTCAGAAAGTTGCGCTGAATTTGTAATTCTCCAGGCAATGAAAGAGCTTAATTCAGATGAATAATTTGCTGTTTCGGTGCCTGAAAGTAAAGGAGGAAAATTTAATGGTAGGAATTATCCTTGCCAGTCATGGTGAATTTGCCAATGGAATCAAGCAGTCCAGCGAGATGATTTTTGGCCAGCAGCCTGACGTGCAAGCCGTTGTTCTGATGCCCAGTGAAGGACCAGATCAGTTCCGGAAAAAACTTGAAGATGCTATTGCAAGCTTATCCAATCAGGAACAGGTTCTGATTTTGTGCGATCTCTGGGGCGGAACTCCATTCAACCAGTCCAGTGCCGTCATTAAAGGACATGAAGACACTTGGGCTATTGTTACTGGCATGAACCTTCCAATGATCATCGAAGCCTATGCTCAGAGACTTGGAAGTGATGATGCTCATGAAATCGCAACACACATCTGCAAAACTGGTGCGGAAGGATGCAAGACTCTTCCAGAATCTCTGCAGCCTGAAACAGAAGGTGCCGCTCCGGCAGCTGCAGCACCAGTCGCTCAGGGAGCTATCCCTGAAGGCACTGTATTAGGAGACGGACATATTAAATATGTACTGGCTCGTGTCGATTCCCGTCTGCTGCATGGTCAGGTTGCAACTGCCTGGACCAAAGCGGTAAACCCGGATCGTATCATCGTTGTATCTGATGGCGTAGCTCATGATGATTTACGTAAATCATTGATTGAACAGGCGGCTCCTCCAGGAGTAAAAGCCAATGTTGTTCCAATCGCTAAAATGATTCAGGTCGCTAAAGACCCACGTTTTGGTGCTACAAAAGCCATGCTGCTCTTTGAAAATCCTGAAGACGCTTTGAAAGTTATTGATGCTGGAGCAGACATTAAGGAACTGAATATCGGTTCCATGGCTCACTCTCTTGGTAAAGTCGTTGTTAATAATGCAATTGCACTTGGCAAGGAAGATGTTGAGACATTCAAAAAACTGAAAGAAAAAGGAATTAAGTTCGATGTCCGTAAAGTACCGGCAGATTCCAAAGATAATATGGATAACCTGGTGGCCAAGGCGGAAGCTGAACTGAAATAAACCTCAGGAGGATATATGAATATTATTCAGATGATATTAATCGTTCTTATCGCCTTCCTGGCCGGTTGCGAAGGTATCCTGGATGAATTCCAGTTCCATCAGCCTCTGGTTGCATGTACCTTAATCGGTCTGGTTATGGGCGGCGATAACCTGACAGCCTGCGTAATGCTTGGCGGTCAGCTGCAGATGATTGCTCTTGGATGGGCAAACGTTGGTGCAGCCGTAGCTCCGGATGCCGCATTGGCAGCCACCGCTTCAGCCATAATCCTTGTTCTTGGCGGACAGGGCGTCAATGGTGTTTCTACTGCAATTGCTGTAGCCGTTCCTCTGGCTGTAGCTGGTCTGTTCCTGACCATGGTCTGCCGTACCCTTTCTGTACCTATCGTTCACAGAATGGATGCTGAAGCAGCTAAAGGAAATATTAAAGGTCTTGAAATGTGGCATCTGTTTGGAATCCTGATTCAAGGTCTCCGTATTATGATTCCATGTGCAGCTCTGCTGTTTATTCCAGCTGATGTGGTTCAGAATGCTCTGAACTCCATGCCAGCCTGGCTGACTGATGGTATGGCCATTGGTGGAGGAATGGTTGTAGCTGTTGGTTATGCAATGGTTATCAACATGATGGCTAATAAAGAAGTATGGCCATTCTTTGCTCTTGGTTTTGCCCTCGCCGCACTTTCTCAGTTAACTCTGATTGCTTTAGGTGTTATCGCAGTTGCTCTGGCTCTGATTTACCTTCAGCTTTCTGAAAACAAAGGAACCGGTGCTGGCGGTTCTGTATCAGGTGACCCTCTCGGGGATATCCTGAACGATTACTAGGTCTGAAGGGAGAATAAAAATGACACAGAATGTGAATACTACCGAGAAAAAATATTCTCTCGATAAGAAAACCCGTCAGAGCGTAATGTGGCGTTCAACATGGCTTCAGGGTTCCTGGAACTATGAACGTATGCAAAATGGTGGCTGGTGCTTTGCAATGGTGCCAGTGATCCGCAAGCTTTATCCAAAAAAAGAAGACCAGGTTGAAGCAATGAAGCGTCATATGGAGTTCTTCAATACTCATCCATATGTTGCCAGCCCAATTCTGGGTGTAACCATGGCTCTTGAAGAAGAAAGAGCGAATGGCGCACCAGTTGATGATGCAGCCATCCAGGGTGTTAAAGTCGGTATGATGGGACCTCTGGCTGGTATTGGAGACCCAGTATTCTGGTTTACAGTAAGACCTCTGCTGGCTGCCATGGGTGCTTCTCTGGCCATGTCCGGAAACATCATGGGACCAATCCTGTTCTTCGTTCTCTGGAACGTAATTCGTATTGCCTTCATGTGGTATACACAGGAATTTGGTTACAAGGCAGGATCTGCAATCGCTTCTGATATGTCCGGTGGACTTTTACAGAAGGTTACTAAAGGATCATCCATCCTTGGTATGTTTGTTCTTGGTGCGCTGATTGAACGTTGGGTAAACGTAACATTCACACCAACAGTTTCTACTGTTCAGCTGCAGGAAGGTGCCTATATTGACTGGGCTAATCTGCCTGCAGGTTCAGAAGGAATCCGTACGGCTTTAGAGCAGCAGGCTGCTGGTCTGTCCTTAAGTCCTGAAAAAGTGACTACGCTGCAGCAGAACCTGAATGATCTGATCCCTGGACTTGTTCCTCTGTTACTGACCCTGCTTTGCTGCTGGCTGCTGAAGAAGAAAGTTTCTCCAATCGTCATCATCATCGCTCTGTTCCTGGTTGGTATCCTTGGACATCTTGCCCATATTCTTTAATCAGGTGATAAGGTTTTATGAACTGATCTGTATTTATCCAGAAAGGGGACATTGTTTTGGTACAGTCGATTAATCACAAGGCTGACTTTGTTGTTAAGGGAACATCTTTTTCCGGATTTGCCGATTATGGACAAATCATGGTAGGAGATCAGGCTTTTGAATTTTATTCGGATCGAAATGTACAAAAAAATATTCAGATCCCCTGGGATGAAGTGGATGTAGTGATTGCAGCGGTATATTTTAAGGGAAAGTATATTCCAAGAATCGGTTTAAAAACGAAATCGGATGGAACTTTCATGTTTTCTGCAAGAGAACCAAAGAAGCTTCTGCATTACATCAACCAATATATTCCGGCAGATCGAATGTACAGATCCTGGACTTTCTTTGAGGTTGTTAAAAAGAATTTTCAGAATCGTCATAAATCATCAAAATCTTGAAATTGAAAAGAACAGCGAAAGCTGTTCTTTTTGCTTTTTGGCTGCTCATTTTTTTCAAGAAACTGAACATACATTCTGAATCTATTCGATATCCTTAGAAATTGTTGTCTAATTCTTAAGAAACTTTTGCGATAAATTGTCGATCAATCCGGCATAATATTCATGAAGTTGAAAAGAGCGTAGGATTTTGAGCTCATTTAAATACGATTTTGGAATAAAATGAAAATCTGTTGAATCGTTTTACAGACAAGAAAGATGTTTCTATCGTTCGTACTAGATTAAGTAGATTGTGAGGAATAAATATGAAATGTAAAAATTGCGGTTACGAGAATATGGATGAAGCCAATTTTTGTATTAACTGCGGTACAAAGATTGAAAAAGATGAATCAAACTCTGATGATAAAGTTTCTCTGGATCTGAATAAGGAAGCTGACCAATTGATTACAGTAGATCAGAATAAAGAACCTGTCTCTATAGATGATGATGTAGAGCAGAATTCCAATAGCGATGAAGCAAGTGATGATCAGATCACTCCAGAATGGCATTTCGTTGAAAATAAGGAATCCGTTGGGCCATTCAAGCAAAGTCAAATGGTTGAATTCTATCAACAGGGAAGAATTACAGATTCTACCTATGTTTGGACACAGGGCATGAGCAACTGGGTTCATCTTGCAGATACTTCTCTTATGGGGCTGATAAATGAATCGAAGGCGGCCAAAGAAGAACACTATCCTGAGAAAACCTTGGATCAGATTCAAAAAGAAACTGAAACTTTTGATACTTCATATAATGACTACAGTCAGTCTGAACCGAATAAATCGGAAGACTGGTTTTACGTCGATAACGGTAAATCGGCAGGGCCTTATTCACAGGAAGCTATGATTTCATTAATCAATAATGGGGTCCTGAATCCGGCTTCGTACGTCTGGAAAGAAGGAATGAATGACTGGACACGTTTAGATCAATCAAATTTGAGCGCTTTTATTCCCAGAAATACAAGAAGCTCTGATTCTGATTATTCTTCATCTCAGACCTATCAGAATCAGTATGAAACGCCAATTTCAAACACTGTAATTACTCATTCGGTAATTCTATACATCTTACTGAGTATACTGACCTGCGGTATCTGGTATTTCGTTTGGGTTTATATGCTGGCTCGTGATATTAACTTGATTGCTGCCCGTCAGCAAAAACCAAAAGGACTCGATCCAGTGCTGTCGTTTATCCTTATCCTGCTTTCCTGTGGTGTATTCCAGATTTTCTTCTTCTGGAAAGAAGAAAATGTACTTGCCCAGTTCAGAGCAAGAAATTATCAGGTTCAGAACCAGTCGATTCTAACTGGGCTGCTGGCTATATTCTGTCCATTAGCTTCCGCTGCTATTATTCAGGATCAGCTGAATTGTCTGATTAAATATGAATAAGGAAAAGAACATTCAAAAGCAAACAGACAACTATAATATTCCAGACCTTCCGTTTACTGATCGTAAGGCTCATGAAAGCAATAAAGGAAAGCAGAGAGTTGAAGCTGCTTTCCTTTTCTTCGTGATCGGCCTGGTTGTGTTTGTTTTTGGCTATCATTGTCCGATCCGTTATATTACTGGGATCGATTGTCCAGGATGCGGAATGACAAGAGCTTTACTGGCTTTGTTGAAGGGAGATTTGGCAGCATCAATCGCCTTTCATCCCTTTTTACTGCCATCTATTCTGTTATTTGGAATGACAGTGGTATCTTATTTAAAATCAAATAAAAAAGCAGCGGAAATTTGTTTGTATATCTGGAGTGCAGGAATGCTCATTTGTTGGATAATAAAGCTTGTAAACTGAACGATATACATTAGGTGAAATATCTATATAATCTTCAGTTTTACTGCTTATCTTAAAGAATTAGGAGCTGACGGTAATGAACTGGATACTTACAATATTATTCCTGGTTGTCTTCAGTCTGCTGAATATATCAGGAGGATCAGCACTACTGCAGGCGAGTGGTTACAACAATAATTCAAAAATGAAGAGTTGGATTATTGGTTATTTCGCAATGTTTTTTATTTTGTTTTTTCCTGGACAGTTGGCTATTCATTTTCATATATCCTGGAATTTGTATGTGATTATCAGCCTGATTTTATTAGCTGGCTTTTATGCTTACTCGATCTGGTTTCTTTTTAAAAATAAAAAAACTACCCTATCATTTAAGAAACTGAAATTTGATCAATATATACATAAAAGTATAAAGTTTATATTCGATTATTGGCTTTTAATAGTATTCGTAGCCCTGTTTATGGCTTTTTCAATTGCTAATCAGCTTGCCTATTTGTCTATGAATTATGATGACGCTTATTACATTGGAAAGATGGTTGATCAGATAGGTTCAGCAAGCATGATGATGGAAAACTATGCGGATGGGGGACTAGACCCGTTAATTAATCTGGATTTTGCCCGTGTGATGAATACTTATGAAATATCATATGCATTACTTGCATGGATTTCAGGGATTTATCCGGTGTTTTTCATGAGAGTAACTATGGCTGTCTGTTCTTATATGTTATTTAGCTTTTCTTTAATGTGTATCGCCAGACAGTTTTTACCTGTGAGCATTAGGCAATTTGTTCTAACTCCTTTCTTTTTGTTTTTATTGCCACAGGGCTTTTTTATGGAAATGCTGCCGGATAACCTGGTCTTTTATTCGTATGATTTGTGGCAGTTTACGAATGCGGCTTATTATGGCTCCTCTGTGGTTCGCATGAGTGGGATTTTCGTTCTGTACTATTTTGCTTATCCGATGATTTCCAAATTTAGCTTCAGAAAACTTTTGATTGTTGCAATGTTAACATTATCGTTGACTTCGTTTTCAACAATAGCGGTGAGCCTTTTTATATGTTTTGCTTCAGCAATGGTTTTAATCAAATGTTATTCATCTCTGGTTAAAAGTATCAAAAATCGAAAATGGATTATATTCATACTATCCTTGATAATCAGCGCAGCTTTGATCTACATTGGATGCAGGTTAAATTCAATCACTGAGCTCAATGAAAAAATGCAGCGCTTTTTGCAGATCACGGAACAATCAGTCGAAAGATTCTATTCCAAAGATCCGTTTACGTTTTATAGCTGGATACTTATTCCATTATTGTTAATTTTTAGCTGGCGTAAGTCTGGTTTATATCTCTCATTGTATGCACTGGTATTCTTTTTAATTTTGCTTCCGTTTAGAGCAACGTTGTTACAGTTCTTAATGAGTTGTGGGGTTTTATTTGTATATAGGCGGGTATTGGCAAGCTATCAGTATCTGATGGTTTTTATATTTGGATTGAGTATTCTTTTGATTCTGTACTGGCCAAGTCGATGGATGAAAAAGATCAGTTGGATGAAAAAGACCAATTGGATCATCCCAGCTGTTCTTAGCATAATCACTATTCTTGGAACAATTCAAACTTTCGTAACCAATCAGGAGGCTTTTAAGAACGATATAAAATTCAACGGAAGCGGAATCAGCAAGTATGGATGGGATTTTTCTCGTCTTCTGAATTTTGATGAGAATATGGTACCGCCATTTATTAAAGATCTGGGAGATGAAATAAAAAAGATTAATGAACCGAGAATTCGGTTATATACGCAAGCCCTGTATAGTCCTGGTGATAATGGAGAAAATTACGGTCTTAGTCCTGGAAATTTACTGGCGATTTCTTCAAAACCGGCTGTACTTAATTTAGGTGGTCATTTAGGAATAGATCCAGAAGATTTTAAACGTATTGAATCATTTATAGCAGCTGGCAATTATTCGGAAGAATTTTTGAGTCTTCTTGAGAAAAATAACGTCCCTTATTTTTTATCCACAAATGAAGATGCGTCTATAGCATTACAACAGCTTGGGGCTGAAGAGCTATTTTCTATACCTATGACAGAAAACAATAAAGCAAAATTATACAGATTTAATTGGATTTCAAGTGAAGCACCGACTGAATCGAATCAATCTATTCGATAATGAATACATTAAGCCAGTTAACACCCGTTTAGCTAAAGCACAATACATAAATATCTTCAAAGGCTTAAGTTTTCCGGACAACTCTTGGATCGGTAAAAATTTTCCCTGTTTGCCTTGAAAGAATTCCGGTATGATTTAATCGCTTATGATCTTGTGGTAAACAGGACGAGGAGAGAGATTATGGAGCGTGAAAAGCTTGGATCGCGTCTGGGCTTTATTCTGCTTTCTGCCGGTTGTGCAATTGGCATTGGCAACGTATGGAAATTTCCGTATGTAGCTGGGCAGAATGGCGGAGCGATTTTTATTCTGATTTACCTGTTTTTCCTGGTAATTCTTGGGCTGCCTGTTATGACTATGGAATTTGCGATGGGCCGAAGCGCGCAGAAGTCCGTTGTTCAGATTTATCAGAAATTGACGCCTAATAAGAAAAACTGGTTCTGGCATGGTAAAGCAGCACTTGCTGGCAATTACCTGTTGATGATGTTTTATACGACTGTATGCGGCTGGATGCTTAAATATTTCATCGATACATGTTCCGGACAGTTTGTTGGTCTGAATACTGAAGAAGTCAGCAGTCGATTTGCAGAGATGATCGCCAATCCCTGGTCGCTCATCATTTGTATGGGAATTGTTGTAGTGGCTGGATTTGCAGTCTGTGCGGTTGGTTTACAGAATGGACTGGAACGAATAACCAAGTGGATGATGCTGGCTCTGCTTTGCATTATGGTATTTATGGCTATCAATTCAGTGATCACACCTGGTTCAGAAGAAGGAATCCGTTTTTATTTGATGCCGGATTTCCAAAAAGCCGAAGCGGTTGGCTGGGGTAATGTCATTGTCAATGCGATGAATCAGGCTTTCTTTACCCTGTCACTGGGTGTAGGAGCAATGGCGATTTTTGGATCCTACATTGAAAAAGATCACTCTTTGCTGTCGGAATCGGTCAATGTAGCCTGTTTGGATACATTCGTCGCTATTACAGCAGGGCTGATTATAATTCCTTCCTGTTTCGCTTTTCAGGTGGAAGTCACTGCAGGCCCCTCTTTGATTTTTATCACTTTGCCCAATATTTTCAACGCGATGCCTTTAGGAAGATTCTGGGGCAGCCTGTTTTTTGTGTTTATGAGTTTTGCAGCTTTTTCTACAGTGCTTGCAGTCTTTGAAAACATCATTTCGGCAACGATGGATCTGACTGGATGGAGCAGAAAAAAATCATGCCTGATCAATTGTGGTCTGGTCTTCGTGCTTTCGCTGCCATGCGCACTGGGATTCAATGTTCTTTCCTGGATTGAACCCCTGAAAGCCGGAAATACAATTCTAGATTTTGAGGATTTTCTTGTTTCAAACATTCTCCTGCCGCTTGGTTCTCTCATCTTTGTGATCTATTGCACTCACTCTCTTGGTTGGGGATGGGATAGCTTTGTTAAGGAGGCCAATACAGGAAAAGGAATAAAAATTCCTGAATGGATGAAGTTTTACTGCGCATGGATTCTGCCAGCGGTTATTTTATTGCTGTTTATTGTTGGTCTGATGACTTACTTTCAGTAGTCCTGCTCAGAATGAAATTCAGACGGTCAGAAAGTTTGGAATGTTGTTCTAAATTTCTGGCAGATGAAAAATGGAAATGAACAGAATCAATTCTGAAATGAAAAGATTCTGTTCATTTTTTTGCGTTATTTCTCAATGCCATTGATTCAGGAAGCAGACTTGAATAGCTGAATGATCTTCGATTGCTTTCGCTCTTAGCTTATTCCCATGTAAAGATAAGAATCTGAATACTCTTGATGATCAAATCTATCATATTTGTTTTTGCGTAGTGGGCACAATAGCCGTTGTCCTTCATTGACACTCAGTTATCGACTTTATATAATCAATGAAGAAAATTGATGAAATAAAAAGATAGAGGCAGCGATGCAGATGAGTACTTTTTGGAGAAGGCATTCGATGAAAAGAAGGAAAGGCAATCATCGCCGAAAAGAAAGAAATGGCAGTTTCGTTCTTTGGTACCTGGGGGAATACCTCATGTACTCCTTCAGTCGAAGAGGAGTTATCTTAATAATTACTTGTTGACTGTGGGTACCACAGTTTTTTTATTTCCTGTAAAGGAGAAAAAGATGAAAAAGATGTTCTGGGCAGCCAGCTGTGCTGCCATCCTGCTTGTGGGATGCTCGTCTTCTCAACCTACAGAAGATGCTTCTGCAGACAATGCTTCGGATGCTTCAAAGGGAACCTTTACTGTCGGAATGGAATGTGACTATGCTCCGTTCAACTGGCAGACAGCTGAGGAAGGAGAGACAGCCGTTTCTCTTGGAACTGGAGCTGGTTATTGTGATGGCTACGATGTAGTCGTGTCGAAAGCAATTGCCGATAACATGGGTAAAGAGCTGGTCATTAAGAAAGTAAACTGGGATGGACTGCAGCCAGCAGTAGAATCCGGTGAAATTGATGCCATTATTGCTGGTATGACCGCTAATGATGAACGTGAAGAAGGTCTTGATTTCACAACTCCATATTATGGATCTGAAATGGTTATGATCGTTAAAAAGGGATCTGAAGCTGAAAACTTTAAGGATATTCAGGACTTTTCCGGCTGGAAAGTAATCGGTCAGAAAAACACGAACTATGATGATGTAATCGACCAGATTGAAGGAGTTGATCATGTGACTCCAAAATCAAAATATCCAGAACTCATTCTGGCTCTTCAGGCAGGAGAAGCCGATGCGATTACTGCTGAACTTCCTGTAGCTAAAGGAATCGTAGCCGCAAATGATGATCTGACATACATCACTTTTGATGAAGGAAAAGGTTTTGACGTAGATACAACTGTATCCATCGGGATGAAAAATGATTCAAGAGATTCTGAACTTTTCAAATCTGTTCAGGCAGCTCTTGATCAGATCGATGAAGATACCCGAGGCGACTGGATGCTTGAGTCTGTAGACCGCGCACCTACTGGTGAATAAAATTCATGAAAGTTGATTTAGGATACGCCTGGTCGATATTACTGAAATCCTGGCCCATGTTCTGGTACGGCATTAAAATTACCGTCGCCTTTGCTGTTGTCGGAACAGTCTTTGGATTTCTGATCGGTCTGATTATTGGAGCGATTCGAGGGATGCCAGTAGATCCTCTCGATTCACCATTCAAAAAAGCGCTGAAAAAATTTGGTCAGATGATTACTGGCTTATACATCTGGGTCTTCCGTGGAACCCCAATGATGATACAGGCCTGCTTTATCTATTATCTGCTGCGCCCAATTATCCATTGGGATGCTATTACAGCCGGTTTTGTTATTATTTCTATTAATACAGGAGCCTATATGGCTGAGATCTTGCGCTCAGGTATCCAATCCGTTGATCCTGGACAGACTGAAGCGGCTAAATCCTTAGGAATGACAAATCTTCAGACGATGATTCATGTTATTTTCCCTCAGGCGATTAAGAATACTTTCCCTGCAATCGGAAACCAGTTAGTCGTAAACCTGAAGGATTCCTGTATGATGAACGCGATTTCGGTGACCGAGCTGTTCTTCCAGTCCTCTTCAATTGCTGGAACAAATATGAAGTTTGTTGAAGTCTATCTGGTTACTGCAATTCTGTACCTGATTTTAACAACTCTGGCTACCTGGATTCTTAACGTGATTGAAAGAAGAATGAATAAGACCAAAACAGTTGCTTTAAAGGAGATGTCTGCATGATGGATCCCATTATTAAAGTTGAACACTTAAAAAAGCATTTTGGAGATCTCGAAGTGCTCGATGATATTGATTTTTCTGTCAATAAAGGGGAAGTTATTTCGATTATCGGCTCAAGCGGCAGCGGCAAAAGCACCTTGCTTCGATGCATTAACCTGCTTGAGATCCCTGATGGAGGAACGATCTCGTTTCATGGAAAAAATATCCTTGATAAGGACCGCAATCTGACGGATTATCGTTCAAAAGTCGGAATGGTCTTTCAATCCTTCAATCTTTTTAATAATAAAAACGTAATCGATAACTGTATCATTGGACAGCGTCAGGTATTAAAACGCTCCAAAGAAGAAGCCAGAAAAATTGCTGAAGGTCATCTTCAGCGGGTTGGCATGTCAAATTTCCTGAATCACGCTTCTACAAAACTATCTGGAGGACAAAAACAGCGAGTGGCAATTGCCAGAGCTTTATCAATGGATCCAGAAGTGCTTCTCTTTGATGAACCGACCAGTGCCCTTGACCCTGAAATGGTCGGGGAAGTTCTCGAAGTTATGAAAGATCTGGCCAGAAATGGTCTTACCATGGTCGTAGTCACTCATGAAATGCAATTTGCCAGAGACGTTTCAGACCGGGTGATCTTTATGGATAAAGGAGTTATTGCTGAACAGGGTACTCCGGAAGAAGTTTTTGAAAATCCAAAAAATGAAAGAACTCGTCAGTTTCTTTCCCGTTATTCCTCAGCTGGAGTTTCGGATAAGAACTGATCATCTGCTGATCTGTTCTGGATTTTGCGGACGGTCAGAATCGAAGAAACAATCAGCGGGTCATTAAAATTTTATTCAACAAAAGCAAAGGGATGAGGTTGTCTTCATCCCTTTTGTTTTGATATTTGGGGACATGATCGTTTGAAAGTTGATAAGTTGTTCTGAAAATTCTGCTTATGAGAAGAGAGAACGTTTATAATAAAAAGAGAACAGATATATTTGAAATTATAAGGAGGATATTCATGGAAAAAAGACCTGTTGTTCTGGTTGTCATGGACGGCGTAGGCGTTTCTGATAACGAACTGGGCAATGCAGTAAAAATGGCTTATAAACCAAATCTGGACGAACTTTGGAATAACTGCCCGCATACAGTATTAAGAGCTCATGGGCTTGCTGTCGGCTTGCCATCTGATTCAGATATGGGTAACTCTGAAGTCGGCCATAACGCCATTGGCTGCGGACAGATTTATTCTCAGGGGGCGAAACTGGTTAACGAAAATATCGAATCCGGTGCAATGTTTGATTCAGCTACCTGGAAAGATCTGGTTGAAAACGTAAAAGCAAATGATTCAGTTCTGCATTTCCTTGGACTGCTCTCGGATGGAAATGTTCATTCCCACATTAACCATCTCAAGGCAATGATCGAAGAAGCAAAAAAAGAAGGCGTAAAGAAAGTACGCGTTCATATTCTTCTTGATGGCCGCGATGTTCCTGAAACCAGTGCATTAACATATGTTGATGATATTGAAAACTTCATGAACGCATTGAATGATGATCAGTTTGATGCTGAGATTGCGTCTGGCGGTGGAAGAATGCAGATTACCATGGACCGTTATGAAGCCAACTGGCCAATGGTTGAAGCTGGCTGGAAAATTCATGTTCTTGGTGAAGGAAGAACTTTCCCATCAGCAACTGAAGCCATTGAAACGTACCGCAATGAGTCCGGTGTAGTCGACCAGGATCTTCCAGGATTCGTGATTGTTGATGCCGAAGGCAATCCTAAAGGAACAATTAACGATAAAGATTCAGTCATTCTTTATAACTTCCGTGGTGACCGTGCTCAGGAAATTTCATTAGCATTTGATGGGGATGAAACATTTGATAAATTTGACCGTGTAAAAGTACCAGATGTAAAATTTGCCGGTATGCTGCAATACGATGCGGATTTACAGATTCCGAAGCATTATCTTACTGAACCACCAAAAATCAACTACACATTAACCGAACAGCTCGTCAAGGATGGCATCAGCGAATACGCTATTTCCGAAACTCAGAAGTATGGACATGTGACTTATTTCTGGAATGGAAACCGTTCAGGTAAATTCGATGAAGATCTTGAAGTTTATGAAGAAATCGAATCGGATGTTATTCCATTTGAGCAGCGTCCATGGATGAAATCGGCTCAGATTACTGACAAACTGTGCGATGCCATTCGTTCCGGTAAATATGATTTCCTCAGAACCAACTATCCTAACGGAGATATGGTCGGCCATACTGGAAATCTTGAAGCAACGATCATTGGTGTTGAATCCGTTGACTTGGCTTTAGGACGTGTCATTAAAGCAGTAAAAGATGTCAATGGAATCCTCATGGTTACGGCTGACCATGGAAATGCCGATGAAATGTATGAAAAACCAAAGAAGAAAGATGCTCCTTTAAAAGCAAAGACTTCTCATACATTGAACAAAGTTCCATTTATTATTTATAATTTCGACTGCACATTAAAACAGGATGACGATCTTGGACTTTCCAACATTGCTTCTACTGTCTGCCAGGTTCTGGGTGTTAAACCGAACGAACACTGGAGAGAGTCAATCATTGAAGAAGTAAAATAGTTCTTTATTTATGATGACAGGAAAAATTCTCTGAATGATTCTGCTGCAGAAATTAAATCCTGATGGCTTTCAAGAAGTCTTGCCTTTCATTCGTTAGGTAAGACTTCTTTTTTGTGATTTAGTGGCATGTTTGCGGTATGGATAATTGCTTTGACAGGATAGAAATTCTGAGCTTCTTACAGAGGATCATAAAAGACAAATTGATCCAGACTAAACATTTCGAAGAATAGTTTTAGTTCAAAAGAATAAATTCAGGACAATGATTTGTAAATCAGACCAAATTGAATAAAATTGTTAAAATTATGGGAGAAAAAGCCGGAAGATATTGAACTTACTTTCTGCATCTCTGTATTATAGAACAATGAAATCAATGGTCCTCAGCCTGATTTGTATGACACTGACATCTCCTTTTTCAAATCGGCTTTTCTATGAAATATCAGATTCGCAAGATTCGGAAATTCCTACCATAACGGAGCTTGACCGCTTAGTCGAAGACTCCATTTCCTTATGTGTGGGAACTTCATTTTCCATGAATAAGGCATCGAATACCATGAATGATTATATTGCCCTCAACCGTCCAGAAAAGCAAAACTGGTCTGTTTCAATCATTGACCTGAATACAGGACAGACCATCGGATACAGCGAATCTGAAAACCAGACTGCTGCCAGTTCAATCAAATTATTTGTTGCAGGCGCCGTCATGGAACATAGAGATAAGCTGTTAGAGAAATATTCAGAAAATCAGATCGACCAGCTTCTGAGATTGTCGTTGATTATTTCGGATAACGATTCAGCGACTCAGCTTATCTCCATGCTTGGCAGCGGGAATACCACCAAAGGAAAAGAAATAGTGAATAAATACTGCCAGGAGCATGGATTTGACTCGACTTTTCTAGGGATCCTTTTTTCAGGATTAGATCCGAGCGGAACCTATAACACCACCAGTGCAAAAGATACCGCCAGATTCATGGAAGAGATTTATCATCACCGTTTAGCCGGCAGTGAAAAAATTCTCGGATATCTGGCTGATTCTGAGCGGTTAGCAAAAATTCCTTCTGCCATTCCCGAAGGAATTGCAACGGCCAATAAAACCGGTGAGTTAAATAATACTCAAAATGATACCGCAATCGTCTATGCGAGAAGACCGTTTGTCATCAGCATTCTAATTGATGAAGCAGAATACAGTCGGGCAGCGATTGATATACAGGAGCTCACCAGACTGATTTATCCTTATTTCGAGTAAAATAATAACAATAACCAGCTGGTTATTGTTATTTAGATAGAACAGGACAGGCTCTCTTTGCAGAGCCTGTATTCATGTCAGAAAGGAATAATGCAATCTATGACGATTAAAACAATATTGTTTGATCTGGATGGAACCCTGCTCCCGATGGATCAGGAAGTGTTCATTAAATATTACTTTGGGGCGCTGGTAAAACATATGGAGCCTGAAGGATATGAGCCCAAAAAACTGATTGATTCAATCTGGAAGGGTACAGAAGCAATGGTTAAAAATCGCTCTTCAATGACTAATGAACAGGTCTTCTGGGATAAGATGAAGGAATTTTATGGAGATTCCGTGATGAAGGATCTGCCAAAATTTGAAGAATTCTATAAAACTTCCTTTCAGAATATTTCTGCAGTATGTCCCCCGGATCCTGAATCTGCTCCATTGATTAAACAGTTAAAAGAGCAGGGATATCAGCTGATTCTGGCTACGAATCCGATCTTTCCAGCAATCGCGACAAACAGTCGCATACGTTGGGGGAATCTCAATCCTGAAGATTTCGATCTGGTGACAACTTATGAGAATTCCTCCAGAGCAAAACCAAACCCTGAATATTTTCAGGAAATTCTTGAGAAGTTGAATCTGAATCCTGAAGAGTGCCTTGTGGTTGGAAATGATATGACTGAGGATCTTTGTGCCAGTAAGATTGGCCTACCCGTATTTATTCGTACAACTCACCTGATTAATAAGGAGAATCGTACTCTGGATTCTATTCCTCATGGCGATTTTAAAGAGTTGATTGAGTACTTATCTGTTTAAGACTGTTTCTGTAATAAATCCTGGAGAGCTCCTGATGTATGCGCTCTGAAATCAACCATCAGTTTCCTGCGATATAATAAAGACGCTGACAGAATGCGATCGTATTGAGTGGATTAAGAAGATCACAAAAATGATAAAAATGAATCAGTACAAGAACCAGGGAATCAGAAAATAGAAATTTTGTCAGCTAATAACTAAAGCAGCTATAGAAATAGAACTGATTTTTTTTACAGAAAGGGGGATACGGCAATTCCTCTGTACCTGACGTTTTATCTTAACGTCTGGGGTTTTATGCCGCACGAATGAAATTAACGATTAAAACGATTGATAATGACCAATATCTCGATTTTGGTCAGAAACAGGATAATTGGTCCTTTTTACATTCGATCGAGCAAAAAAGAAAATTACAGAACGGTCAATATGATACGTCGCTGATTGGCTTTGTCGATGAAAAAGACGAACTGAAGGCTGCCGCTTTAATTGCGAAGGCTCCGGTAGCTAAGATTTATCAGTACTGTCTGATTCCAGGTGGTATTCTGATGAATTATGAAGATGAAGAGTTAATTAAGGAAACCACAAAAACTTTAAAACCCTGGCTTGCCTCGCAAAACATTTTGTATATGCAGATGAGTCCCTACCTACCATTAATCGAAAGAGACCAGAATGGTCAGGTTGTAGAAGGTGGATTTGATCATACCAATATTCCTAAACTGTTTAAAAAAGCAGGATATAAATATCTTCCTCCTGAAAAAGGATATGATCTTTCAAAAGATCCGATGTGGATGTCAGTGCTTTATTTTGATGGTCGGGATATTGACACTCTTCTTAAGGATATGGATCAGCAGACTAGATGGTCGATCAATCGCGCTCGTAAGTTTGATCTGAGCATCAGAGAGGCAAGGAATGATGCCGATCTGAAAAAATTTACCGATATGATGATTCACACCGGGCAAAGAAACAACTTTGATGGTGGTGATGAAGACTATTATCGAAGAGAAATGGCCGCATGGCAGGACAATGCCGACTTGTTGCTGGCGTTTATGGAGCCTTCAAAAACCATTGAATCACAGGAACGCCTGAAAGAGGACAGTCAAAATGAGTTGGCGGAAGTAGAGAAGAAGCTTGAAGAAACTCCATCAAGCAAGAAGTTCAACAAGAAAAAGAAGGTCCTGCTTGAAGCCATTGAACTGGCTGACAAGAAAATTGATGAAGCACAAAAACTTTGTGAAAAATATGGAGATGAAATTTTGCTTGCCGGCTGTATTTTCCTGAATACAGTCAACGAGACGGTTTACATGCATTCTGGAGCTTACGATGAGTTCTTTAAATACAACGCTCCATTTGCCATTCATTATGAAGAAATTAAAAGAGCAATCGCAGCTGGAAGAAAATCTTACAATTTCTTTGGAATCAGTGGAAATTTTAACAAGGATGAAGAGGGATATTCACTTTTCGATTTTAAACGCGGATTTGGAAGTACGGTCGTAGAAAATATGGGAACTCTGATCCTGCCAGTCAAAGATATAGAATTTTCGATTTACAATCGTTTAAAAAAGGTCGTTTAGACTTTTTTGACATGAATTTATAATAAAAGCCGCTATCGTTCTGATTTAACATCAAGCGATAGCGGCTTCTTTCTTTGTTTGAAAGCTGGCATTCTATTTTTTACGATGATATTTACGAAATGACTCAGGATAGTTTGTCAAATCCATCATCTCCTGGAAGAAAAATCAGTGGATCATCGGATTGATCTTTCAGGCTGTCATTACTTTCATAAGCTAAATCAGAGTGAGTTGGATGACCATGATTTCTCTTTTTAGTAAAAGTTGGAATTGAAAGATCCAGGGAATCTTCTGAATAAATTTCAGATTGATTTGTTTTGGAATTCTTACTGAATTGAGTGGATCTGGTTGATTTATCCTGGAGTCTGACATGAGTTTCATCATCTGCAGTTTCATTGACTTTGTTTATATATTCAGAAATGTTCTTGTTCTCTAATTCTTCATCTTCAAGATCATTAAATTCTATATCGTATTCATCATCATATTCATCCTCAGCAGTTTTAAGATCAAGGACTCGATCGATCAGTGATTTTGGATCTGGGATTTTTACTTTTGGTAAAGACGTATTTGAGAATAATTTCATTTCGCCAAACTGATTCTGTACTTCTTCAGGTGTTGGCCTTGGAATTTTAAGAATCGGCAGGATAGCCCACAACAGAATTAATAATCGAATTCCATCAAACAGAGCAAACCATAAAAAAACAGAGAGTCTGTAAACGTGATCTTCAAGCGGATGGATATAGTAGCCTCTCAGAACATAGAAATAGCTGATTCCTACAATGACTTCAATCCCAATTCCTATTACAATCAATGCTTTGACTCCAGTCTGTTTTAGATACAGAAAAAACATTGGAATCGTCCAGATCACGGCGGAAATAATGCATAGAGTAAACATAATTGAAGTTGCAAAAGTGAATTTGCCATTTGCCGATTTAAACAGTATGCTGCAGACTTCAGTCAGAATTGGAAACAGAACCATTTCTCCGTAGACAATCACTCCTAAGCGAACTGCGGCTTTGGGATAGGTCAAGGGCTCGTGATCGAGCATGAAGATTCCAGCAAGCCATGGATGTTTTGCAAGTCGATTGCGAACCCGACTCTGGCTTTGGCTGTTTTCTTTTGGGCCATAATCATATTCAGCCTGATAACGAGCATCCGGGCTTGAGAAATCAGGAACTCGTACCGGAGCAGCATTAGGGCTCTGAAACTCTCTTTGAGATTTTTCTGATTGTCGATCTGGCTGATTGTAAGAATAGGAGTTGCTTACCCGTCCTGGATTCGAAACTGGTCTTTCGTTCATGTCGGAGTCCTCATATACGACAAGGGTTTTATCAAAAAAGATTTTTCCATAGTATGAGGTAAACATCCATCGTCCAAAACGAAACAAAAAGTAAGTTTCAATCAGCATTAGAATTGCCCAGATCAGCCAGACAATCCAGGCGGCCGGGTCTGAATAAACCTTGTATAACAGCCAGAAGGAAAAGGCCCCCTGCAGAGCGCTCATTGCATAAAAAACAGTTTTAGCTGCAGGCTTGCCGGTATCAATGACAAATACGACAAGAAGCCATGCAATGGAGCTGATCACTGTAGACGTGATATAAATCATGTCGAGGAATTCGGACTGTGGAAGAAAACTCTGATTTAATACAAAATATGCTGCAAAAAAGAACAGGCATATTAATGCATACATCATAATGGCAGAGGACATAATCCTCCGTTTTGCTTTTTTTAGCAGTCTGATATCATTTTGGTAACTGGTTTTCATGTATTCCATTCTATATCATCAAAATCAGTTCCGAAAATCACAGGAAGAAAATCATTTGGAACCTCTTCATGCCAAAGGGCTTTCAGTGTGAAATCAGAGAAAAAGCATGATTAATAGAATGATTTGATCAGCTGAAATCTTTTTACACAATTATTTAGAGGCCTGCATCTGTGATCATGCAATTATTGAAAGGAAAAGGAATATATAGTATGAGCAAACACCAAACATCAGTATCAGTGACAAGAAAAGTCGAAGAAGCAGGACTGGCCTGTACGATGAAAAGCGGTTCATTGCCTGTATTGGCTACTCCGCAGATGATTGCCTGGATGGAAGAGGCAGCCTGTCTTTGCCTTGATCTTTCAGAAGAGCAGACATCGGTAGGAATTTCAATGAATGTCTCCCATGATGCTCCTTCACCAAAAGGAGCGGACATCCGAATAGAAGCCAATCTGCTTTCAGACCAGGGAAAAATTCTGGATTTTGAGGTCACCGCCTGGATGAAGGATGTCTGTATTGGTAAAGGATTACATCGTCGAGCCATAGTGAATAAGAAGAAATTTCTTTCGAGAGTTTATCCTGAACAGTAAGCGATAGTAAAACCTCCCATGATTTCGCGACAGATTCGAGTCGAAATCATGGGAGGTTTTGTTTATATGGATTATTTATATTGGTTATACGGAAAACATTCAAAATGAGAGATTACTGGTTTTCCTGTTCTTTCTGATAGGCTTCGAGGGCAGGATCTGTGGAGATCAGACCATCTTTTAAATAGTCGAGCGTATCCATTGATCCCTGGTCCGTCCAAACCAGATATCCAAACAGATTGGCATCGGTCAATCCGAGGATTTCACGGCATAAACGATCTGCGTTCGTATTGTTATAGCCTTGCAGCCAGGGTCTCATTTCAGCAGGATAAACGGTTGAGTTACCGAGTTCATCAGCCTGCTTAGTGAAAGCTTCTGTGATTTGACGGGCTTCTTTATCAAGATCCTGAAAGCCATACAGCCAGGCAGGAAACTGGTCAAGGTAAAGCATCGGAGAAACAATATCCGCAGCCGCTACCAGCGCCGGATAATACTGACCAATATCGTAATCATATTGTTCTGCCACTACACCTGAATAAAGGTCAGCCGCAACATAGGTATGGAGCGGTTCAAGAAGTTCTCTAAGATAGTACAGAAACCCCTGGATGGCACTGACTTTTGACTCATTGTATGTATTATGGAATTCAAGTTTTCCTTCGGCTTCCAGCTTTGTTCCATTATCCGGAAAACGGCAGTAATCCAACTCGACTTCGTCAAACCCAATTTCTGCAAATTCCTTAGCAAGGGCTCCGTTATATTCCCATACGTCTCGAACGTAAGGACTGGCCCAATAGGATTCGGAAAGAACGACTAATTCATCGGTGCCTTTATACGTTATGGCCTGTTCAGGATGATCAACGGCATATGAGTTGTCTGCAAATGTTTCCATACGGCCAACCATATAAAAGCCTGCCTGTTCCATTTCAAGAACAAGGTCTTTGAGATCTTCCTTGCTGATCAGTACATTTTTTAACACATTTTCAGTGCTGTTGTAATATTGTTCTGGAACCTCACTGTCATAGTAAAGCTGTCCATTCAAGCCTTTCAATCCAACCACAAGACAATTCACACCAGATTCTCTGGCGATTTTTTTAATTTCTTCCTTATTCTTGATTAAGTTTTCAAGGGTTACGTGAACTCCACGCAGATTTTCCCGGATCGGATTATCAGAGTAGTTAATGCTTTCCATTCCTTTGAAATCATTCTGATCGACATAGGCCCATTGAGAATAACCATCATAAAATGTATTGTCATAAACCGCATTGTATTTCAGATCGGTTCCGTATTGCTTCATTGCATTTTCATGGGTGGTTTCAACCAGACCGCCAGGAATGAAGTAATTCTGGCCATCTTTTTCAATCTCAAACCATGCGATTCGTCCGGTTTCAGGATCAAGATCACTGGCCAGAGCATTGACAACTTTGAGCTGTTCACCTTTTTCAACAATCAGATCAGAAAGATGACCTTCCTTATCTTCACGCAGGTTCAGCATTCTTCTTGGATAGACATACTCGTAATCCACACAATCGAGTTTGCTTTCTGAAAGATTCTCATTTGGAATTGTCAGAATAGCATCTTTATAGGCAACTTTCGTTTTTTCGTTTCCGCGTTCTTCGACGGTTACTTTTGCTCCCCTTGGAATCGTGAAAGAATCTTCTGCAACCTCTCCGGCCAGCAGATAGGGTTCTGTAATGGTCAGCTTTTCGCTATCTGAAAGAATATACATTTTTGGATGAATCAAATCTTCAAAAAATGGATACACCAGAGCAGCAAGCGCCGCACAGACCAGAACAAGAATAAGAGCAGGCCGCAGCCATTGGCTTTTTCGGTTGTTCATCAGATATCACCATTTTCAATTTAGCATAATCAGTGATGAATTGCCAATTATGCCATATTTACCGTATTTTCAGGAATTTTGTGTCAGGATGATTTTGTGTTTTTTAAGGACGATATTGAAAGGATACTATGCAGAAGAATTCCGCATAAACCTCCACAGGTATCTAACAGGACGTCGCTGAACTGACCTGAGCGCTGATCCGTAAATGTCTGATGCCATTCATCGCTGCAGGCATACAGAAATACGACTGCTAAACTGAGCAGAAATGGCTTTTGAAATCCATTTTGCAATATCCCGCATTTATTTTGATCAGCATCACTCAGATTCGAATGATCAGGGAAGTTTACGGGTAAAAATACTCCGCTGATCGAAAACCCCAGACAAAAATAGATCGAGAAATGAGCAGCTTTGCGAATCAAAAATGAGGCTTGCTGTTCACTCAGAAACCAGGTTAAAAGAAAGAGAAAGCGACCTGAGAGGCCTGAAGAATCACTTCCGTTCTGACTTGAAAAAAAGAAGATAAGCCCCATCAGGAATATGGAAAGAATCAGCCAGGCTGCCTTTCTGGGGTTCTTAAAAAACGAAAGGTTCATCGTATATTCATCCTTGAGCCAATTAAGTAATCAATTAAGAAATTAGATTCATTTAAATCATAAGGGTGATGGATTGGGTTCAAATTCATTCGCTTTCTCCTAATATATTCATATCCATTGCTTTAATTCGTTTTACGACAATAAAAAAGGCTTTAAATTATAGAAATGAAAAATTGCCTTAGAAAACATAGTAAAGATTCTTTGATCAGAAAAAGAAAAAAATGACTGTACTCTGTAAAAAACAGCAGAGAAAACAGTCAGATCATAACAGAGTTCCTGATTCGCTCATGATTGAAAGCGCAGGGCAGACCGCGCTTTTTCAAATTCAGTAAGATAAAAACCGTTCGGGCAATGAATGAAATGATTTCCAAATGGCTTTGAAAGGTTCATATCATCCAGGATGATGTACTTCACTCCAGGATGATGTCTGAGGTAACTACGAATCAGGTCGGAGCGTATGCTCCCTGAAGGAAGTTTTGCAATTACGGGTTCTATTTTCTGAATTTTCATCAAAGCCTTCAATTCAGACAATGAATGAAATATTCGCCAGGAAGAGGTGACAACGATTTCGGCATGAAATTCCCTGATCAGTTTTTCAAGGAATGCGCAGCAGACAGGATCAAAATCGCGGTAAACGATATTTACAATTGAATTATTGATATTTTTGAGTTCAGGTTCACCAAGTTCGTCTGCCAATCTGATATTGAGATCATCAATTACGGGGGATAAGTGATCAGGTTTAAGATGTGGCTCCAGAACTCCACCGAAATCAAGAAAGATGACAGGATGGTCCATGGTTATAAGATTTATCCTTTCTTCAGTTTATTCAAAAAGGTTTGAATAAACTGAGCAATTAGAAAACTGAGTCTGCTCTATAAAGTCAGACAGTTGAATGGGACTATGGATCTGAGTGCAGATGGTTTTAAATCCAGCTCGGTTGACCATTCAGATAAAGATCAGTTTCAGGTGTTCTGCAATGAATTCTTTTACTAAAAAGATATAACGGTATAAACCCGGTTTGAACAAAATGAGAAAAAGATCTGTTTTCGATCCCAATAAATACATAAACTTGACGGTTTAAAGACCAAATTTATATCCTTTCGACCTTAGAATCTGGTAAAACAGAATTAAAATCAGATATTAAAGTTCATTGGTTTTATAGTGCTGAATCAGGGATCTGAGCGCTGAAGGTTGGTTTGTCAGATGGATAGGCTATGATGAAGCTGAATGGGCAGGTCTGTTTTGTTTCTGATGATGAATCTGTCTGAACCTGTTGTTTTATGAGAGAAGACATACAATTGAACTGAAAGTGAAAGCTCAATCATCTGGATTTCAGTCTCTAAAGTGACTGATTCTCATACTGAACTACCCTTCCATAAGGCGAATCAAAGCCTTATGGATTGTTCCATATTAAAATTGGCTTTGGTTGAATTCAGTAGAATAACTTTGATAATTAGAAGAAAACGAATTAAAAGTTTGAAAATTGAATATAGCAGTGAAAAGGAAATGAAAATGACAAAGAATATCAAACGATGGTTTGTGAAGACTTCGCCGGCGAGGCTTCTCGTCGTCGGTTTTGGACTGGTGATGTTAATTGGCGGCTTTCTGCTCTGGCTGCCGATCAGTCGAAATCCGGGAACTGAAGTCAGTTTTTTTGACAGTCTCTTTGAGGCGGTCAGTGCGGTTTGTGTGACTGGTTTGACTGTGGTGCCTGTTGGTCAGACCTATAACTTTTTCGGGCGTCTGGTTCTGGCTGTCTTAATCCAGATCGGAGGTATGGGAATTGTCCTGCTGGGAATTGGACTGATTCTTCTGGCTGGAGGTAAGCTGGGATTTAAAACCCGTTCTTTATTTATTCAGGCTCAGAATCTGATGGGGTATTCTGAGATTCTGAAGATGGCTCGTAAAATTTTATGGGTGATGTTTGGAATTGAACTTGCGGGCGCTCTTCTATGCTGGCCGATCTTCATGGAGAACTATGATCCATGGTCGGCGCTGGGATTTGCCTGCTTCCATTCAATCTCCGCGTTTAATAATGCCGGATTTGATATTCTGGGTGGCTATGATTCATTAACAATGTATGCCGATAATATTCCCATGGTGACGGTGACTTCGTTTCTGGTGATTTCAGGCGGCTTTGGGTTTATTGCCCTGATTGACCTGTTTAAGCAGAAGTTTCATTGGCGGTCTTTACTTTTAAATACCAAGATTGTCATTGTGATGACTCTAAGCCTGCTGATTGGCGGAACGATCATATTTAAACTGACAACGGATCAGACATGGCTTGAAGCCTGGTTTCAATCCGTTATTGCAAGAACCGCAGGCTTTGCGACCTATCCGTTAGCGAATTTCTCTCATTCAGCCATTCTGATCTTTACCATATTAATGTTTATCGGAGCCAGCCCAAACTCAACCGGCGGCGGAGTAAAAACGACAACTGTTTTTGTTGCAGCGGTAAAGGCTTTTTCAAGTTCAGCTGAGCATGATGAAGACAGCGTGTTTTATCGCCGAATCCCTGATCTGGTCTTTTCAAAAGCGTTTGTCGTTTTGTTTTTTGGAATGTTCGTTGTTCTTTGCGGCTCGTTTCTGGTGATGATTGGAAATCCGCAGGCAGATATGGATCAGGTTCTTGTAGAAGTGACAAGTGCTTTTGCCACGGTTGGATCATCCATGGGGCTGACTCCGGATTTGAGCTTTTTCAGCAAGGCGGTCATCATGATCTGCATGTTTATCGGACGCCTTGGTCCGGTTACGATTGCCAACCTGTTGGTTACCGGTTCAGAAAAGGCTGCCCGGTATACCGAAGAAAATGTTCTGATTGGTTAATCAGTTTCGCATCGAAGAAGATGAAAACATTGCTTTGAAATCCATGAATGGCATGGATCAGATATCGATTACTTTTTTCTGATTAGAAGCAGAGGATAATAAATTCTGGATATGGGCTTAATCTGCAATGGCTTAAAATGTTTTTGAAATCTGTCGAAGATGAAGGTATTCCAGAAATTCGTTTTTAAATCACGTTCTCAAGTAATACGAGGGAGGAACTATGAGATATAAATTTTCCAGACAGCAGGCTGCCTATGCCGTCATCGGACTTGGACGATTTGGAACAGCCGTTGCCGAAACTCTGGTTGATAATGGCCAGGAAGTCATACTTGTCGATAAGGACCCGGACCGAGTCCGCGATCTGCGTTATCTGAGCGATTATGCTTACGTCATTAATCATATGGATCAGAAAGCTCTTGAAGAAATTGGAGTAGGCGATGTCCAGGTAGCCATCGTATGCATTGGATCAGCGATGGACGTCAACATTCTGACCACGCTCTATTGCATCAATCTGAAAGTCCCAAGAGTCATTGCCAAAGCCAATTCTTTGGATCAGGGGCAGATTCTTTCCAAGATCGGCGCTGAAGTGGTCTATCCTGAGCGGGAAATGGGCAAACGTCTGGCCAACCAGCTTCTGAATAAGCGAGTGATGGATTACTTCTCTGTTTCTGGAAATATTGATGTGGCTCAGGTAGAAGTACCGGATGAATTTGCTGGCAAGAAACTGGATTCGCTGAATCTGCGTCAGAACTGGGGGATCAGCATTATTGCCATTCAACGCGGAAAGAATTCAATTGAAGATGTTCAACCGGAATTTGTTTTTGAAAAGGGAGATACGATAATCATTATTGGAAGCAATGATAATATTCACCGGTTTGAAACTGAATTTGACGATGAATAATCCTGCTCTGGCAGGATTTTTTTGCGTGAATAGCCTGTGATAAAATGACAGAAAAAGGGGGAAACCGGGTATGGATAAAAAGATTGTCCTGGTTACAGGAATGTCCGGTGCAGGAAAAACATCGGCGATGAATGCTCTGGAAGATCTGGGGTATTACTGCATTGACAGCTTTCCAAGTGAACTCTTGGGTGAAATGGAAAGCCTGATGGAACAAGGGGATCCAAAATACGACCGGCTGGCTTTTGCGGTCAGCGCGTTGGAATACCTGAAGTTTATGAATTTTTTCGATGCGCTCAATCGACCAGTTCAGGTGATCTTTGTCGATGCGGAAGATGATGAACTGCTGCTGCGCTATCGATTTACAAGAAGACAGCATCCCTTAATCACTATGAATATGGCTACAACACTCGAAGAAGCTATAGAACTTGAACGTGATTATTTTGATCATCTGCAGCAGAATATGAAAAACACGATTCATATTGATACGACAAAAATCACCCCGCAGGCTTTGAATAACCAGGTCAGAAGATATTTTACAAACGAAACCAACGACCAGTTTGGAGTCACTTTTCAATCTTTTGGATTTAAGAATGGGATTCCGATGGATGCGGATGTGGTCGTTGACGTACGTTTTCTTCCAAATCCGTTTTATGAAGCGGCTTTAAGAAATAAAACCGGAAATCAGAAAGAAGTCTACGATTATGTGATGGGTAAGGAAGAAACTCAGGAATTCATTCGAAGATTAAAGGAATATATCGATTTCGTCCTGGACTCCTACCGAACTCAGCAAAAAAATCATACAATCATTGCCATTGGCTGTACTGGCGGACAGCATCGTTCTGTCTCCATCGCCAACTGGCTGTATGAAACCTATAAAGATAAGTACCGGTGCTGGAGAAGTCACCGCGATATTCAGGAAGAGGCTGCTGATGATGAAAGTCAGGATGAGACTTCCAATAGAGGAGGCTTCAGATGAAAAACGTCGTTCTGATCGGAGGCGGTACCGGATTATCAGCGATGATGCAGGGTCTTAAGGAACTTGATGATATTAACCTGACGGCCATTATCTCTGTAGCCGATGATGGTGGAAGTACCGGCCGTCTTCGGGATAACTATGATATGCCTGCCATGGGTGATATTCGTCACGTCCTTTGCGCTATGGCAGCCGATCGTGATGATTCGATTTTTCCGGCTTTGATGAATTATCGGTTCTCGGGAGATGAAGATGTAGGCGGTCATCAGCTTGGCAATCTGATCTTCACAGCGCTGACGGATATTACCGGTTCATTTATGGGAGCCGTTCAGGCAATTGGAAAAGTTCTGAAAGTTCGTGGAGAAATTCTGCCGGTTTCATTGGACAATGCCATTCTGTATGCGCTGATGGCTGATGGAACTCTTGTACGTGGCGAAAAGAATATTCCATCATTGAATAACTCCATTGAAAAGGTCTTCTATCAGCAGAAGGTTCAACCGTATTCCAAAGCGGTGAAAGCCATTGAAGAAGCTGATCTGATCATTTATGGTATTGGCTCATTATATACGTCGATTATCCCTAATCTGATCGTCGATGGAATCTCGCAGGCGATTTATAACAATCTGTGTCCAAAAGTCTACTTCTGCAATGCGATGAGTCAGCCTGGAGAAACCGATGGATTTTCCATGGAAGATCATGTAAGCGCCCTTGAAAAACACCTGTATAAAAATGCAGTGGATTGCTGCATTTTAAACAGCCGCCCAATTCCTGAAGAAACTCTTCAGCTGTATGAAAAATCGGCGGGTTATCCAATCAATGCCTTATCCGAAACCCATACCTATCAGGTCTGGAAACGCCCATTGATTCTAATCGATGAAAAAGGAAAAATCAGGCACGATCCAATGGCTGTTGCCGATGTTGTCGAAGAGCTCGTAAAACAGCTTTCCGATTCAGTAAAGCCTGTCATAAAGACTGACCTGCAAGCTTCAGAAATATCGCAATAGAAAATTCGGAAAAATTCTGTGACCTCAATCCGAGCAGTCAAAGATGATCCGCAAAGTCAATGATCAGATTATATAATTCAAAGAAAAATAGTGACAAAAAACTGAATGATCAAAAAGATCATTCAGTTTTTAAAGATTAGAAATAAGTTGAAACAGCAGAAATAAAGGAGGCCGCTATGTCGTTTTCAAGTGAAATAAAAAAAGAAATAACCCTGGTAGAACTTGATCCGGCACAGGCCAGAGCACAGCTTTGTGCGATCCTGCTCGATCGGGCAAGTCTGAATATGAATCAACGCGGCTGGTATCTTTCCTTTCAGACTGAAAATGCAGCGATTGCTAAACATGTATTTTCATTGTTTAAGGTAACTTATGCAATTGAACCCAAATTATCCGTAATACGGAAGATGAATCTGAAAAAAAACAATATTTACCAGATTCAGGTTCATGACTCGGCTACTCATATTCTCGAAGATCTGACGATCATGCGGGAAAGCGGTTTATCTCCTGTGCCATCCTATCGTCTGATTCGGTCTGAGAAAAATGCGCGAGCTTTTTTACAGGGGATCTTTCTGGCTTCGGGTTCGATTAATAATCCAAAAACTCCAAATTATCATTTGGAAATGTCCTGCTCTTCACTGGAACTGGCGGCCTGTATCGAAAAGCTGATGAATCGATTTTACTTTCCGGCAAAACGAATCGGGCGAAAGAATTTACAGGTCGTTTATATGAAAACCGGGGATAAGATCGCTGATTTTTTAAGACTTTTAGGAACAAGCAATGCTCTGTTTGAATTTGAAGATACCCGGATTCAGCGGGACTTCTATAATCAGATCACTCGTCTGGATAATTGTGAAGTGGCCAATGAGATGAAATCCATCAAGGCTGGTCAGGAACAGCTGATCTGGATTGATACGATCGAAAGTGAACAGAAAACGGGAATGCTTTCTGAAAAAGTCAGGCGGGTCATGGAAATTCGCAAGAAATACCCAGAGGCATCAGTCAATGAACTTTGCGAACGAATTCAGGCAGAATATGGCGAAAATATTACCAAATCAGGAATGAAGCATAGAATTTCGAAAATACGGGAACTTGCAAACCTTTTAATCAGGGAAAAGGAGCAAAGTATTCTTCGAAAGCAGAAAAAAGAAGCTGTAGAAGGGAGTGCTGGCTCTGAATAGACAAAATGATTATGATCAACACTCTTTGATGATCATGAAAGATCAGATTACCCAATTCCTTTTTCATAAAAAAGGAATTAAAGGGGATAAAAATAAAGAGGATAAAAGAGATTGTTCGGTGTCTAAAAAACTCTGTGTGGCGGCCGCGGTTTCTTCTTTACTGTTTGCGGGCTGTTTTCAGCCTCCTAAACTTGCCAAGCAGACATTTACACTCGAACTTGGAGCTGATGTCTATGCCAATCCGGATGTTTATCTTGAAAACGCTGATGAAGTCAATTCAAAAAAACTCTCGATCGAAGTAGAAACTCCAGGGATTGCCAAGCTCGATAATCGATTTGTGAGTACTGGCAGTGAGTATCTGGCGGTTGGGGAATATGACTTTGTTTTAGTCAATGGATCGAAGCGAACACCTTTTGCGGTCAAGATCAAAGATACGAAACCGCCGACGATTACCAATGACGTCACTGAACTTTCAGTAGGGTATGGACAGATCATCGACTGGGCATCTGTGTTTGATGCGAAAGATCTTTCTGAAGTTTATTATGAGGCTCCTTTGGATGCATCTCTTGTCGTGGGAGAGCAGGATATAACCGTTCGAATTACTGATCGCTTTGGCAATGGAGTGGACCGGGTGGTTCATTTAATGGTGGGTGTATGAAAAAAGCAGATGGGATTTTAATAATCTGCCTGATGATCTTTTCTGTGCTTTCTTTGATTCCTCTTTTCAATGGTTCGATTATGCCTTCAACAGCCGTCGTAAAGATCCGAAATGAAGAAATCATGCGAATCGATCTGAGTCAGGATGGAGATTATGATGTGGATGGAACCCTGGGAAATGTACATATTTCTGTTAAGGATGGATCCGTTGCGGTTACTCAGGAAAATTCACCGAATCATTATTGCTCAATGCAGGGATATGTAGATTCAGTCAATACTCCAATTGTCTGCCTTCCAAATGATACGGTTATAACCATTGAAGGAGCAGATGAAGAGGAGGATACAGTCATTTCATGAGGCGTTCACCAATTCAAAAAATGGTACGGCTGGCCATGCTGACTGCTGCTGGCATTTTGCTGCAGCTGATTGAAAGTTTCTTCCCGGTGGTTATGATCGTTCCTGGATACAAACTTGGTCTTGCAAATATTGTCGGGTTATATGCTTTATACGCGTTTGGACTTCGTGAGATGGTTATTGTCACTTTGCTTCGAATTGTTCTGGCAGCTCTTGGACAGGGAACTCTGTTTTCCGTTGCGTTCATGCTTTCCATGGCTGGGGGAACTCTGGCCATATGCGCAATGGCTGCAGCGTATAAAAGCAAGATTTTTTCGATTTATGGCGTGAGTGTAGCGGGAGCTGCTGCGCATTCGATCGGGCAGGTTGCTGCTATCACCATTCTTTATCAGCAGTACTTTATGCAGTTGTATTTACCGATTCTGGTGGCCTTATCGATTGTTTCCGGTTTATGCATTGGATTGCTCACCCATTCGCTCTTAAAACGAATGCCGATGGATAAGCGGCAGGCAGCTGTTTGATCTGCTCCTTCAAGAATCGAATTACTATGAGTAAAAATTGTCAATAATCTATCAGAAATGTATGAAATCTGACTAACGCTATCCCGTTGGATAGCGTTTTTCTCTGCATTTTTTTTGAAATCGTTCATAATAATCCTATTCGTTTGTTCGACTGAGAAAATCGATCCGTATGATTCTGAATTCTTTTTAATCATTCAGGATTTAATTTGTCATGAGAATTGCGGATTTCGATTTCTTAGAAAGGGTTATTCATGCTTCGTATTGGACTGGATATTGGATCGACGACGATCAAATGCATTGTTCTTGATGAACAGGATAAAGTGCTTCATTCGAGTTATGATCGTCATCATTCACAGATTATTGCTAAAAGCAAAGAGGTCATTGAATCATTATCAAAGATGTATTCTGATCCACTTTATATTTCTGTTTCCGGATCAGCGGGGATGGGACTGGCGCAAAAGCTTGACCTGGATTTTTCACAGGAAGTCTATGCCACCAGAAAAGCCATCCAGCATTTGCTTCCAGAAAGTGATGTGGTAATTGAACTTGGTGGTGAAGATGCCAAGATTCTTTTCTTTAATGGAGGAATGGACTTCTGCATGAACGGCAGCTGTGCAGGAGGAACTGGATCCTTCATCGATCAGATGGCTTCTTTACTGCAGGTATCTTCAAAGCAGCTGAATGAACTGGCTAAAAAGGCGCAGCGCTTATATCCAATAGCCAGCCGCTGCGGAGTCTTTGCAAAAAGCGATATCCAGCCTTTGCTCAACCAGGGTGCACGAAAAGAAGATATCGCGGCTTCCATCTTTCGATCGGTCGTTTCTCAGACCATTGCAGGGTTAGCTCATGGAAGATCGGTTGAAGGAAATGTCGTTTATTTAGGCGGACCTCTGACCTTTTTTTTCTGAGCTGCGAAAATCATTTGATGAAGCTTTGAATGTCAGAGGAATCAATCCTGATCTTTCTTTGTATTATGTTGCCTTTGGTGCGGCTGCTCTTGCTAAAGGAAAATCCGTAGTTTTAAAAGATATTTTAGCGAAAATGGATGCAGTTGAGCAGATTTTTGATTTTGAGAGCCTGCCTCCTTTATTTAAAAACGAACAGGAAAAGAAAGAATTTCATTTAAGACATTCGATAGAGCTTCCAAAATTTTCAGATCTTCTCGATGAGCGGCCAAAAAACTTATATGTGGGAATCGATGCGGGTTCAACAACGACTAAATGCGCTGCAATTGATGAAATGGGAAGGTTGTGTTTTTCCAGTTATGATTTTTCAGGCGGAACTCCCATTGAGCATGTTCGAAAGTTCTTATTAGATGTTCAGGAGCAGTTTCCAGATGCATCGATTGCAGCCAGTGCAGCGACTGGATATGGAGAAGAGCTGATTCAGGCAGCTTTTCGGGTTGATTTTGGAGTGGTTGAAACTATCGCCCATTATTTAGGAGCCCAAACTTATGATTCAGAGGTAGATTTCATTATTGATATCGGTGGACAGGATATCAAATGCTTTCACATTCATGAGCAGACTGTTGATCAGATTTATTTAAACGAAGCGTGTTCTTCAGGCTGCGGCTCATTTCTGTCGGCTTTTGCACAGACTCTCGGTTATGATATGGAGACTTTTTCAAAGAAAGCCCTTGAAAGCAGACACCCCGTTGATCTTGGAAGCCGCTGTACAGTTTTTATGAATTCAAGAGTCAAGCAGGCTCAGAAAGATGGAGCCTCATTAGAAGACATAGCGGCAGGCCTGGCGATTTCAGTGGTAAAAAATGCTTTATATAAAGTGATTCGAATACCAAAGGGGCAAAAACCCGGAGAACACATTCTGGTGCAGGGGGGGGACATTCTTAAATGATGCCGTCCTTCGCGCCTTTGAGCTTGAAACGAACGCTACAGTCATCAGACCTGCGATGGCCTCGCTGATGGGCGCATATGGTGCGGCTCTTTATGCCAGATCACAACAGGAGACACTTTCTGCAGGCTCAACGATTCTAAAAAAGGAGCAGCTAAGAAATTTTCAGCATCAGACCAGAACCTTTCGCTGCAAAGGTTGTACAAATTCCTGTTTATTAACCATGAATTCTTTCGGACATCTAAAAACTCACATCTCTGGTAACCGATGCGATAAACCTCTCGTAAAGCGAAAGTCACAAAATGCCAATAATATCTATGAATATAAAAGGATAAAACTAGCAGCTTTTGACTCATTTGAAACAGAGAAAAAGACAATAGGAATTCCACTGGTTCTCAATATGTACGAACTTCTTCCTTTCTGGCATACTCTGTTTTCACGACTTGGATTTGGAGTAACGGTATCGGGCTTTTCAGATGCGAAACTGTATCACTCAGGCCAGTCAAAAATTCCAAGCGATACAGTCTGCTATCCTGCGAAGCTTTCTCATGGTCATATCGAACGCCTGAAGAAAATGAAGTGCGATCATATCTTCTGGCCTTGTCTTTCTTATAACCTGGATGAAGGAAAGAGTGTAAACCATTATAATTGTCCCATTGTGGCTTATTATGCTGAATCCGCTCAGAGTACAAACTCTGGTCCCGAGATTCTAAGACCTTATTTTGGGATCCATCGGCCAAAGGATTTTAAAAAGCGATTCACAAAATGGATTCGCGATGAAATCGATCCAACCCTATCGGCAATTCAGATTCATCGTACCATTGATTATGCTTATCAGGCTTATTACGACTATATGGATGATGTTGCCAGGATGGCTGATTCATGGCTTGAAGAGGCAAGAAAGAAAAAACAGAAAATTATCATTTTATGCGGACGGCCTTATCATATTGATCCTGAAGTGATTCATGGAATTGATCAGTACCTGACTTCTTTGGGGTGTCTTGTTCTATCGGAAGATTCGATTGCCCACCATACGAAAAAGGCGGATACAGATGTGTTAAATCAATGGACTTATCATGCAAGACTCTATGCAGCGGCTGAATATGTGGCAAAAATCAATAGTCCTGATTTGCTTCTGGTGCAGCTTGTCAGTTTTGGATGCGGCGTCGACGCCATCACTGCGGATGAAGTCAGAGCCATCCTTGAAGACAGTTCTCAGTTATATACCCAGATTAAGATCGATGAAACTTCAAATCTGGGAGCCATCCGCATTCGACTTCGTTCTATGCTTGCAGCCGCCGATTCTCAGTGGAATCCAAAGGGATCCAGTTCACTTCAGAATCTGAAAAGAGAACAGAAGCCTGATCATGAAACAGAGGAGAAGTATGACCAATCGAGTAAGCCAACCGGTATTCACCAGAGAAATGAAACAAACCCATACCATCCTTTTTCCAAACATGCTCGACATTCATTTCCGCTTTCTTGAAAATATCCTCAATGCAAGCGGCTATCATGCCATGCGCCTGATGAATGAAGGAGCGTCGATCTGTGAACTTGGATTGCAGTATGTTCATAACGATACCTGTTATCCAGCTCTTTTAACGATCGGGCAGATGCTCGATGCTCTTTTGAATGGAATGGCAGATCCAGGTCATACTGCTCTGATTCTGCCGCAGACGGGCGGCGGCTGCAGAGCAAGCAATTATGTCTTTTTACTGCGAAAGGCCCTGGATGCGGCTGGTTATCAGCAGGTTCCGGTGATTTCTCTGAATATTTCGGGTCTGGATTCGCAGCCTGGATTTGATCTGAATTTGCCTTTGCTTCGAAAAATGCTCGCAGCTATGGCCTATGGGGATTTACTGATGGCATTATCCAATCAGACTTCTCCCTACGAAACCCATAAAGGGCAGACGGAAGAGCTGGTGGCAGCGTGGATCAATGAGCTGAGTCAACATTTTAATGAAGGACATGGATATGATCTGAAGACGATGAAAAGAAATGCGGCTAAGATCGCGCAAAGCTTTCATCAGATTCCAGTGAATTGTATTCCAAAAATCAAGTGTGGAATTGTTGGAGAAATCTATGTAAAGTATTCTGCCTTGGCCAATAATCATCTCGAGGATTTTTTGAAGAATAACGATTGCGAAGTCATGGTCCCTGGAATTATGCAGTTTTTGCTTTATGCGGCCGATATACCCATTGAAGATGCCAGACGGTATGGAGGAAGAAAAAGCTCTCAGCTGATGTCGATAGCCATGTTTGAATTTTTGCAGAAGTATGAATCTTTGATGCTTGATGCCGTTGCACAGTATTCTGAATTTACTGTTCCCGCTTCATATAAAGAGCTCAAGGAATTAGGCGCCGAAATGATTTCTACTGGATGCAAGATGGGAGAAGGATGGTTATTAAGTGCTGAAATGGCCGAACTGGCCAGCAAGGGATATGACAATATCATTTGTGTGCAGCCGTTTGGCTGTCTGCCGAACCATATTATTGGTAAAGCAATGATGGGACGAATTCAAAAAAAGTATCCTAATGCCAATGTCACAGCCATTGACTATGATCCAGGATCCGCTAAAGTGAATCAGGAAAATAGACTCAGACTTCTTCTTTCAATCGCCCAGGAATCCTTACAGGATCAATTCGAATCGTAAAAAAGAATAAGGAGACTGCTGGTTAAAAACAAAATCGCTGAAGCGGTTTATCACTGGTTTGGTATTCTGTTTTAAACGCAGACTTAAAGAATTTTGTAAGTAGTAACAATCGTAATGATAAGAGGATCGTTTGAGTGAAGTTTGAAAGGAGTTGAAGAAATGGCTGATCGATTTATTGCTGCCCTGAATCAGATTGAGCGGCAGATGAAGGATATGATTTTATCTGTTTCTTCAGACCACACTCCTTTTCACGAATTTGTCAGTGAAATTCAGGGTGAAAAGATGTCAGATAATGACTATTTTCGAATTCTTGAAACTTTCTATGGCGAATATATGCGAAAGCAGCAATCAAAAGCTCAGATGTATTGTCTGATGCGAATGATGCAGCTTGAAAAAGCGCAAAATGTACGATGGATGCGAAAGATGTTTCCAAAGATTGAATTTTCAAATGCTCCAAATCCGTCTCTGAAAGCTTTTATCGATCGAAAAAGACCATTTTATCAGGCATTGTCGGATAAGATCGAAAGAAAATGCGTGCTGATCAGTACTGCTATTGTACTGATTATCCTTCCAATTCTGATCTTGTCGCTTAACTTGAATTCGTTTCTGAGTCTTTTGATCGTTTTTAGCTTATGGGGATTTCTGCTTCGTCTTTCATCGCGCTGGATTGTGCCCACACTGCTGCAGGAGCGGATTGGAATGCTCAGCAGCAAGCTGTCTGATGTCCATCAGGGATTTGAAAAAGGGATGAAATTTAAAAATCCACCCCTGGTTCTTTTTGATATGCCCCGATTTGTAAAAAGCGGTACCAGACGTCTGATGAAAGCTTTTTGTTAATAAAATTGATTTATTCACAAATTAAATCATTCGTGTTATGATAGCTTCGGTGATAAATATGAGAAACGCGAACAGCGTACCTAAGGCAACTCTGCAGCGATATCCAGTCTATCTGAAGGCGCTTAGAAAGCTGCAGAAAAATGGTGTGTCGAAAATCATGTCCAAAGAACTCTCGCAGTTTGTCGATATTGAACCGACGACCATCCGCAGAGACTTTTCATTTCTTGGGAACCTTGGAAAGCAGGGTTATGGATATGAAGTCGATAAGCTGATTGATATTTTCAATGCAGAGCTTGGGGTCGATTTCGATGAGAAAATCATTCTGGTCGGAGCTGGCAACCTTGGCAGAGCTTTGCTTAATTACAATAAATGGGATTATGTCGTAGGAGAAATTGCCTGTGCTTTTGATACCGATCCTGAAAAAGTCGGATCCATGTTTGGAGTTCAGGTTTACCATATGGATACGCTTGAAGAAATGATGCCTGCAGGATGCCGAATCGCAATTCTGACGGTTTCAGAAAATATTCAGGATACTGTCGATCGGCTGATTAAGAATGGAATCACCGGTATTGTTGACTTCACGCACGAACATTTTAAAGTCCCGCGCGGCATTGTCGTAAAATATGTAGACGTGGTATCATCGATTCAGGAGCTTGTTTTCGTGACAAATTCCATGAATACCACATCTTCGGATGAACCTCATCCACAAATCGCCACATCCGATCAGGCCTGAAAATAGAAAGCAGGTCATGATAAATCGGACCCATTCCTGAACCAGTCAGGAAATCAAGTAGTTGAAATACAAGATTCTTAGTAGAAAAATCATTGAGAATATTCAAAGGCATCGAAGCAGAACTTCAGGGATCGAAAGTTGAAGAGAGCCGGCATTATGGTGAAAGCCGGTCGCCCGCTCCCAAAAAGAACAGCTGTGAAGCCGGATTGGAGAGAGTCCAGTAAGATCTCAGAGGCATTATTATTGTCTTATAGGTTTATGGAAAGGTAGACAGTCCCGGAAACCGCCGTTATGGTCAGAGTGCTGCAAAATCTAACTGTTTTTGCAGAAGTCGGGATGGTACCGCGGTCTTGTAAAGAATCGTTCCTGTCATTTTATATGGCTGGAACTTTTTTTGCTTTCTGTCATAAATTATTGGATGATCAGAGCAAAGCGACAAAATTTGTGATGAATTCAGGCAGATCAGCTCTGCTGATCAGGAAAGTGAAGAGATAAAAGGAGTTAACTATGTTAATTAAAAAAATCAAAGAAAATCTGCAGGATTTAGATGGGCAGGAAGTTGTACTTCAGGGATGGGTTCGAACTAACCGCAAGTCCAAAAATCTGGGTTTCATTGAGTTGAATGATGGCAGTTCATTTAATGGGATGCAGGTCGTTTATTTTCCGGAAATGGATGATTATGAAGAAGTAAAGAAAATCACTACTGGCTCAGCGATTGAAGTGACAGGAAAAATCGTCCTGACACCTGAATCCAAACAGCCAGCTGAAATTCAGGCTTCTAAAATTGAAATTCTTGGCATGGCTGATCATGAATACCCGCTTCAAAAGAAAAGACACAGCTTTGAATACCTCAGAGAAATACCGCATGTCCGCCCACGCGCAAATACTTATTACGCCATGTTTCGCTTACGTTCAGTTCTAGCCATGGCCATTCATACGTTCTTTCAGGATCGTGGCTATGTTTATGTTCATACACCTGAAATTACAGGCAATGATGCTGAAGGAGCCGGAGAATGCTTTACCGTAACAACCCGAACCGATCAGGATTGGGAAAAAGACTTCTTTGCGAAACATGCTCAGCTGACTGTTTCCGGACAGCTTCACGTTGAACCATTTGCCTTAACATACAGAAATGTTTATACCTTTGGACCGACTTTCCGTGCCGAAAATTCAAATACTACACGTCATGCTTCTGAGTTCTGGATGATTGAGCCGGAAATGGCTTTTGCCGACCTCTCTGATAACATGGATGTGATTGAAGATATGATCAAGTACTGCATCAATTACGTTCTTGAACATGCTCCTGAAGAAATGGAATTCTTTGAAAAGGTGATAGATAAGGAATGCATTAACCGCATTAAGCATGTGGCTGGTTCTGATTTCAAACGAATGACCTATACCGAGGCGATTGAAGAGCTTAAAAAGGCGGCTGATCAGTTTGAAAATAAAGACATCTTCTGGGGAATGGATCTGCAGAGTGAACATGAACGTTATATCTGCGAAAAAGTGGTTCAGGGACCTGTTTTCCTGACAGACTATCCAAAGGATATAAAAGCTTTCTATATGCGTGAAAACGAGGATGGAAAGACGGTAGCTGCCTGTGATCTGCTTGTTCCTTATGTTGGAGAACTTGTGGGAGGATCACAGCGTGAAGAAAGATATGATGTTCTTGAACAGAAGATGAAAGACATGGGGATGGAACTAGAACCATTGCAATGGTATCTTGATCTGCGTCGTTTTGGCGGCTGCAAGCATTCCGGATTTGGATTAGGATTCGATCGTATGCTGATGTATCTAAGCGGAGTTCAGAATATCCGTGATGTTCAGCCTTATCCAAGAACTCCACGTAACCTGATTTTCTAAGATTCAGAACTCAGCAAGACAAAAAAATCAAAATGCTAAATTCATTGGATGTTTCGTTTTGAAGCGATGAGCTGATATTTTGAGCCAGTTATTCTGAGTCATCCAGACAAAATCATAGAACTTTAAAGGGGCTGTTAAATTTCTGACAGTCCAAAAATAAAAAGAGGCACCTGATCCGTAATGGATGAGGTGCCTCTTTTGGTAAAATATGTTCATGATCAATAAACAAAATTACCAAACACACTATAACTCGATTCAGGGCCGTTTGCCACTGCTCCATTCTCTCTTCCCTCATATTGAGATGGATTCTGTCTTCACTACTGTCAGTTCCTTTGTCGATGATTATCTCGACCTTGCCCTTTATCCTTCTTTTGCC
>NZ_MPJW01000075.1 GCF_001945525.1 Ileibacterium valens
CATTGATATTGACGCCAAGATGCAGTGTCTGAAGACAGGAAGAAAAACCCAATCTTTCGAATATCTTCAGAGCAGATCAAATCAACAAAGAAAGGAAAAGCTCGCAAAGATCAAAATGAGTCTGTAATAGAAAAAAAACAAATCCATCCATAGAAGACAGAGCAATGGATTTGATATGTACCGCAGGCCGTGCGGGAATTTAAGCCCCTGGAGAACTATACCCCCGGTTCCGGATCTTCTGATCAGGCAGACCGGAGTTCGTCGTTTCCTCTCGGACGAAAGGGGAATAAAACATGATCTAGTATTTTCTAACGTGAACAGTAGAAAATATCAGATAAAAGCGAGCAGGTTTTTGATGAGTTTAAACAGAAATCAAAAGGATTCATCAGAAAATCCGTTCGATAATGATGATCTCTCAAACCCTGATCTGGATGACTTGCGAAAGACTTCACTGGATCTCACAGATGGAAGCGGGTTAGATGCACAGTATGAAAAACAGCTGCTCGAAAAACAAACCAGCGCCCAAAAAGAAGAATCCTCTGAAGAATCATCTGTACTCAAACCATCTGATCAGCTGGATAGAAGAGAAGAGAACTTTAAAAATCAAAAGAATGATAATTTAAAAAATATAGAATCTGGCAAAAATCTCTCAATTGATGAACCAAAAAAACCTCAGAAAGGACTGGTTTTAGGTGGTGGAGGAGCGAAGGGATGCTATCACGTGGGAGCCTGGGAAGCTTTCAGAGAATTGGGGATTCGATTTGATGCGGTGACAGGCACCTCAATTGGTGCCCTGGTCGGAGCTTTTTACGTTCAGCAGGATATTCATCCAGTGGTCGATTTTGTTTTAGGGATGAAACCAACCGAAATCGCTGAAGAGCTTCCATATATGCCTAGTACGGTTCGTGAAAAAATCCATGGGTCAAAGACGATGATTGAATTCTTGATCAAATATATGGATGATAAAATGGATATCACACCGCTTAAAAAGCATTTTGACAATATTTTCAACTACGAAAGCTTCAAGAACTCCCCAATCGATTACGCCTGCATGACCTATAATGATACATTGCAGGAAGGAGAAGCTTTCACGAAAGATCAGATCACAAGGGAAAACGCCAGAAGCATTATCATGGCTTCAGCTGCCTGTTATCCGGCTTTTCCAAAAGTGGAGATTGGAGATCAGGTCTATATGGATGGCGGGTATGCGGATAATGTGCCAGTTGAACTTTTATTAAAGATTCAGCCTGAAGCAGATGTTCGCGTGGTCATTGATATTCATAATCCAACTGACCCCAAGCCGCCAACAGCCCAGGTCGAAATGAAATTGATCCAGCCGCTGATCAATCCGGGAAATTCACTTGATTTCTCTGAACGGCATGCTCTTTCTCTATATCACCAGGGATATCTTGAAACAATGAAATATTATGACCGTTTTCCAGGGTATCTTTTTACTTTTACTTTGGATGATTGGCCATTAATGCAGGTGGTTGAGAAGTATCTCGATACGCAGATGGAGCAAAAGGAAGTTGTGATTCCGCTATCAGACCAGATTGAAAATCTGTCTTTGAGCAGTTTGTTAGGGTATCGCCCGTTTCCTTTAGAAAACAGGTTTTCAGAGAATTACCGCTATGGAAAAATGATTGAGGCCCTTGGGCTGCTTGCCAGGATGGAGCCGGTTGCTCTGTATTCTTACAAGGTATATCTGATTGAAATGACAAGGCGTCTGTCCGAGTTAACGGTGACCAAAACCAATGAATCGGATTATCGGATGATTGAAGTACTCTCCAATCTGAAAAGAGAAGAGCTGCCCGCTTTGCTTCATCGATTGCTGGTTCGCAATCAGGGTAAATTTCCATCAACAATTGAGATGATGAAAGATCGCTTTCCTGTAAGTTACGCTTTAGCCTATACCTGGTATTTCATTGAAGAATTGACCAGAAATCTTCAGGATAATTCTGATTCGCAGGAAAAAAGTTCCTGATCAGAATAAGACCCTTATAGAAGCCAATCCTGAATTAAACTGAGACCTTTTCTGCACATATTCCAATATTCAATTGAGTCGAAAATGAACAAAAGCGGCTGATCTATTATCAGGATTGAAAGTCCTGGCGTGATCAACCGCTTTTTGTGTTTATTTGATGTTTTACTTGATCCATGCAGAGATTATCATCGTCAGGGATTCTGAGAACCATGAATAATGGTTCAGCTTGAATCAGTAAAGATTGAAATCTGAAAATCAGGCTTCTTTAGCAAGTTCAGGATCAAACCATTTAAAACGTGTATCCATTGGCAGTTCAATTTCAACGGATTCATTGGTAAAAGGCTGCTTGAATCCGAGACGATAAGCCTGAAGCATAAGACCTTTATTATTGCGGACTACGCCATACAATGGATCGTTCATGATTGGGTAGCCAAGATTGGCTAAATGAACTCGAATCTGATGCTTACGTCCAGTTGAGATTTTAGCTTTTACCAGGGATTTATCGTTGAAAAGTTTCAGACGGGAAATATGGGTATGGGCTGGTTTACCTTTTTTATAAACCATCATTTTATCGGCTTCATGACGGTTGCGGGCGATAGGATTGTTGATATCAATTTCGCGGTTTTCAACGCGGCCATCAATAACAGCTAAGTATTCCTTATTCACTTCGCCGTCTTCAAACTGCTTTGCCAGGGCATTCTGAGCTAAAGGGTGTTTGGCGAATAAAACCAGACCGCTGGCTTCATAGTCGATGCGGTTGACAGGCTGAGCCACAAAAGGCCATCCATTGCTGGCAAGGTAAGAATTGACACGGGCGTTGAGTGAATCATCCTGATTTCCATCGCCATGAACCAGTAAGAATGGTTTTTTGTTGGCAACCAGGCACCAGTCATCTTCATAAACAACCGGTACAGCTCCAAAAAACATGGGGGTTTCGTCATTCATGTTAAAGCTGTCATCTAGATGAAGGGTGATTCTATCGGCAGGAAGAATTTCCGTTTCCGGATTGGTAATAACGTTGGAACCCTTCAGGATCTGAAGGTGTTTTTTCTTTTCTTTGGAGATCTCCATCTGTTCGATCAGGGATTCAAGTGTTGTGGCTTCTGGAACTCTGACCTGCAGATCTCCATTGTTCAAAAGTGTGATCTGTAAATTCATGAATTGAACCTTTCTCGAGCAATGCTTCAGTCAAATCACTCATAATTTTTATGGATTTTTCTGATGAAGATCGCTCCGCTGTAGTTTCATTTTACGTTTGATCTTCAGGAAAGTGAAATCGAATACCAATTTGCGCTGACCAGACGCCTGCAAAGGATTTCGAGAAGGCAAATTCACTTGAATTCAGAAAAAAGATTAAAGACGCCTGAAGGACCTTTCGAAATCATCAGACAAGTCTACAAAAATAGAATAGGTACTCAAATAACACATCAATTGTCTCAATGCTATAATCAAGACAGGAGGTGTGTATTATGAAATTATTCAAAGGTGCTAATGGAGAAGTTCTTGAACTGATTTATCCAGCTGATGAAGCGGTTGAAGTTGTAGTAAATGGACAGCCGGCAGCTGAACTGAAAGCTGGTTCTACTGATGCGGCTACTGAAAAACACGTACCAGCTGTAAAAGCTGTTGATGGAAAACTTGAAGTTCAGGTTGGTGAAATTGCTCATCCAATGCTTGATAACCACTACATCACAAACATCTGGGTTGAATATCCTGATGGAACAGTAGAAAAGAAAACTCTGAAACCTGGTGAAGCTCCAAATGCTGAATTCGATATCACTGACGTAAATGGTAAAGTCACTGTTTATGAATACTGCAATCTGCATGGACTGTGGAAAAAGGAAATCGAACTCTAAAATCCAGTGTTAAACCAAAAACCGGCCAATAATCAGCCGGTTTTTTTATTCTGATCGGATTCAAAACCGAGATCTGAAATGGATCGATCTTTAATCAAAAGAATACAAAGAGACTTAATCTTGGGAAAAGAATGTGTAAGGTTCGAAACTTTCCGACTATAGAGTCTGAAACCAAAAGTCTGATAGAATGAAAACAGCTGATTCTGTCGACGATATCCATTGGGTGTATAAACAGGTTTTAAAAATTAAAGAAAAAGTTAAGATTTTTTATCGGTTGTATTGTGTAGAATGGAATCTTCCATGAAATCTTATGCGACGTTTGAGCCGACCGATGACTGGTCGGGCTTTATAGGAAAGATCATGGAAGTGATTATTAAAAAAGTTAGGAGGCAGCTGAATGAATAATCGAAATATGAAACTGATAACCGGAAGTGCTCTGTCGCTGATGATGACATTTCAGAGTACTCTTCCAATTTATGCTTCAGAAACCAATGCGGTTCTTAGTCAGACTGCAATTGAAGATATCGCAAAGAAAAATGATGCCGAAAATAAATCACAGACCGAAACAGAGGATGTCAAAGTAGTTCTGGTCTCGAAAGAAGATCAAAAAACCATTGCGGTAATCAAAGCAAAACCAGAAGACGGAAAAATTAAAGCCGCTGATCTGAAATTACCGGCTGGAGTTACTGCAGATAATCCTGATGAAGTGATTGATATACAGGAAGGAATTGTTCCTGAAATTGTATGTACCAGTACAAATAAGCAAACGGTTCTCAATCTGACTTTCATGCACGATGGCAGTGAAATTGAAAAAGCTCAGGACACTTTACAGGTTAAACCAGACAAGAATCAGCTTGTTGATTTTGTCATGGGTCTTAACGTAGATCTTCCTGAAGGCTATGCATTAAGCCAGAATCAAAGCAAGGCCTTTACAGATGCCTATTCCAAAAAGAATGATGCCTTACAGGCAGCTTATGGACAGAGTCTTGATCTTGAGGTCAATCTGTGTAATACAGCATCGCTTGAAATTAATTATATGGATGGCTCAGATCAGGTTGGATCCAAAACGATTGAACTCAATGAAGAAAACGATCAGAATGTCACTCAATTTGATCTAAACTCCTTAACACCTCCAAAAGGCTATGAATTTGTCAGTCAGCCTCAGAATGTTAACGTTGAGTGGAATCAGACTCAGGTTCTTGATGTTGAAGTGATAAAAGAAGGTTCAAAGGAAGAACAGAAGAATCCTGAAACGGATGAAAACAATACTCAGAACAATAAAGAGAACAACAATTCTTCGCAAGTGATGCCTGCTGTGCAGGAAGTGAATGAAACGATTCAGATTAACTTTGTAGAAAATGGCAAAACCATTGGCAATCAGAAACTTGAAGTATCCGGTACCGTGCAGGAAGCCTGGACTCTCAAAGAAAGTCAGCTGCATATTCCAGGTGAATATGTCCTTGATCAGCAGAATTTTGAAGAGAACAAACTTGCAGGGCCTTACGTTTATGGCCAGGCACCAGCCAGTATCGATGTTGCTGTGATCGCGGATCAGAAACCTGAATTCAAAACGGCAGTGATCGAGTTTGAATTTAAGGATAAAGAAGGAACCGTCGTATCAAAGAATGAAATCGAAGTTCAGTTTACTCCTGGTGAAACATTCGAATTAAGTCAGGATCTAATTTCAGTACCAGAAGGATACAAGATTGTTTCTTATGAAAAGAATCTGACTCTTTCTGAAGGAGTCAATCCGGTAGAAGTCACTGTTGAAAAAATCGAAGAAGCTCCTGAAGAAAAAACAGGAGTTATTCAGTTCAACTATCAACTTGAAAATGGCGATCCGGTTGAACCTTCCAGTACAAAAGATGTCACCTACACAGAAGGGACACCTTTAACTCTGTCTGAGGACATGATCTCTGTACCTGCTGGATATGTGTTTGTCAGCATGCCGGATTCAACAACATTTACCCAGGATGGCAATGGTCAAAGTGAAGTGACGGTTGTTGTCAAAGAGCAGCCAGCAGAAGCTCCGACTGCAACGGAAGCATCCTTTACAATCATCTTTAGACTGGCTGATGGAACTGTTGTAGGAGAGCCATACCCAGTCAAAACGACGCTTGACCCGGGCGTTACAGAACTTCCATATCAGGAAAGTCAGAGTGCGACGCAGATTGTTTATCCAAACAACTATGAACTCGCTGGTGAACTTCCGCAGATGATGTTTATTGCGAATTCTTCACCAACCTATTATGTAACAGTAAAACCAATTGAAGATGCGCCGGTTTCAAAAACAGCTGTATTGAATGTGACTTTTGTTGATTCAATTGCGAAAGAAAATCTTGGAACGAAAGATGTAAGAATCCAGCAGGCTTCAACCAATTCAGAAAATGCTGTTTTCACCATTGAAAACATCGAGCTTCCTGAAGGCTATGCCATTGCTCAGTCCTTCGAAAATATCGAAGTTCCATTTGGCAGTTCCAAAAACGTAGAATTACAGGTAGCTAAGAGCGGACAGGCTCAGGTTTCCTTTACCTATGAAGGAAAACAGGTTGGAAAAACATTTACCTATACCTTCCAGCAGACTGAGGCCAATCAGACTAAGGCACAACTTAAAGCCTCTGATTTAGCTGTACCTGACGGATATGAACTTGCGGTTGATGCCAATACTGTTTATGAAGTCGCTTTAGGAACAGGCAAGGATACACTCATTGCTGTTCCATTAAAAGTGAAAGAAACGGTAAAAGAAGCCAAGGCTGTCTTAAGAATTCAATACTACGTTCAGTCAGGTTCAACCCGTCAAATCGTAGGAACTCAGTCCATTGAATCGCCAAGTGCTGAATCTGTAAATTCGAAGTACTCCTATGATTTTGATAAGCAGTACAAACTCGAAGTTCCAAAGGGTTATAAGCTCAAAACAGCAGCTAAACTTGGAAAAATCGATGTTCAGTACGGTACAATGGGAACCATCCAGCTTGAAGTTGTCCGGGATACAGCTCATACGAGCACTGGAACAAACTGGCAGTTATATGCAGGAATTGCTGCTGTAGCAGCAGTGGCTGCAGGTGGATTATTCTTTGCTTCCAAAAAGAAGAAGAAATAAGCCATACGCATTAACATTAAAATATTCAGAAGAGCTTGGATTGAGAACGAATAGACATTAATTCTTATAACTTCGATCTGCTGGATATACGAATTACCAAAGAAATGAATAGCGGAAGATCGGCAGGATTACTCTTGTCGTCTTTCGCTTTTTTTCGTTCTTTTTCTTTTTTGCATTAAAGATATTCGCCAGTCGAGAATGAAAATGTCTTGTAAAATTCACTTTTCATTTTTTATTCATCGTAACCTTTTGAAATTTGCACGGGCTTTTATTCCCGGTTATCCCTGAATACCATCAAAGGCGGAAATCTTCTCTGTGCTCCAGCTTTCCTCTCAGGAAAGTCGGAAACGGAAGATTTCCGCCTTTTG
>NZ_MPJW01000040.1 GCF_001945525.1 Ileibacterium valens
GCCAGACCGTCCAGGTAAGAATAGAAGATTTGGCGATACTGTTTAGGGGATTTCGAATGGGTCAAAATAACCACCTCCGAAATCCTTCGGATTATGGATTAGTTCCGAGCTTCGGTCTGTCAAGTGCCATATTCGGATAATTTATAAACTTTTGGAGCAACTCCACTGCTTGTGTTAAAAATCAAAAAAACGAGGAGCGAATTCCGCATGGAAGACACTCCTTAACTTAACGACATTGTGAATTATACAAAAATCAAAAAGATGAAAACAACGAAACTTAACAGGGATTTCAGGTATGAATATCAAATGAGCTTTTTGAAAGATCAGGCTGTCAATAACATGAACAGGATGAGATCTTTTAAGGAGTAAACAAACTTAATCTGCTCCGGCTATAGAGATAGGGGCTTCTTGCACAGATTTGTTAAAAAGAAAAGCCATCCGGTTTGACACTGGATGGCGGCTGCATTAATGCAGCTTTTACAAAACCTCTTTTCCTTTTTCTTTTCTTTTAATTTATCGCAGCAATTCTGATGGGAAATCAGAATCCTTTTTCAAACTGTGATTGATAAGTTTCATCCATTGTGGTGACTGGTAATGGATCAACGCCGGATTGATTATCCATCATCGATGAAAGTTTTAACCGGGTCGGTTCAAGCAGAGATTCCGGGTTTACCACCACAGGCTCAGGATCTTCAAAATCCATTGAAACTTCATCATTTTCAGGCAGACTGACTAACGGAAGTCTTAATGCAAAGCGGCATCCATGCGGAACATTATCACTCAGGCTCAGCGTTCCGCCATGTGCTTTAGCGATTTTAGAGCACAGGAACAGGCCTAAGCCCATTGATTTTCTTGAATCGATCACTTTCCGGTTTCCGATATAGAACATATCGAAAATCTGCGGTTTCATCGAGTCCTCGATTCCTTTTCCTTCATCACAGACTTCAATGACCGCTTCATCCTGATCCTGGAAGCAGTGAACCAGAATCCGGGTATCTGGATCCGTATTTTCCATCGCGTTCGTCAGCAGATTATGAATGACTCTTGCGATCATCTGAGCATCCATTCTTGCCATCAGCAGATCGTCTTCAATGTCCACTTCAATATTCCGATTGCTTGACTGATGAATTGGGCGCAAGAGCACATCTTCAATAATGTCACTGATCATTTCGATTTCAGGATGGACCTGAATCGTTCCATTCTCGAAATGAGATGCGGTCAGGAGGTTTTCGACCAGGTTCGTCAGCCAGACTGAATTTTCATAGATTGCATCATAAACGCTGTCTCTTTCCTCTTCACTCAGGGAACTGTTGGATTCTTTCAGGTTTCCGATATTTCCATTAATTACAGTTAACGGAGTTCTCAGGTCGTGCGAGATCGCTCGAAGCAGATCTGCACGGATTTCTTCGGATTGCGCCTTGATTTCAGCGCTTTTTACCGCTCTGGCCAATTCCATGTTTTCTAAAGCCAGGGACCCTTCTGAGACGATGGCTCTGGCGACTGTACTTTCAAGAGAATCAAGAACGTCTTTTTTTAACTCGACGGCTACCACTCCATCAAGACTGGTGGAGGTATAGCAGGGGATATATAAAAAACGTGAATCCCGGTAATGTAAAGTGCTCGCCCCGGCGATCTTCTTGTTTTCAATTGCCCATAGCGCAGTCTCGGTTTCCTGGTTCAGTGATTCTTCCATCATTTTTGAAGAGTTGTACTGATTGTAGATTGTTCTGGATACTATTTTTCCATCTTCGTATTTTAAGAAGGCTGTGTTGCGTTCAGTCATTTCAGCAATCTGACGAATCGTAACGGCAATGACATCTTCAGGGTCTGCTGCTTTTTGTAAAAGCCGGCTCGTATCAAACAGTTTCTGAGTCCGAAAGCTGGATTGCGCTGAAGAAGCGGAGCTTGCTTTCAGAGACTGAGTCAGGGTTCCAATAATAAGGGCCGTAACAAAAGTGGTAAAGAATGTCACCATATATCCTGTGTTATAAGTGATCAGTGCGCCTCGCGGAGCAACAAACATATAGTCAAAGATAAATATCGCAATCAGGGAACAGATCACACACATGATCGCCCGTTTACTGGCCATGCAGCATAAAACAACAGCCAGAATAAACAGAGAAACAATATTGGCATCATCGAGCCCATATTCATCGAAAAGAGTACCGATAATCGCGCTGGCAGTCAGGATCATGGCGCAGATAAAAATATCCTGAAGAATTCCTTTATAAGTCAGAGTCCGGTCAAAACGCAGCAGGCGGTTGTCTCTGTATCCTGGATTGGAAACGACATGGAATTCGACTTCCGGCATTCGGTCACGCAGCTTATCGGCAAGATTATGAGTTCTGAAGTACTTCTGGCTTTTCAGATAGGTTCTTCCGAGAATCAGATGCGTGACATGATTGACCTTGCAGTATTCTTCGATCAGATAAGCGGCATCCTCTCCATGAAGTGTAATCACATCGGATCCATAACTTTCGGCTAGACGCATGTTTTCCTTGAGAATGCGCCGTTCTTCCCTGGACATTTTGGTATAGAAAGACGTTTCAATAAAAATTGCCGTCAAGGGCGCCTTGTACAGGCTGGCGCATTTGGCAGCTGAACGGATGACTCTCTGGTTGGCAGGAACGGGCGAAAGACAGGCAAGAATATGATCTTTGGAAGAATTTTCCTGAGAGTCTTCAGATGACAGATAATGGGTAGTATTCGTTTCGATAGGGGTCACCTTCTTTCCGGATTACCACAAAAAACATGTTGCACAATGTGATTATATTGGAAAATAAGTAAAGAATGTGTAGAAGATTTGTGTTTTGATTTAAGACAAAATAAAGAAAAACAATGCTGATTTTGATGATAAATCCACCATTTATTAAGAATTTCAGCGTTTTAGCTCATGATGAACGTCCAGATTCGGCTTTTTTTGTGGAAATTCGGGTGTAACACTGAATGAATCAATTGTCATCATGAATTTAACCTTACAAATGAAAAAAATCCGAGTTGTTAAAGTTGAGTTAAGAAAATCAATAAAAGAGGAGCAGAAGAGGATATTCGATATTCATTAAAAACTATTTTAGATGAAGAAAACTCAATAAACCATTGAAAGCGATACCGAAGTAATGGAAAAGATTTGCAAAAAAAGTCATTGCAGACATAGAAAGGAGAAGTGTCTAAAAACATATTGATTAAACCTTCCCAAAAAGAAAAGCAGCCAGAATCATTTGGCTGCTTTGACAGCTGCGTTGGAATTGCCTGCTTTTTTAGGAACAAGAACGATGATTTTCCTGGCGATCAGTTCGTCGATCAGAATGTAAGGCATCGCTGAATCGAGTTCAGAAAGCTTGCTTTTGAGCGTTCTCATTTCCGCAAAGACAAAAATGCTCAGTAGAGTCATCGCTGCTGCAAAGAATAAAGGGTTCATTCCTCTGCCAAGCAAAGCTTCGAGTGGAATAATTGCGGCAAAAGCAAGAAATGTATTTACTAATGCGAGTTTGATTCGCACAGGAACAAACAGCATTTTTTCAACGGTCTTATGAGTATCTTTCTTTTGTTTCGAATAATGGTAAAGCATTACTTCCTTATAAATACTGACAAGCTGAGGATTCTTTTTTGTGACTAGTTCATTGACAGTGTTAATCAGGTCCTGTTTCTTTAAAAATCGGCGCATAGATTCAATTAGTCTCCTATTTTGCTTTACCATCTCAAAGAGATGGCTGGCTCTAGCATGTTTGAAAACCCATAGTATTGGAATCGTTTCAATTATACCCGAAATTTCGGGGTGCATTGAGATGTACGAAAAACAAATTTCACAAATTTGTGAAATACAGGTTTTTGAAAGGAGTTTCTGCTCTCAAATGAACAAAAACATGAATTAAGGCCAGATGTATCGATAATATTGACATTATTCGTAGAGTTTATAAAACAAATGGGTTGGATATAATTTTGACTTTTTGCTTATTTCTTTCGTTTTATTTTTGGCTTTAGGTATTTATTTAGCTTTTGCGGCAGTAGATCAGAAATGCTTTCGGATCTTCAGGCAAAGTGCGGTTGATCAAACTTTGGAATCAGACAGTCGATAAAAATGAGCTTTAGAAATCCCATACACTTTTTCTCTGAACTTTTCCAGATTTCCATATTGATCCTTCATCTCTTTTTCCTTTCTGGTCCGAATCACAAGCATTCCATCAGGATCAAGAAGATTTGCTTTTCCCATAGAATCCATGACGGGTTCAAAGATTTCATCAACCGTATAAGGAGGATCTAGATAAATCAGATCAAATGTCTTTTTCTGATTGGATAGATCATCGATGGCCCTAAAGACATCGGTCTGCAAAATTTTGGCCTTTCGGTTTTCAAAATGGCAGGTTTTTAGATTGGAAGCAATGACGGCTGCGGCTTTAGGGCTTTTTTCAACCATAATCACTTCATCTGCGTTTCGCGACAACGCTTCAAGTCCCATACTTCCAGAACCGGAAAAAAGATCCAGAAAGCGGCATCCAGGAATATCGAATTGCCAGATATTAAAAAGAGATTGTCTGATCTTATCGGTGACCGGCCGGGTATCGAGGCCTTCTGGTGCTTCAATGTGAGTGCCTCTGGCACTTCCTGAAATAATTCTCATACTCATCGTGCTCACCTCGTGAAGGATCCGCCTGCGCTTTCAAGATATTTGTCAGCATTGATATGCAGACTGAATCGATTCTTCTCAAAGTCAATAATACCTTCATGCAGCAGTTTCCCCAATTCTTTTGACAAAGCGGATCGATCCGTATTCAGGTAATTTGCCATAGAAGCCCGATCCAGTGGGATTTCAAAGATTTCATGCGGATGAGCATAAGGCACTTCCTGCCGGATCAGGCAGAGATAGCATAAAATTTTCATACGCAGGTTTGGCAGTGAAATTAACAGAATTTTCCGGTTGATTTTTCTTGCATTATGAATGAGCCCTTCATAAACCCGGTCAAGCAGCAGCTGTTCAAGCCGATTGATCGGTGAGCGCAAAGCCTGAAAATTCATGCGGATGATGGTGACTGGAGTCATTGTTCGAAATTCAATTTTCCAGGGTTCTGAATGAAGAATAGAAGAATCGATCAGTAAATCCTGATCAGAAACCGTAAACAACAGAATTCTTTCTTCATTTAACCCATATTCTTCCGCAGCAGCCATACCGGAAAGAATGATCGCAAATTCATCCCGGCTGTTGCCGCTGTGAAAGATCGACCGTCCTTTTGGTATCACTTCATGCTGTATTTTTAAACGGGATAGGGCAATCATCAAATCTTCTTTTGATAAATTCTGAAAGAATCGGATAGTATCGAAAGTAATCATAACTTTATAACCTTTAGTGGTCTATGCAACCAAAATCTGTTTCTACATCCTTTATACTATAGCTGTAACCGTTTTCTCAAGTTCTCAGTCAAATTAGTATTCGGATTGATAATCTTTCAGTATGAAAATGGTAGATCTGCACTACAAGGGCTTACATGAAACGGAAGGGCTCCTGTTCGTAAGATTCAAAGATTATTTCCATTTGATTTATTCGCTTGAAGGACACTGTATTTCATCAGTTTCTTTAATCGTAATGATTGGTCTGTCCCAAAATATGGCTGAATTTTTCTGGTTTTCATTCAGAACGCTAGAAAGAGAACCATTAAATAAACACAAATCCAGAATGTTATGTCTATTTCAGTGATTTGAGTGTATTTATAGATGTCAGAGATTTCAGCCAGCCAAAATTCCAGTCATTGAGATTTTAAGCAACGGAATTTACATCTGATCCAGCTCAGAAAACTGAACGAATAGATTTCATCCAATATCAGGATGATTGGTTTTCCTAGTTAATCCGGGAATGATTTTTATCAAAGTGAATCGACACGATAAAACGCATGAGCCAGTCTTAGAATTGAAGAGTCTACTCTTTTTTGAAAAGATAAATAATCTGCTTGAAAAAGAGAATAAGGCACTTCAAAAAGATTTGCGTTGAATTCATGACCAGAGCGATAATCAGCCTACTGACTTGTTCTGATTCATGCCGTTGCAGACACAAAAGCTTAAAAGCAGATTCTGGAATCGACGAGAGATGGCAGAAGCCAGAAAGGTGAATTATGAATACACAACAGCTACAGGACTATATGGCTAGTTCCCTTTACGGATTAGCCAGAGTATGCGAGACAAATCAGAAAACTGAGAATACGGATAAACTCATGCTTCGTATTCTTTCAGAAGAAGGACTGGATATGGAAAGTCTTCTGATCCGCATTGAAGAAATCAATGAAGAAAAGAAAAAGATTTGCCTGGAAGATTGCTGCCTTGAACCGGCTATCAATCTCAATCAGCTGTATTCCTTCCAGCAGAATCAGACAGCCCAGCAGACTCGTTTATGGAGTGGTCTGAAAAAAATTGCAGTCAATCTGACAAGCATGCATGATCATTCAGATGATCACCAGGATGCGATGAAGTTTATTTACCGCGCTCTTCAGGGCCTGGGACAATCCGATGACATTTCCGGAACTTTAAAAGAAATGGATATCGTATATCGTCTTTCCTGCTGATCGAAAACATTATTAAAACGAATTCTATAGAAAGTTGTCGATGAATCTTTTCGATATAGCCAAGCTGTTTTCTTATCTTCAGTGTTTCTGAATAAAACGAACGTATGGACAAAACGCAAAGAAAAGCAGAAGAATGAAAACTGACCTTGATCCATTCGATGTCAGACTGAATGAAACCAAATCGAAGAAAAGAATGATTGTATGATTAAAGAGCGGATCTAAAAGATCTGACCTGAATCAACCGACCATCAGAAAAGCTCTGTTCTTGCTTCACGTTGAATGAGAACAGAGCTTTTCTCTTGGTTTTCACATGCCTTTAAAAATTTCATGAAGAGATGCACAGTTAAACGGTATGAATTTATTGAGAAGAAAAGAACTCTGAATAATTCATTGCTACTTCATTCAGGAACAAGATGTTCGTGGTTTTATAAAAGTACCCAAAACGGGTGATTTAATACTTAACACTTTTGGTTAAGTATTCGCTCGTTTCGGGTACTTTTTTGTCTCGTTATGGGCCCAGAATTATCGTCGACAATATTCA
>NZ_MPJW01000042.1 GCF_001945525.1 Ileibacterium valens
AGCCGATGACCTTTCTGTGGGGCTGGTTCTGGTGGGTGTATCGATACAGCTGTTCTTCTGAATAATACCGGGTCCCTTTTGGAGAAACAGCGGCTGGCTTGAGTATTCCGTTTTTGTCCATGTCCCGCAGCTGCTGTACAGAAACACCAAGTTCTTTGGCGAATTCTCCAATTTTCATCAATGCCATGGATACTGCCTCCACTATAAGAATACCGTTTTCACAGGTGGAAGACGAGATATTTTTAGAATGAACTACATACTATAAGATTACTTGAAACTGTTATGAGCCCATCTCGTATTAACCAATTTCTTAATAATGGTATAGTAAAACTATTATATCGTAATCAAAATCATATATTGCGCAAAAGTTACGACTTATACTCTCTGACTATATAGTATTTGGATTATTCAGGGAGGTTTTGCCATCGATTTATGATATCTGCACAAATATTTAAAGCCGATGTTTTTTAGAGATAATGATAAAAAAAGACCTTTACAGGAAGAGAAGAAGTCTGAGGTTCCATTCATCCTGTAAAGGTCTTAGCTGGTAATTCATAATGAATACGTTATTAATCATAATCACTATGAAATTAATACATAATTAATAGAGGCTAGTTTCATTGACTGCTTCGTTTATATCAATGCATTCAGAACAGACTTTTCATCCCAATCACTTTTGCTAAGGATTAGATAATTTTGCGAGTGATTCATTTTACATCAGTGGCGAAAAAATCTTCAGAATGTTTCTGGACCAGCGAACCACTGGATTGACTTTTTTGACTTCCTGAAGAGTCACCTCATGCGACTGGGCAAAAATTTCTTCAAAGTCTTTTTGGATATCCGGAATGCATTCTGTGTCATACATCCAGATTCCGCACTCATAGTTAAGATAATACGAGCGAAAATCCATATTTACCGTTCCTACAAAAGCCTGTTTATCATCGGCTAGAGTCACTTTTCCATGAATAAAGCCAGGCGTGTATTCATAGATCCGGACTCCTTTTTTTAACAGGTTTTCATAGTTGGCTTTTGTTACTTCATAAACTGTCTTCTTATCTGGAATTCCAGGAACAACGATTCGAACATCTACGCCATTATTCACCGCAAGAATCAGCTGAGCTTCAATCTCTGAATCAAGAATTAAATATGGAGTTGAAATCCAGCAGCGTTCTGTACTGCCAGCTAACATGTTCATATGGACATTCTTACCAATATTATTTGAATCCGTTGGTGAATCGGAAAAAGGAAGGACATATCCTTTTTTCTCCGAATACTGTGGATAGGAAGCAGGGGGCATCACAAATTCTTCATAAGGAGTATTCGTGTCGCTGACATAATTCCACGTCTGCAAAAAGGAAATAATGAACGGTTCAGCGGCTCTTCCCCGCACTCGAATTCCCATATCTTTCCAGTATCCAAAACATTCGACTTCATTGATGTATTCGTCCGCAATATTACTGCCGCCAGTAAAAGCGGTTTTGCCGTCAATCACAATAATCTTGCGGTGATCACGGTTATTCATCTGAATCGCAAGCTTCGGATGGATCGGGTTGAAGGAATGAATCTTAATTCCCTTTTCTCTTAATGTCTCCTGAAACTCAGGTTTGACATTTAAAATCGAGCCAAAGTCATCATAAACGATACGGACATCCACACCTTCCTTTACTTTCTGTTCAAGAATCTCAAGCATGGAATCCCACATCTTTCCTTCATCGATAATGTAGGTTTCGATAAAGATATATTCTTTGGCTTTCTTTAGTTCCTCAAGAATCGATTCAAACTGCTCCTTGCCTGTGAAAAAGTATTTGGTGTCTACGTGCGAGTAGACTGGAAAGTACCCATTGTTCCAGGCCATATTGATCATTTTCTTGAAGTTAGGATCGTCAGAAGGACCGTTTTCGATCATTTTCATATTCTGCAAAGCATATTGCTTATAGTCAGAATAGGCCTGTCTGTCCTGAATCATCAGAGCTTTTGGAATCTTTCTTCCGCCAAAGAGCAGATAAAGAATTCCTCCAAAGAAAGGCAGCGCCATGATGATAAAAACCCACAGCAGCTTGCTTGAAGAATCTGAATCCCGGTTGATCACAATAATCGCTACAATGACGGATAAAACGATCATAAAATAATACACAGGAACAAATTCATATGAGAAATAGCTCATCAGGATGATCAGGATTAACAGCTGACAAAGTAGCGCCGCAGCCAGATACAGGGCTTTGGACTTCATGAATTTCTTTAATAGCTGCAATAAATCACCTTTTTCTACAACATTTCGAACCGATCAAACGATCAGTTTCAGATCAAAATTCACATTCAGACTTGCAAAGAGTTATCTTTGTGTCAATTGGAATGCTATCACTAAGCAATTATACTTTGATAATAGGAACATTCCCATATTATGGATCTTACGTTTTTATTATTTCGCGATTAGAAAATGGAAAAAACCTGAAAGATCGAAATCTTCCAGGTTTGACGTGGTAGTCCTTTGGCCTTGTGGATGACCAAAGGGATTTAATAGTATCAGATTTCAGAATCATTGCGCAAATAAAGAGAAATGATCCATATAAAACGGTAAGAATTGCAGGTAAACCAACCATTTTAAGGCCGAATTTTTCTAAGACTGATATTTTGAGTTTCTCAAATAATAACAGTTCAGGCATGATTCATTTTGTCTTTTTTGGTAAATGCCAATGCGGCAGCTCCAATTAAGCCTGAATCTTCACTCAGAGTGGAACGATGAATTTTTATAAAAGGCTTAAGTACATAGAAAACTTTATCCTTGACTCTTTGTTCAACCTCTTCAACAAACCCTGGAGTTTTCATGGCTACTGAGCCACCTAAAATAACGATATCCGGATCGCTGATCGCATAAAGACTCGCAATTAGATTGGCCAGATATTCCTTAGCCTCTTCCATAATCTGTTTTGCTTCTTCATTACCTTCAACCGCAAGCTCATTTACTTCACCGGCATGCGCAGCCTTTAAGCCCGCTTCATTTGCTCTTTTGGTAATTGCGGTTCCTGAAGATATGGCTTCAATGGCGCCAGCCGCAAGACCGTTTTGTGAAGGTCCATCAAGCCAGACAATTACATTAGAGACTTCATTTCCAAGTCCATGAGCGCCTTCATAGATTTCCTTATCAACGATAAGGCCTGCTCCAATTCCAGTTGAAATCGTCAGAAACTGTACAATTCTCTTATCTTTGCCTTCTCCAGCAGCTGCTTCAGCCAGTGCTGCCAAATTGGCATCATTGGCAAGCCAGGCTGGTACTTCTGCTAATTCACTGATCGTCTTGGTTAGTGGAAAATCCAGCCATTCATTTCCAAAGTTATTAGCCATTAAGATCCGTCCATCTTCTGTATCCAGAACACCTGGTACAGAAATGCCTATCCCTTCGACAGGAGTTTCATAAGACAGGATGAAGCTGGCTATTTTACGGCAGTTTTCCATTGGATCATCTGTCATCGTAGCAAATTGAACACGCTTTAATATGTTGTAATCTTCATCAACCAATGCCACACGGGTATTGGTTCCACCGATATCGACAGCGGCTGCATATTTTTTCTTCTCTTCCATTATTGACCTCTTCCTTCTGTTAGTCCGAAAGGACTTCTTTCGATTTGAAACAATAGTCCGAAAAAATTTCTTTAACTGTGCCCAAAGCTTTAATTTTTTAATTTCTGAACTTTATTTCAAGTCTAATTGCACTTCATTCAGACATTATGTTCTCTTCCATTATATCGACAGTCGATCAAAAGATTATGATGGATTCAAACTGCTTCCATATAACAGACTTCACTCGAATTTTAAAAATCGCCTGATTTGATATTTGAATGATCAGAGCTTTCAGCTTATTCTTTTTTGCTAGTTATTATTTATCTGCTAAAAAAGCACTCGTTAGAGGCTTTGTTTAATATAAGAAAGACTATAGGTCAAAAATATATTCGATTGTCTCACGGTCATCTTCACTTGCGTACCAGCCTTTTTGACTTTCGACAGTAATATATATTCACCTTCTTGCGTATAGCCGAGATGAACATCGTATCCTTCCCAGTCTCCAACCTACTCAACCATATCAAATTCTTTCCCGTCATACTCTTCTCTCAAATACTAGCTCAAATCAAAATTATCAAACTTAAACATAGAACATCCTTTCTGGAAAATTGAATCCAATAGTTGCTGGAGTTTGTTCTAGCCAGTTATCTCCAAGCGAAGTCACTTCAGTCAGTATTCCTGAATACGAAAAGCCCAAGTTTGAGTGCAAATAATTTAATATTACTTAGACTCAGCATATATTTGAAATAACTGCTCTTGATTAACATGTGCTAAACAACGCTCTTTTTTAGAAAGCGTAAACTCTGATTTATACAAAAAAACTTAGCTTTCTGTTTCAGAGTCAACGATAATAAAATTTAATCCAATCCACGATTCATGTTATTCTATTTAATTTCTTCTCATAACAGTACGATTAATTGAAAGATAGTCATCGAAAATGTTTATATCGCCTTTTTTCGTTTTTTACCTTAATTGAACATCATGTAATCCAGACTTTATTTGCCAACAAAAACACTTACAGTATCTTTTTGTTATTATTCATTATCCGATATTCCCAGCTGTTTTCGAAGTGACGGTTCAATTTCCAATCGCGTCGTTCTTCCCTGTCTCTCTGCCTCTACTAACAATCCTTTTTTAATCATTGGCTTTATTACATTATTAGAAGTATAAACGTAGTTCAAACATAATATTTGTGCAATTTCTTTTCGTGATAATGGAACAATACAGCTTTTCAGAACCTCGATCTCACGTTCAGACAAGTTTTGAAAGACACCATCTGTACTGGAATCTTTCTGCTGCAGTGAGTTTCGAAAGATAATTTTGAATTGACGCCCATTATCAATATATTCGGGAGCTCTGAGCCCGTACTTCTTCATTTCCTTTTCCATCGTTGGAATGCCACTATACCGATTTTCACTTATTTTCAAAATTTCAAGTATTCTCACAAGCGCGCTATTTCTTGATTCGGGATTATCTCGTCCAAGCTGACTTACAGGAAAGCCACCATAAATCCCTCCACTACTAATAATTTCAATTCGATCTGTAAACATTTTTATATCGATCGGAGTTCCATTAGTATGTCGACTATAATCTCGATGGATTAAAGCATTCAGAATAGCTTCTCTGATCGCCACCAGAGGATATTCATATCTATCAGTCCGTTTACCATTTTTATCGATTATCGTTCTGATTTTCATATTTCGTTCGAGGAAATTGATCGATTCTTCTAGCATTTCCGGAATCGATCCTTCTATCCTCCTGTTATCTAAAAACCGAGCATCATTGCTGTCTGTTTCACCTGTTGACTCTCCAGGAACTACAGCAGCAGTAATAGCCAATCCAGGAAATTCAGACTGAGGGAATTTGGAAAAAACCATGAATCCTGCAAGAGTTGGTTTTCCATTTTTGATCACTTTCTGCAAAGTGAGAACCTGGTCATCGGACATTCCTTCAAATCTGCCTGAAGCTTTTACTGTATTGATAAAGGTTTGCATTCGTACGGTATCCAACATAATCCAGTCAGATTCGACAGTTCTCTGATCTTCTCTAAGCCCCAGTCTGTAAGCCTGATATTTATATATTTCGTAACTTGTCATATGTTCATCAGAATCGCCGATTCTGATGTATGACCCTTTTTGAATTCCTTTTGCCTTATGGAAAACCGGCCGATCAGCATACGGCAATCCATTAATTTCCGCAGTTACGAGCTGCTTACCATCTATGGAAAATACATTAAGCAGTGGATGTACAACAGGCTCCATTTCCAGAGATCGATTATTTACTTGTACCTGTAAATCCGCTGGATCATATACGCCGGTAATTTTATGGCCTTCCTTCTCAGATAAACCAAAAAGAATAACTCCACCTTCATCCTGATTGGAAAACGAGGAAAGAGTGTCATATATTTTTGGACATCCTCCTCCAGCTTCTTTTATCTCAACGTTTCTCAATTCAGTTTTCTGTTTCTGAATATTTTCAACCAATACACGCATCTGCTCATCATTCTCACGCACCTCCAACGGAAAGTGATACTGCTTTTTTAACAAAAGATTTAATATTTTGTGCAGGTGTTTAGTCTGATCATTAATTCAGACTCCACAAATATCCACTTATTATTTTATCAATGATATCTATATCAATAATCTAAGCTAAAATATCAATATCAATCTATATCAAAACCGATAAAATTGATATCCAAACCTTTAATATTGATATTTAAACCGATATTATTGATATTGAAACCTATAATATTGATATTTAAATCGATAATATCGATAACAAAACCTATATTATGATACAAAATCTATAATATTATTATTCAAATCTATATTATTGATAACAAAATCTATACTTCAGCTCCACTTCTTCCCCGTATATGAAGCAGTCAGGAACGGACTCACCAATAGAGAAAAGTTGAATTACATGGCATCTTTAAAATTTAGATCCTAACCACCTTATATATCCAACATAACTTCTGACATTAACCTCAATGCCAGTCATATTCTGGTTTCAGTTCACAAATAGTCATGAAATTTAGTTTCCAGCCAAGTTTTTGTTCTGGTCCAACTTTTATTTTTTCTCTCACCCATCAATTTGTATGTATTTTTGTAATACCTTTTTATTCAAAATGGGCTCATAACAGTTTCAAGTAATCTTATAGTATGTAGTTCATTCTAAAAATATCTCGTCTTCCACCTGTGAAAACGGTATTCTTATAGTGGAGGCAGTATCCATGGCATTGATGAAAATTGGAGAATTCGCCATAGAACTTGGTGTTTCTGTACAGCAGCCGTGGGACATGGACAAAAACGGAATACTCAAGCCAGCCGCTGTTTCTCCAAAAGGGACCCGGTATTATTCAGAAGAACAGCTGTATCGATACACCCACCAGAACCAGCCCCACAGAAAGGTCATCGGCT
>NZ_MPJW01000074.1 GCF_001945525.1 Ileibacterium valens
CGGGAGAACATGTCTTCAGATGCAGGACATGAGATTATGGTCAGCCGGAGCATTCAGGCGGAAGGAACCTTCGGAGATCTTAAAGAAAACTACAGATACAGCCGATTGAGACGCCGGGGACTGGAAAACGTAAAATTTGAGGTGCTTATTGTGGCCATGGGACACAATATCAGAAAATTAAACAACAGAAATCGGATGAGTTTCCCAGAACTCGAACGTTATGGAAAATTAAAGGAGCAGAAAAGCGAAATCTGAAAAAGATTATAAACAGTCTTTTTGAGTTTTGGCTCTTTTCAGTGCGTTCAAAAATTGACTTGAGCGGAAAAACACATCATAAAACAGGATTGAATCAGATAAAAAGCATAGAAAAAGGAGCTGTAAATCTCGCTGATGAAAAATCAGTCGAAATTTAACAGCCCCTTTTTTAATCTATAAATGATGCAGGATTTCAGCTGAAGTCCTTTTCACACTGCAAATTCATACTCATCAAGAAGATCTTCAAGAACTTCCATCAGATCGACGTCCTTTGGGCTATCCGGCTCCATTTTCATGCGTTTCTTAAGAACATCGACTGCATCCTCAAGCAGATCTCTCATTTCATGTATGATTGGAGGATCAAACGCAAGAAAGGAAAACCAGACATAAGCTGCGGCAAATTCAGGAAATGGCTGCAATGGAAAATCCCGGTTATCACAGGCAAGATCGATATCCTTTTGGATAATTTTCATCGCTTCTCTGGGATCATACAGCTCCTTTGAGCCTTCCATCAGTATCCTGACTTTCAGAATATCCACTCTTAAATTCCCTGAGAGTTCATTGCACAGTTTCAGCGCTTTATTTTCATCAAAGCCGTCACATGAAGGTTCAAGCAGGCATTCTATCCATCCAACTGCAGAAAGCAGGTCCTTTGTCATTTCATAGTTTTTCTGAAAAAGCTCAGCTGCCTGTTCATAATCTTCTCTCTTTTTAAATAAAGATCCTAGATTATAACGGATGATCTGTTGTTCATAAGGATCTTTGAGACGGTTGAGCAGTTCTTCATAAAGATCCGAAGCAGTCTGCAGCGCCCCTTCATCTTCTACTGGATAAGCTGCCAGTTCATTGGCTTCTTTTTCGATTTCATTAAGATCTTTCATTAGAAATCCTCCATCCAGAGATCGACTTTAAGTGAATAATAACGACCCGTTTTTTTAACGATTGAAACAGTCGCTTCAATCATCTTTCCCGCATCCATCAGACGGGCAAAAACTCGATTGTTCTTTTTTGGAATATATCCAATTTTTTTGCCTGTCTCATTCTCTATTCGAATCGCATACAGATCATTTGGATTCTTCGGTTCTCTGATCAGACGAAGCTTTTCCTGCGGCTTAAGTCCTGCTGGACGCTCCGGATCATCAAGATGACTGATTCCAGCCGCATAAACAGAATCCAGGTAAATTCTTTCCTGCATAGGTTTTAAAAGATCGGGCAGATCTCCAAAAACGATCAGATCCTGACTGTCATCAAACTTCGTTAATGCATTGGACATGAATGGCTCCTTTCCTGTATTTCCTGCTTCTTTTTTTCAAGAGAGTCAATATATGTTTTCAGTTTTGCGATGTCACGAGCAAAAACGTTCTTTCTTTGTTCCTGACCTTCTTCAGTATCCATCCATTGACAAAGATCAAAAGCTGGGTCTTTGCTCAACTCATCAATTTGTTCCTGAATCCGAATGATCCGTTTTTCAGGATCAAAGTCAAATTCGAAATCATCTGCATTCTCCTGATTCTCATCGAGCAGCAGGTTCAGCTGTACTTCCAGATTTTCAAGTTCTTCAAGATCGTTGATTTCATAAGCAAGACAGGCGGCATGCCAGATTAAACAAACATCTTCATTATCAGCCAGTTTGGGATGAAGATCCGGATGGATCCTTTTGGCGATCCGATGATAGATATGACGGATCTTCAGAGCATCATCTTTCGAAATCTCTTTAGCTTCGCTGACTAAGGAGTATTCTTTTGCCATCTGAGTCATCTGCAGGTCGTACTCACTCATCTGCTGATCAATTTCAGATTGCATTTGCTCGATATCAACCGCTTCATGAGAATTTAGCTTTCGAACCATCCAGGCAATTTCTTTTTTCAGTCGGATAATCCGGATCTGCAGGTTGAATTCTTCCATACGAAGTTTTCCGAAGAGCTGAATGTAATGTATTTTGATGGAATGTATTTTTTTCTTCAGCGCATCTCTTTTCATCAGAAGCTTCTGCAGTTGATGCGTATATTCTTTATAATCATCTTTGCTTTTCACAACATCGTTCATGTCTTCACATTATCACAGTTTCACAGGATGTTGACAGGAACGTCTTTCTTTTCAGATGCAGACTCTGCCATTCGATACCTGGTTTTAGATTCAGTATTCTTCAGATCAGAGAAATTCAAAAATTCTGTTAAATTCTTAGATTTTTTCTCAGATGGAAAGCGAAAATGAATATTTCCAGAAGGCTTATTAAAAATATCTGAAACAGGAGTAAGTTGAATACTGACTGACTTATGATCTACTGAAGAATTTTCTCTGGGATAATGATGTAAGACTGATGAATGAACAGAATTTCTTTTCAACCTGTACAATTCTTTTATGAAAAATTCCAGGACCAGTCATTACAGAAAAAGAACTTCTCCACCTCCAGTACCTTCAGATATAAAGCGAAGAAAGAAAAGAAAAAGAACGATAAATCGTCTGAAACAGGCCCGTAATCTTTCATTTCTGATCCTGATCCTTCTTGGCTGGACTTTCCTTTCAAAAAGCTGCTTTTCTTCTTCTCACAACACCGTTTATGTCAATCCCTGGGCAATCAGTGAGAATGTTTATGCTTATGAACCCGCTCTGGATGCCAAAGCCGCAGAATATGGAATTTCAGATTATGAGGATATTCTTCTTTGCATCATGCAGGTTGAAAGTGCTGGTTCAGGAAATGACGTGATGCAGGCCAGTGAATCTCTCAGTCTGCCTTTGAATACTCTGAATCCAGAAGAATCGATCGAACAGGGAGTATCCTTTTTTGCTTCCTTGCTTGCTAAAGCAGACCGGCTTGGACTTGATTTAAGCTCAGTCATTCAGGCGTATAACTATGGATCTGGATTTCTTGACTATGTCTATGAAAATGGAGGTTCCTATTCTTTTGAACTGGCTGAAGAATTTTCCAGGATTCACAGCGGTAATGAAAAAGTTGAATACGTCAATGAAATCTCATCATCAAAAAACGGCGGTTATCGATGGAATTATGGAAATATGTTTTATGTAGATCTTGTAAATCGATATTTGCAGGAGCTTCAAAGTCAAAGAGATGCAGAATATCAAAGCTGAATTTTAATCAGCTGGATTAATGTACAGCTGATTAGCACAAAAATGAATAATCTTCGGATATGTAATTCGATCGTATCAATCATTGATTCAGGAAACTAAGATCGATGAAAATCATTTGTTCAGTGAAATAATCTTTGCAAATACTGCTACAAAAGATCCCTTCTTACAAAATCCCATAGACTTTTCCAGTATATTTTTCAATTTTGGTTTTGATCATTTGCCATTAACTATAATTGAACTCCCTGATTTGAATTGCTTACAGGAATCAGGTTACCTGTTCGATAAGATCCGTATTTCGATGGCGATCCAATTCTTCAGACCAGAAGCTTGCATCTAGCCCGCTCATAAAAATGTCCGGATCATTCGTCTTATCAGTTTAGACTTTCTTCAGCAAATACTTTACTACCTGATCATTAATCGGACTTCTTGCTATAGTATGAAGATATTCTCTTTATTAATGAGCGATCATTCAACAGCCTAGCCACCTTTGCTAGATAAGATATGATCTGACTAGATTCTCATTACCCGTCCATTTCCTTCACGAAGTGGACGGGTAATATTCATTTGGATGTATTTCTCTGTGTTTTGATCAAAAGTTTTCTGCGGTTTCCTTTTATGTCTGATAAAACAGATACAAGAAACATGAGTGGAGCAAAACAGAAATGATTCTTTGCTAAATTAACTTTTTGGGTATTACCAGTGAAATCAAAAACCGAATTAAAAATCAGTTTATGAATAAAGGATAAAGTTTCAAATGTTCCATGAGTTTTAACGATTCACATTTTTTGATCTAATAGCTTGATATCATTTTTTTATCATCAGCTCATCTTCTTAATGCAATTTCGAATCATAACATCACTCCTGTTTATCCTTTTCACTTTGAAATATCCTTCTACGGATTTTTTTCAACGCCTTATCACCAACACCAATTCTGTATTTGAGTTCAATCTTATTTTAAATGTAATTAGATATCTTCTCCAAAGAAAGATGTACACGCCCAAGAAACAGAATGTCGTTTTTTTATAAATTATAGTTGTATTTCAATCTACTATTTCTGATGAAGGGCTATTGTTTTATCAATCGTGCTAAATAGCCTACCAATTTGCTCTTGTTCTGTTTCTGGTGGTACAGCAATTCTGGAATTATTAATATCCTTACTATTTAAAGACTCGAATGTTGAGCCTGCTGCTAATCGTTTCCAATATCCTTCGACATTCATCTTTGTGAGAAGTTGATATAAAAATTCGTTTCCTTTGATAGCAGCAACACCCCGACCAATAACCGCTTTATATAAAGTCTTTCCCATTTCACCTGCCGGTGCTCGAACACTCATTATTAAATCTCCAGGTTCAGCCAATTTTGTAATTTGTGTAGTCCAAGTTCTAGGTACTACCCAGCCATTAATAAGATCAGCATTACCTTGAATTAAAATATAATCACTTGGTTCTTTAGAATAAGTTGAACCATCAGGAGATTGCCCCATTATAATATGGGCTTCGTCTCCAAGCTTACGATGTTCCCAAGTGTTTCAAAAATCGTTAATTTACCGAAAAGTCTGTTATTAATTATGTTCATATTTCATGAACATCCCCAAATTACTGACAAGATCATTTACTTTCGCTGATGAAGGGTAATTAGATGATCAAACATTCGAATACAAGTGCTTACTTTCATTTGCTCTACTAGAGAAGGATAAATAATTTGAAGATTTTCTAAATCACTATTGTGAATATGAACTACAGATTTTCCTTGAGCTTTAGAAGCAAGTTCCTTCTTTAAATAACCATTTGATAATTGTAGAGCTAGAAACACTGGATCGATTTCTGAATTCGGGTTAATGATATTCAAATCTCCACCAAGCAAAAATCCTTTACTTATAACAGCTGAAGCTCTAGCAATATCCTCTGCTGTTTCACCCGAAGCTGGGACTATCACTTCGCCTCCTTTGGAATAAACAGAGCCAATTAATGGTTTAGCGTAAGTATCGACAGTCTCTATAGCTGAAGAATAATTGGTATAAAGACGTCCATACAAAATGAGTGGAGTTCCTCGATCAGTTAAATCGTTTTTTGAATAGCCACGTCCTTTAGCAAAGGTTGCAATAGTCGCAAGCTTACGATGTTCCCAATTACTAATTTTGATCGTAAATCCATGTACTCGATTATTAGACTCTAATTATTTTTATATTTTACTGTCTAATTTATGAACAAATAGAATTCGATGTTAAAAATCTGCCAATGAAAACTTTCTTTCTGATTTCTATACTCAACTTATATCGAAGAAAAATAGGAGGAAAAATATGGAACGGGATTTTAATCGAGAAGAACTCTTCTGGCAGTATTACGAAAAGTGGATAGAAGTGTATAAGAAAGGTGCGGTTAGAGATATTACACTCAATAAATATATGATGACCTTAACCTGGCTCAAAAAACTTGCACCTGATCTAGTTGTTTCCGACTTGAATAGAGTTGGTTACCAGACAATTATTAATGGATACGCAGAATATCATGAACGTCAGACAACAATGGACTTTCATCATCAAGTCAAAGGAGCTATTTTAGATGCTCTGGATGAAGGTTTGATTGAAAGAGATCCGACAAGAAAAGTAATTATTAAGGGAAAAGTGCCTTCGCAAAAGAAAATCAAATTTCTTAATCAGTTTCAGCTTCATTCTCTGTTGGCAGACTTAGATTTAAATTCGAAACAAGAAATAGGATGGGATTGGATGATTCTTCTTGTTGCTAAGACAGGCATCCGTTTTTCCGAAGCTCTTGGTATTACTCCAAAAGACTTTGATTTTTCCAGACAAACTTTATCCATCAATAAAACATGGGATTACAAGAATGGAACAGGTTTTATGCCAACGAAGAATAAATCATCCATTAGAAAAATTGAGCTTGACTGGAGAACAGTTGCTCAGTTTTCAGAACTGACTAAAGGATTACCGGAAGATGAACCGATTTTTGTTCATGGAAATGTCTACAATTCTACGATTAATGCAGTACTGGAAAGGCATTGCATTAAAGTTGGCTGTCCAGTGATCTCAATTCATGGTTTGAGACATACCCATGCTTCATTACTTCTTTTTGAAGGAGTATCTATAGCCAGTGTAGCCAGAAGATTAGGACATGCTTCCATGACAACAACGCAAAGAACTTATCTCCATATTATTCAGGAACTTGAAAATAAGGATGTCGATTTAGTCATGCGCTCCTTATCTAATCTCTGCTAAATCTGAGCAAAAGCAAATATTGGGGCTGTTAAATTTCTGACAGTCCAAAAATAAAAAGAGGCACCTGATCCGTAATGGATGAGGTGCCTTTTTTTGGTAAAATATGTTCATGATCAATAAACAAAATTACCAAACACACTATAACTGTTATGAAATGACCTTTGTCAAGAGTGAATAAGAAGACATATTGCCCCCTTACCCCCATTGATAGTCTTCATTTTGGTTCGATGGTAGACAGCACT
>NZ_MPJW01000064.1 GCF_001945525.1 Ileibacterium valens
ACCGTCCACCCAGTGTGAACAGCAGACTTTCCCATATTCAACCCCATTTTTTCTGTCATAGCAGAGATACATAACGATTCACCTCGGTAGAATTATTTCTACCTATAGAATAAATCTTTTTAGGAGTGTATGGGTAGTTTTAGCTCGAAAAAAGCTATATATAAAGCGTAATTGAAGCAGTTAGAAATTAGATAGAATTTCTAGGTAGAAAAAAGTTTGGGAATTACAGTTAACATAAAATCCAATTTCGATTCACAAATATAAGCCCAATATTCAGATATCTTTAAACTTCAGTCTCCAAAAAACGACGAATTTCTGGGAGCCGCTGTCTGGTTTCCTCATAACCAAGCTCAAACCAGGGTTTGAGCTTTTTTGGATCGGTCGTATATCGAGTCACGCCCAGATCTTTTTCAGGACGTAAGACCAGAGCCTTGCCTTCTCTTTCGAGCTGGTCAATTTTATCCCATTGTTCCTTATAACGGATATGGCGGTCGCGAAGATTTTCTTCAATGGTCTGATCCCGATAAACGGTTTTTGCTAAACGCTGCTGCCAGTTAGGAGCCGGTTTTCGAACATAACCTTTTTCCTTAGTGGAAAGAATCAAATGTTTATCACAGCCTTTTTTAATCGATTGATCAATCGAAATCATATCCACTAAGCCAGCATCAAAATACTTCTTCCCATTGAATTTATAAGGCTTTGCCAGTAAAAGCAAAGCACAGCTTGCCTTGACTAAAGTCATCGACTGATCGACATATTCTTTACCAAAATATTCGATCTTATGGTTCTCCATGTCGTAAACACCGATATCTAACTGAGTTTCAGATCCAAAAAAGGCCATAAAATCCAGAGGTGCTTTCTTTTCAATATAGTCGCAAGTCGCTTCAATACCAAAAATGGATCCTTCCTTGAATAAAGGAATCAGACCGACTGCCCCTTTTTGTGAAGCTGAATCAATTCCGGTCACTTCAAGACGATGAATCTGACGGCTGACATATGACAACAGAACTTCAGATCCACTTGAAATCCCTACCGCATAAGGCAGATATATTTTTTCTTCAAGCAGACATTTAAGCACTCCAGCCGAATAGGCGATTTTTGTTCCCCCGCCTTCAACGACAAGACCGACTTTAGGCATCGCGCACCACTCCTTCCGCTTTAGCCTGAGCAGCAACCGCTTTTGCTACTGCATCTTTTACTCTTGGATCCAGAGCATCAACAATGACATAATCTTCACGCAGGTCCTTTGGATCAATCAGATCAGCCAGTGCTTCTGAGGCAGCCAGCTTCATGCCTTCTGTAATCCGAATGGCTTTGGCATCCAGTGCTCCACGAAACAGCGCCGGGAAAATCAGCACGTTATTAATCTGATTGGGAAAATCGCTTCTGCCGCAGCCAGCTACCTTAGCTCCTGCTTTTTTGGCCTCATCGACTGAAATCTCAGGAACTGGATTAGCCATCGCAAAAACGATTGGATCTTCATTCATTGACTCAATCATTTCCGGACTGACCAGGTTGCCGCGGGAGACCCCGATAAAGATGTCTGCCTGCTTCATAGCATCAGCCAGAGTTCCCTTCTGATTGTTTGGATTACCTTTTTTTGCCATTTCAAGCTGAGCTTCATTCATTGCGTTTTCTTCATTTATAATGCCATGAATGTCACTCATTAGAATGTGCTGAAACCCATAATTATACAAAAGCTTTGCAATCGCAATTCCAGCAGCCCCTGCACCCGAAAAGACGACTTTGCAGTCTTCTTTTTTCTTGCCGGTGAACTTCAGCGCGTTAATTAATGCTGCCAGAACAACGCAGGCTGTTCCATGCTGATCGTCATGAAAAACAGGGATATTCATCCTGTCCTGCAGTTTCTTTTCAATTTCAAAACAACGAGGGGCAGAAATATCTTCAAGATTAATTCCGCCAAAAGATGGTTCCAATGCTGCGATTGCGTTTACAATTTCATCGGTATCCTGGATATTCAGGACCAGAGGAATTGCATTAACCCCACCAAGTTCCTTAAACAGGACACATTTGCCCTCCATGACAGGCAAGCCAGCAAGCCCTCCGATGTTGCCCAGTCCTAATACTGCAGAACCATCAGAAACGACAGCGATCATATTCCCTTTACCAGTATAGAGATAGGCCTCTTCAGGATTTTCAGCGATTTTCAAGCAGGGTTCAGCAACGCCTGGCGTATAGGCAATCGCCAGATCTTCTTTAGTCTCTAATCTGGCTTTACTTTGAACATCTAGTTTTCCCTGCCATTCCCTATGAGCCTGCAGCGCTTTTTCTTTCTGATCAGCCATATTACTTCACATCCTCTAATGCAATATTCTTAAGGATTCGCACCATCTGATCCATCTTATCGCAGGAAGCAAATTCGAAACGGCCATGACAGTTTCCTCCTCCAGTTCCAAGGTTTGGACAAAACAGACCTCTGGCAGATAAAACTGCTCCATCCGTTCCACCGCGAACTGGTAAAGAAACTGGAATAAGACCTTCTTTTTCAACTGCCCGATAGGCTTTCTTCACCGTCGAAAGATCTTCATCTGCATAATTTCTCATATTTTCATACTGATCATGAATATTTAATTCAATTCGACCCGGATACAACACTTCATAAGCAGAGCATACCTTTCTCATCCATTCTTTTTTCTTTTCAAAAAGGGTCCTGTTATGATCACGAATAATAAAAATCAGTCGAGATTTTTCACATTCTCCAGAAACAGAGATCAGGTGAATGAATCCCTCTCTTCCTTCAGTATGTTCAGCAGTCATATATTCAGGCATCGCAGCAGCAAAACGGCAGGCGATTTCTGCAGCATTGATCATCTGATCTTTGGCAGAGCCAGGATGAATGGATTTACCATGAATGGTCACTTCAGCCTGAGCAGCATTAAAGGTTTCATAGTCCACTCCATTGACTTCAGCCCCATCAACCGTATAAGCAAAGTCAACCGGGAATTCACTCAGATCAAAATTTTCAACCCCACGTCCAACTTCTTCATCCGGAGTAAAGGCGGCCATAATTTTTCCGTGAGGCTGATTCGAATTCTTGAGTTCATCCAGAGTCTGCATGATGATTGCTATTCCAGCTTTATCATCATTACCAAGCAATGTTGTACCATCAGTGACGATAATGGAATCACCAATCACAGTTTTTAATTGCGGAAAGTCTTCTGGATTCATGGAGTATTCATCATTCAAAACGATAGTTGATCCATCCCAGTTTTCTATCACTCTTGGTTTAACATTCTTTCCGCTCAGCTCTGAAGCTGTATCCATATGGGAGATAAAGCCGATAGAAGGCATGCTTTCATCTGTAGCCGGCAAAGTGGCGTAAACAATTCCCTGTGGAGTACGGATGACATTTTGCAATCCGAGTTCCTCAAGCTCTTTTTTTAATTCATCAGCAAGGATCAGCTGTTTGGGGGTGGAAGGCGCTGATGTGGATTCTGCGTCTGACTGTGTATCATAAGTAACGTATTTTAAAAATCGATCATGTGCTTTCATTTAAAGTTATCCTCTCATGTGTGCAGTTGAATCTTGTGGATTGCTGCCAAAGGCAGACCATTGTTTTCATTATAAAATGCATTCGGCTGAAAAAAAAAGATTGGACGCGTTGGCTTTTCATCAAAAAAGAGAAAACCGAAATTGGTTTTCTCCCAAATCAATAGATTTGCCGCTCAGTAGATGAAGAGCTGCAAAGTATTTTTAAAAAATAGATAACACAGAAAAATCGAGTGTCCGCTTTGAAAATATCAGTTCTTGTTCAGAATGGTCTTAGGCCGTTTTATCTAAGTGCTGCTGCCACGCCTGGAACGATCTGCTTCTTTCTGGAAACAAAACCTTTTTCTTCAAATTGAACAATTGCATCCTTTAATCGTTCTGCCAGAGGACCTACCGCAATAAAACGGCTTCCCTTGCCTTCGACATTTGTAAAAGCCATAATCCAGAGATCAAGTTTTGTCTTTGCGATTTCAGATTCCATATAAGCTGTAAATTCCGGTTCAATCTTGTCAACTTCTTTGTAATCGAACAGAAACACCTGAGAAATGTTGGCTTTGAGATCCTGAAAAGTAAACTCCTTGCAGTCATTGTAAAGAATGTTTTTGAACTCTTTGCCTTCGATGGTCGCGGTCGCCTTGAATAATTCTTCAGCCATCTTATCCGTATCGAGTCCATAATCCATTTCAATTTTAGCTGCAACGAGTTTATCCGTCTGGGTACAGGTTGGCGAATTAAAATTCATTGTATCTGAAATCATTGCGTATAGAATCAGTCGGGCAATTTTATCAGGCATAGTGATTCCATACTCGTTATACATCATCGCAACAATAGTGCAGGAAGATCCTACAATCATATTTCGATACACGATTGGTTTGTCTGTTTCAATATCTCCGATTCGATGATGATCAACAATTTCAAGAACCTCTCCTTTATCGCGGTCATCGATACTCTGCTTGGATTCATTATGATCTACGAGGATGAATTTCTTCTTTTCAGCTTTCAACAGGTTATATCTCGCCACCGATCCAACGATTCGTTTTCCTTCTACGACCGGATAGCTCGAATGCCTTGTTTTGAGCATCTCACGTTCAACATCTTCAGTATATTCGGATGGATGGAACATGATTGCATCTTCTTTTGGCGTCATGATGAATTCGACAGGAATGGATCGATAGATCATCTGGATAATCTTCATTAGATTATATGGCGTGCTGATCAGAGTTACTCCCATCGATTTCGCCATTTCAAAAATATAATCGTTTGGGACAAAGTCCTCAGCAATGATAATGACAGCAGCCCCTTTAGCCATTGCCTTGATCATATTGTCTTCATGATCATTGAGTACCATGATGGCTCCTGTCAGATCACGATCCATCATCTTCTTATCAGATATTCTGACTTCCCCGCTTTTTTTACGATTTCCCTCGTATAGAATTTTTCCATGAACTACATCCCTTAAGTTCATTGTTGGGGTATCTTTTAACAGTTCCTTGGTTTTGTTCAAATCCTGCATCTGAATTTTTGAAATTTCAGCCAGGGTGACGATCCCTGAAAAATTTCCTTCATCATCGACTACATAAATAGTTTTTGCGTCATTATCAAGAAGCAGATCCCAGCCATAGCGCAGGGTTTCCATTCGGTTGATCAGGATCGCTTCATCAATTTCAATTTCCTCCAGAGAATTCTTGGCTGTCGTCAATAGAATCGGCGGTTTGACTCCCACTTTATTTAAAATAAATTGTGTTTCTGGATTCAGATGTCCAAGTCTGGCTGCCACTGCATTTTCTCCCAGCTCCCTTTTCAGGTTTGCAAGAGAAATGGCAGCACAGATCGAATCAGAATCCGGCCTTTTATGCCCAATGACATAAATTGGCTGTGACATATTCATTACCTCTTTTTTCTATTCTTGTTACATACTCATTCTAACAGAGCTTTTTTCTGCCTAACCTTTATTACTAAAAGAAATGCCGCAGAACAATTGAAAAAGGAAACAGCTGACTAAGGCCATTTCCTTTTTGTTTGGATTCACCTTCTGCTCATTAATTCAGAAGTTCTCTTGTTTATTTTATTCCTGAGGATTTGCAGAACCTTCAACAGCTTCTTTCAATGCTTTTTTTGCACTGAATACAACACGCTTTTTAGCAGGGATCTCTACAGGTTCTTTAGTTCTTGGATTTAAACCAGTACGGGCGGCTCTCTCCTTTACTTCAAATTTTCCAAAGCCTGCAAAATCAACATCTTCTCCTTTTTCCAGAAGGCTCTGGATCATATCGAGAATGTCGTTCAGAATAGCAGTTGCATCTTTCTGAGAAAGGTCTGCTTTTACGGCAAGTTCCTTGGCAAAGTCCTTTTTATTCATGTATTCTCCTTTTAAAATTTCGCTTAACAAACGGAATTTCTTCTTTCATGTTCAACGTGAAAGGGGGGTTCGTTCATATTCTACCAAAAGAATTATTGGACAACAATTTGCCAAACCATAACACCTACCGTATCAGAGGGTTTTACCAAGAAATGAAAGATCTAAAGGTGTTTATGCCGTTTGAAAGCTGAATTCAATACTTTGCTTCACTCTTTTGAATCAATTCTGAAGAAGAAATCAACTTGCATATTTGCAAATGAATTAGACAACTTTGTCAGAGTTCATCTCCATCGATTTATTTCTTCTATCCAATTCTCGAACTGAAACTCGCTTAGGGTTTTGAAACAAAATCAGCTGAAAATTCGGGACAAGTGAAAAAGTAAATTCAACGCGAGCACCTCAGGTATGGAATTTACTATTTCACTTGTCAAGCTGAAAATTCGTTTCTAAAATTTCTCATAACTCTTGCAAGTACGGCAGATATCAAGTAATATAACTAAGCACAAAGCAAAGAGCATTATTTCTAAGCGCCGGCATAGTATAATGGCAATACACGTCCATGGTAAGGATGAGCTCGTGGTTCAATTCCGCGTGCCGGCACCATTTCGACAACAACAGGATCCCATTTATGGGATCCTTTTTCATTATATTTAAATCCAGTCAGCAGATATAAAGAAAAGCCGATCCGAAGTGATTGCTCACTCAGATCGGCTTTTTGTTTGCATGGCCTCTTGCTATTTTCGCTGTTCACTATCGTCGCCGTTAGAATGCTTGACTGCTGGGTGCGGAATGTAACCAGGTATTTCCATTCTGCCATCAAGACCACACCATGGATCTTTCAAAACCAAACATCAGCGACATCCTTCTTGTCTGTTGTCTTTGTTCTTTGTGTTCTTCACTTCGCTTGCTTCGATCAAGCCCTCGA
>NZ_MPJW01000039.1 GCF_001945525.1 Ileibacterium valens
GAATAATACCGGGTCCCTTTTGGAGAAACAGCGGCTGGCTTGAGTATTCCGTTTTTGTCCATGTCCCGGAGCTGCTGTACAGAAACACCAAGTTCTTTGGCGAATTCTCCAATTTTCATCAATGCCACGGGTACTGCCTCCACTATAATAATACCGTTTTCACAGGTGGTACACGAGATATTTTTAGAATGAACTACAGACTATGAGATTACTCGAAACTGTTATGAGTCCATATTAATGGCAAAGAAGTTTCCGTATTTTTTGGCTAAAACGTTGTTAACGGTTCTAGGGTTTCCTTCAATGGCTGTACCATCTGCATAAACCGGTTTCATCACCTGATTGCTCAGTGTATCGCCAACAAGTTCATATCCCCACCGTCCATGAGAATATTCATTGATGAAATCATAAACAGCCTGGTTTTCAGGAATGGCCAGATCAATTCTTCCAGAAGTTGCAAGTGGTACAGTTTCAGGTTGATAAGGGATTGCCTTTTGAAATGGTGCTTTGACTGGTTTGACTTTTCTCATGGTCGAAACCTCCCTTTCCTTCAATCATGTTTTCAGCCTGAAGAGCCAGTTCTTTTCTTCTTGATGAACGAAGCCCGTAGAATCTTCCTGAAAAAAAGCAATCAGACTCATCAGATCTTCTGCTAATTCTTCCTGTGCATTTTTATCTTCTCTGGATTCAAGGATTACAATATCTGTGCCATGCTCTTTGCAGAGCCGTTCAATAAATTCAAAGCCAAATCGTGTCAGGCGATCTTTATGAGTAATGAAAACTGTCTTCACCTGATCCTGTTCAATCAGATCGAGCATTCTGCTCAGCCCTTTGCGGGTGGTATTTAAACCACTGTCTGTATCTGAAAAGACCTTGAAATCACCTTTTTTCAGAAGCCGCCAAAGCCAAACGGCCAAGTTGGCGTTCAAGATCCCCATTCTTTTTCTGATCATGGCTGGATACCGTGGCGTAAATGACATTGATTCGTTCTTTATGAGAATCATCGAAATAGATCAACCTTGAATTCAGCCATTCAATGACATCTTGTTTAGAGACATACCGTCGGCCGGTGGAAGACTGAGCCATTTTGATTCTGCCTTGTTTTTCTAGGCCGTAATTGAGCGATAATTTAAGCCGACCAATTTTGCGACATCTCCTGTTGAATAGTACTCTTTGGTTAAATCCAAATATTTGATCATAAACACCTCGTAAAGCCATTTTACAGTAACTGTTAGCGGTTTCAACCGTTAATGAAGACATCGAAAATAAATCCAATTGTGACTAATTTAGTTATTAATGACCAACAGCAGATTACCCGTTTCCTGTCCGGCAAGTTTCTGAATTCCATTGAAATGATAGGGGATATTCTTCAAGTCACCATATAGAAATACCTGATTGCTATTAGACAGTGCTTTTTAAACTGATGAACATTTGCAGCCGATTGCAGTCTGTTCAATTCTGGAAGGTTGACATTTTCTGGAATTTAAGAATTTTTTGGCAATGCCATCTCATTTCTTTTCAGATCATCTTCAAGAGAATGAATCAGATCTTTCCCGTTGAAAAAGCCACTTTCAGAAACAAAACGATGCAGACTGGTTCTGGAAATACTTGCAAGCCTGCAGAACTCCTTAACATTTGGAAAGCTTTTCGTTCTAAAAAACATAAAGAGTTCAAAGGCAATTTTTCCATTCGTTGAATCCGGTGAGATCTGATAGAGACTGACAAATCTTTCCACTAAATACATACAGTTCCTTCCTTCAGGCTATCTCTATTCATTATAACCACGGTTAATTTTATGGGAAAAGATCCTTTAACGATTTCAGAATTTCTTAACAAAAAACAAAAGAGACAGTATTCGCTGTCCCTTTTTTTAATCATTCTTTTGTCCAAAAAATAAGTCTTCAGTCGTTTATCCATGAAGATTAGGATGGATAAATTCGATACATGCACCGTTTTCAAGCAGCTCTATAATTGGTAAATAGTAATCGCAGACATGCCCAATGACGTTAACACATGGATCAGCCTGAAAATCGCCATTGCAAATCATCAGACTTCCCTGCGAATCCGGAAAATGAAGATTATCCATCGTAATGAATCCAGGACGTCTGGCTACAGGTACATCCGGATTGACTGGCATCTGAATTCCCTGAGGAATTTCAAGAAGTCTTCGAAGTTTTTTTGGAGAATCACTGCGGATGGTGAAAGTCTGATGATAAAGTTCTGGATGATTCAGGGAGACCGGAAGACCATAAACTCCCTGTGTAGCTTTATCGATCATTTGCTTTTCCATATCCCCAATTTCAAAGGATGTATAGATGATTCCGCCCACACCCTGGTTCATTAAATCCAGACTGGCCGCGTATGGGGTCATTGTTCGATGATGTTCAAGGGTACTTGGTTCATTCCCTTTTCTTTCTTCCACAGGATTGCCAGGAACAAATACAACCAGATCTTCTCTGGAAATCCCCTCGGAAAGATCATCGAAGACATTCTGATCCAGCCCTGTGTCCTTTCGGGTGTAATAATCATGAATAAATAATACGTTTGGACAGTTATTTCTGAACCAATAACGTTCCGGCAGAGTGAGATTGGAAACCGATACAGCAACAGGCAGCCGTAAAGCCAGTTCTCGAACCTCTTCTGCAGGCCATGAATGGTCTAAATGCAGATAGTCCACATCAAGTCCAAAAGCCAGTTCCTCCAGATCCTTCAGGTCATTGAGCGTAGATATACGCTTGGATAGCTGAAGAATCATAGAACTCTCACTTTCGTGTGTCTCTTTAATAATCGCTTCAAGTGTCGGCAGTAAATCTTCCGTTTTTGGAAATTGATCACTCGAACAATAAATCAATGAATTCCGGCAAGCTTTATTTTTAATCATTCCAGGCTGGTAATCGTTCATTTGAAGGAATAATCCAGTTCTTGTACTCATAAATTCTCCTCATTTCTAATTGTCAGAAGAGGAATGCTTTGGAATCTTCGATGTAGTTACTGCACATCTTAATGACATTATATCATTGATCATCCGGCTTGCATTTCATTGTTTTAATAAGCGAATAATCCTCACAGATGATTCCTATTTTTATACGTTTGCTTGCCGGAAATAAACAATTTGACCGGTTATTCTGTCTTGAACAGGTTTGATCCTTATTTGTGACGTTACGTCCTTTGAATCATACAAATTTTAATCCTGATTGGAATAACCGGATAATATCCGTTGTTTTTGTTGTATTGATATAACGTTTTGTTATTCTCTGATCCGAAAATGATTTAAATTTTTCGCATTGACCAGCTCAAAACGAATCAAAAGTCAAAAGAAAAAGAGCTAACCGTTATAATCAGCTCTTTTAATATATTTATAACAAATAGGTTTACCTGAGTAAATGCTTTAGATTATTTTGTCCATTTATGTATCATTTGATTGAATCTTTCATCCTGTAAACAGGCACGTCTCATCTCATTCAGGTTAGTTCGATGAACGGCTGCTGCTTCCTAATAAACGAAGAATATACAGGAAGATATTAATGAAATCCAGATAAAGCTGCAGCGCAAAATAAACAGCCCATTTCTGTTGAGCTAATGGCTCCCCATCAGCATATAACATGGTCTGATTCAATCTCTGAACATCCCAGGCCGTCAGTCCCGCAAAAATCAGAAGACCTACCGCTGCAATGATTCGGGTATCCATGCTTGCTCTAAAGAGCATTAAGACAACCTGGCTGATCAGCATAACAAATAAGGCGGCAAAAGCAATGGTTCCGATCTTGCTTAAGTCCTTTTTAGCTGTCCAACCAATGAAAACTAAGGTTCCAAAGTAAAGAGCAGAAATCAGGAAAGCCGCAAAAATAACCCCGGTAGAATAAGCGTATGCGATTGAAGAAAGCGAAATCCCCATCGTCGCTGCATAAACAAAGAACAAAGTTCTGAGGGTAGAAACTGATGCCCGATTCATCTGAACTGAAAATGCGATAGCCAGTCCAATCTGAGCAATTGGCAGAATCAGCGAAAGCATCGGAAAGCTCATCAGCATTTTGTAAGTCAGATCAAAATAATAAAATATGAAGGCAACCACACCGCTGACAATCAATCCCATAAACATCAGTCCATACGCTTTAAGAATGCTGTTTTGAATTGAACTCGTCATTTGCGGAGTCTTATTCATACTATATTGATTAGACCCATAATTGTAATTCGACATAAAATTCTCCTTTGTTAAAAAGATCAGACATTCGTCTGATCAACTTTCTTGTTGGATTGTCATTACTGAAATCCGTATTTCATATTGTAGCAGGATCAGATCTGTCGCTCAAATTACACCAAAATTTCACCTGGTTTATCCTCGTTATAATATTTTGACTGAATATTATATAGTTCTGCATATACAGTTTGGTCTCTCATTAAATCTTCATGGGTTCCCTGTTCGATTATCTGTCCGTCTTGAAATACAAGAATACGATCACAGAATTTCGAACTTGAAAGTCGATGAGATATATAAAACGCTAGTTTTTTATCAGTTAGCTTTTCATAAGATTCATAAATATCAGATTCAGCCTTCGGATCTAAAGCAGCAGTTGGTTCATCCAGCAGAATGATGTCGGCATCTTTGTAAACAGCTCGTGATATCGCTAATTTTTGTCCTATCCCACCAGACGGTTCAAATCCTTCGTTATCAAAATCCTTGTGTAAACAGGTTTCCAGCGCGTTGGATAATTTTGGAAAGATGTATCCAAAGCTTAGATCTTCAATAATATTTTTAATTTTTTGATTCTCAGGTTAATTATTCAGAGAAACATTTTCATTAAGCGGCATTTAAAATAATTGATAATCCTGAAATATAGCAGATATTTTATTTACATATTCACCATAATCGTAATCCTTAATATCAATACCATTTAGACGAATCTATCCGGAGGTCGGCTCATACAAACGACAAATAAGCTTAATAAAGGTTGACTTACCTGCTCCATTTTCACCTGCTATCGATATTTTCTCTTGTCCAATAAATTTACAGTTAATATGTTTCAAAGCATATTTTTTAGACTCTGGATACTTAAAACTCACATCCTCAAATTCGATAGAATCTATTCTCTGAGGTAAGGGGATATTCTTTGTTACTTCATATGTCTTAGCCGGTAAGTTTAAATAATGTTCTACCGACTCAAAATAAATACTGTATTGACGAATGTCGTTAATACTATCAATTACTTCATTCATAGATCCAGTAAAAGTCGAAATGGCATTTACATACATCGTAAAATTAGCAATAGAAATAGCTCCAATAGAAACTTCATAGATCATATATGAGTAAGAAATGATTCGCTGCAAAAAGTCAGTCAAATACAATAAACACTTAGAACCATTCATCAAATGCATCTGCTTTTTATAAAACCTCCATAATTCAAAAGTACAATTCCTTAAATGATCAAAAAACAATACTCTGGCGCCATTTATCCGAATTTCTTTTTCAAAAAGAGGATTTGGAAACAGATTTGATAGATAGGATAATCTTCTCTCTTTAGGATTCTTCTCCAATTCGAGATTGGCATATGTCTTTTTTAAGTTCATCTGAGCCAGACTGTTTATTCCAGCCAAGAGTAAAAACAGAAATAGGACCAGGACATTTAATGAAGCAATGATTCCGATAACCGTCGCAAAAATAATCACCTTACCAATAATATTCATAGACTGATCCAGTACAAAACTGAATCCCTGACCATTGGCATATAAAAATTTTTCAGCATTCTGCTTCAAATCAAAAGTTTTGGATCTTCCAAATTTGTACAATCAACTTCCGAAAGATGATCGCAAAGATCGTGTTGAAACTTTTCCAAAACAATCCTACGACGATAAAAAGCTTCATTCTGTAAAAAGCTGCTTGCCGTTTGCCCGATAAAAATCCCCAGAGAAAAGAGAAGGACGGTTTGAAGCAGTTTAAATATGTCATTTGTATTCATCAGTTGATCTAATAATACTTTTGGAAAGATCATCAATAATATCGGAGATACGCTATTGGTTAGTTGAAAGAATATCAGACAGAACAAATATGGTTTATCGACTTTCCAGGCATAATTCCATAGATACAGTAAGCTTTTTTAACATTATGCTTATTCATCTCCTCATTCATAAGTCAAGAAAGCTACTTAAACTGCTGAATCCATGAGTGATGTACTGTAGCCTGGACTTCATCTTTTTTAAGCTGGAACAAACTCATAAATAGAAAGTTCAGGAAAAGACATCGCTTCTTCATCATCTTTTTCACTTCTTGATAGTCTTAGATTATCAAGAGTCTCGATTTTCAACTACCGGATACATTTTCGAAAATATTCATACTTGCAGCCTCTGATTTCATTGTTAATAGAACAAGAAATCGTTATCCTAAGACCATGAATCAATTATTTTATCGATCATATATTAAATATCTTCGTAACAAAGCATATGTTGGACAATCTGAAATTGCAGATGTATTAAACATTGTTCGTAGTCAATAAAAAAGTTAACAATTTGGGTGATTTATAAGTTAACAGTTTGGGTGATCAAAATGGGGGCTGAAAGGCTCAGGAACAGACATAAGATAGAGTAGCCAATGTCTGTTTCTGAG
>NZ_MPJW01000284.1 GCF_001945525.1 Ileibacterium valens
AAACTGTCTTCACCTGATCCTGTTCAATCCAATCGAGCATTCTGCTCAGACCCTTATGGCTGGTATTTAAACCACTATCTGTATCTGAAAAGACTTTGAAATCACCTTTTTCAGAAGCAGCCAAAGCTAAACGGCCAATCTGACGATCAAGACCACCATTCTTTTTCTGATCATGGCTGGATACCCTGGCGTAAATGACATTGATTCGTTCTTTATGAGAATCATCGAAATAGATCATCCTTGAATTCAGCCATTCAATGACATCTTGTTTAGAGGCATACCATCGGCCGGTGGAAGACTGAGCCATTTTGATTCTGCCCTTGTTTTTCTAGGCCGTAATTGAGCGGTAATTTAAGCCGACCAATTTTGCGACATCTCCTGTTGAATAGTACTCTTTGGGTAAATCCGAATATTTGATCATAAACACCTCGTAAGGTCATTTTACAGTAACTGTTAGCGGTTTCAACTGTTCGTGAAAACATCGTAAATAAATCCAATTGTGACTAATTTAGTTATTAATGACCAACAGCAGATTACCCTTTACACTTCAATCACCAGACAGAAAATGATTGGAGTACTGTCTGTTTGCTTCCTTTAAAGCCGTTCTAATCCTCTCAGAAACAAAATATGATTTATTATTCCGGCTAACCCTTACAAACTCAAGCACTGAAAGGAAAAACCGGCCAATAAGTCCTACATATCAGCCGGCAAACAAACTTTATTCCTGAAATCGATCCTCTTATTTTTCTAACGATCCAATTGTCTGTATTTTTGAATTTTCTGATATACATTTTCTTCTGTTTATTTACTGATCTGAGTCCACCATGTCTGTATCCATTTTTGAATCATCGAGCTTTAAAATCTCATGAATTTTCTTACGAATTTCCGCAAGTCTCTTTTCTGTGAATTCTGGATTATTCTTCATCCAGATTCGGTTTAATGGCGATGGATGAGGAAGGACATAACACGGTTTGCCATTCAAGCTGAGATCTTCATAAACCAGATCACTTAGTTTCCTTTTCGGAAAAAGACGGCTTGCCGCTTCTGAGCCAACGACAAGATACAACTCACACTCCTTCATCAATTCGATTTCTTTTGAGGTCCAGAGATCATAACAGATTTTCGGAGGTTTGCGGTCGTAATTTCCTCTTAGAGACTTTCCGGGAAAGCAATGCCCCACAGTAGTGAAGTAAAAATTATCCGGATTGTAAAACTGTTCATCACTGATCTGATACCAGTCCTGACGTAAGGTTTTGCCGGAAAGATCCGAAAAAGGCCTTCCGATTTCATGAACTTTTCGCCCCGGAGCCTGTGAAATATGCATAATCTTAGCCGTTGGATTGCCAAATGTGATCGGTCTTGGTTCAAATCCAAATTCTTCCTGACATCTTCTGCATTTTTTCATCTGATCTCTAAGCTGCTGCAGTAATTCATGCTCCCCTGAAATCACAGATTCTGTAACCGGCAGATTTAAGGATGGATCATTTTTCTTTTGTTTTTGATGGTTCAGATTCGGCGTTTCCTGCGTATTTGCATGAGCTTCCATATCCATCCAATCACCTCTTTTTCGTTTCGTCCTGATTCTTTATTCGGATCGGCAAATCAGCTTGACCGATGAACAGCCAGACTTTTACATGATGCTTATGGCTTTCGATCCTTGATTACATCATCCTTTTCAAGATGGCCAATCAGCAAGGATGAATTGGGATCATGCCGCTGCATATTCTTTTGAATTTGCTTCTCATCGTAATTGGCATAACAATATCGGCACAAATGCCTGCACGAATTATAGACGCCGACATCAGCCATCTCGACACAACCGCAATCTCTCGCCTTCCATTTCGGAAATTTTTTTCCTGTCATTTCGAAAGCCTTCTCCTGCGAAAAGCAGGCTCCATCTTTAATTCCATATTCAGCTAGAATATTCTTTTCAGAACAGGTAAAGACTTCAATATGGTACTGGTCTGCAATTCGTTTGAAATTTTCCCCAAGCTTCTGAATTTCCTTGGAAGTCATATTCCGAAACCGTAAATACGGCCAGTTCTTTTTCGTGTTTTTGTACAGATCAAGAAATGAAATGGCGATCTGTTCAACGCAGCCATCGAGCTCAATACATAATTTTAAAAAGCCCGAATATGGTAATCGATTGTATACCGTTCAGAAATAAAAATCGGATCATATCGGACAGCCATGTGATCGGGTCCTACAATCGTGGAAATCTCCCGAATCGCTTCAATGATTTTTCTTTTATCCGGAAGACCTGGTTCAATGTTCTGATGATATGGAGTGACTGTCACATCCATAAGAATTGGAATCTGTATTCTGCTTAACAAAGGAATAATTGGAATTGGATTTTTCGTACAGAACATGATGGCATCTGCATCTTTTAAGTGAATCCGGGAAACCATTTTAGGATTAAATGGATTACGGACATCAAAAAAACCGGCATTCAACCGGTTCCTTAACCATTCTGAATAAAATGCAGGGATGTCGGTTCGCGAACTAATATTGATTATCATCCACTCAATCTTAGCACTTTTGTAAAGAGAAGCCTCAATGAGCAGTTTTCAGAATAAACGAGAAAACAGTCCATCCCTCGACAGTCTGTACCTTGATCGTTCCCTGATTTTGGTTCATTAAGTTTTTTGCGATCGCCAGTCCTAACCCGAATCGATTGTCACTGCGGTTTCGGCTCGTATCTTCACGGACAAAGCGTTCAAAAATTCTTTTCTGCATTTCCAGAGGAATTGGCCGTCCATTATTTTCCACAAAACAGATTGACTGACTTCCCTGTTTTCTGACTTTGATTCGGATCTCACTTCTGGCATGTGAAATCGCATTATCAAGCAAAATCCCCAAGACCTGAGAAAGGGAATCCGCATTTCCAATCACTTCAACATCCGGTTCAATGTCGACATTCAGCGTCAATCCTTTTTCGTAGATTCTGGCTTCCTGAATCAGACATTCTTTTTCTGCAATAAAGGACAGATTGACTCGGCTTAATGGAAGTTTGATCTGTTCAGATCTTGTCAGTTCAAGCAGATCGCCGATCAGACGGTTCATCCGATCCGTTTCCGTCTCAATATTTTTCAGCCATTTATTATCAGGATTTCTTTCCATTGCCTCAGCTGAAGAAAGAATGACAGCCAAAGGAGTTTTTAATTCGTGGGAAGCATCGGCGATAAACTGCTTCTGTTTCTCGAAGGATTCAGCAACAGGTCGAATCAGCCATTTTGAAATCAATTGCGCAATGCCCCAGACTGCAAGCAGATAAACAATGAAAAAGCCCGTACACAACCAGAAATAATCGACATAATCGTCCTGCCAGGAATGAATATCGATCAGCGTCATCGAATTCAAATCCGGATAATACCAGGCATAACGATCACCTAAGAGTGAAAGTTGCGTCTTTGCCTTCGATGGCTCATCGTGAGCCAAAACCCAGTCTGCCCTTTCAAGAGCCTCTGATATTTCATCCATATCCGCATTCAGATAGAGAATGTTCCAGATTCGATGATTGTCGATCTGGAATGTAAATACTGGATCGTCGGTGATTAATGAAAAATCATCATCCATCTTCAAAGATCCTCGTCTTTCAGATTGGGGCCCATCATTGTAAAAATATGGTTTGCCTTCCAGATAGCCGTCATAAAGAGAATTCATTGAAGATGAAACACGCAGTAAGGTCGTCCGGATTTCATCTTCAGCCTTCATTCCTTCCATGAAAAGAACAATGCCAAAGATCAGAATCCCAAGTACAGACAGAAGGGATCCCAGGACAAGAACGATCTTCTTTTTGAGCTGTTTCATTTTTCACTCGTTTCAATTCGGTACCCCATTCCCCGAATGGCTTTAATCGAAACATCGACTCCCAGCAGTCTGAGCTTTTTACGAATAAAGGACAAATAAGCTTCAAGGTTATTGGATTCGATATTGTTATCCCAACCCCAGACTTTGTTATAAAGCTGCTCACGGGAAAGAATCTGTGAAGGATGTTCAAGAAAATACTCAGTCAATGCGTATTCTTTTCCAGAAATTGGAAGAGTCTGTCCATTTGATTCGTTGTAAAGCAATCCTTTCTTACGATCAAGCTGCAAATTCCCTAATGAAAGAATTTTTCCACTTTCTTCATTCTTCTTTCTTAGCTGTAAATTGACTCTTGCAATCAATTCTTCGAAATGGAAAGGCTTCGTCATATAGTCGTCGGCTCCGTGTTCGAGTCCTTTCAGTTTGTCATCCAATTCACCTTTAGCGCTTAAAATAATGACCCTTGTTTCCGGCTGCATTCTGCGGATTTCTTCAAGAATTGAAAATCCATCCTTTCCAGGAAGCATGATGTCGAGTACAACAAGATCATACTGACCACTGGTTGCCTTTTGAGCTCCTTCGATTCCGTCAAAAGCACAATCCACATCATAATTAGCACCTTTTAAGGCATCGGCAATCGCATCAGCCAGGCGGGTTTCATCTTCTGCGATCAAAATTTTCATCACTATTACCTCTCTAACCAAAACTCATAAGTTTGAGATTGGATAGTATCTTTCATTCAAATTATAGGCATTAAACTTAAAACTAAGCTTAAACGATAAATCATTCACAATCTCTACGACTCTAAAAAAAACAAAAAAAGACATCTAAAACGAATTCAGATGTCCATGAACTTTCCGATCTGGTTTTGACGGATAATCAGCTTTTCCTGTTATTTTTTTTTCTTATTTTCAGTACGATTAATCGAATTGGTCTTCTGAGATGGTCTTGAATCTGCCTGCGTTTGAGATCTCTTGACCTGCATAGCCTGAATTCTTTTTCTTTCTCTTTTTGCCGATTCATAAGAAAGAAAAGAAGCCGCAGCCAGACAAATCACTCCAACAACCATCCAGACCATACTACGGGTAATGACCGCGGCGATAAAACAAATCGATGCAGTGAAATATGGAACTGATAAAGCCAGATTTGGTTTCATTTTTGGTTTCATTAAAACTCTCCCTTAAAATTCCTGTTGAAGCCGTTTGAATCCTACGAAGTATACTTTTAATTCATAATTCAGGATAGAATTCTGAGCTAAGGATCAACTTTTCTGTAAATCTTCACCGACATTAAGAATAATAAAAAAAGCGGATCGATGATCCGCGTACTGTTCAAATGGAGCAGGTGATGAGAATCGAACTCACGTAGTCAGCTTGGAAGGCTGAAGTTCTACCATTGAACTACACCTGCAAATAAAAGTGGTGACTCGGCAGGGATTCGAACCCTGGACCCCTTGATTAAAAGTCAAGTGCTCTACCAACTGAGCTACCGAGTCATAAATGGTGCCGACTAGAGGACTTGAACCCCCAACCTACTGATTACAAGTCAGTTGCTCTACCAGTTGAGCTAAGTCGGCAAATGGTGGAGGCTAACGGGCTCGAACCGCTGACCCTCTGCTTGTAAGGCAGACGCTCTCCCAACTGAGCTAAGCCTCCATTTACTTCTTGGTTTGTTTCACTTGATGCTTTGTTAAGATACATGATCTTAAAAAAAATTGCAATGCTTTTGATCAAAAATCAATTATTTCTTTTTATTGTTCTGAAACAAACAATTGGATATCGATAAACAATAAACAATCAAAAACAAATCAGTAAAATCCGCAAATAAAAACGGATCGATGATCCGCGTACTGTTCAAATGGAGCAGGTGATGAGAATCGAACTCACGTAGTCAGCTTGGAAGGCTGAAGTTCTACCATTGAACTACACCTGCAAATAAAAGTGGTGACTCGGCAGGGATTCGAACCCTGGACCCCTTGATTAAAAGTCAAGTGCTCTACCAACTGAGCTACCGAGTCATAAATGGTGCCGACTAGAGGACTTGAACCCCCAACCTACTGATTACAAGTCAGTTGCTCTACCAGTTGAGCTAAGTCGGCAAATGGTGGAGGCTAACGGGCTCGAACCGCTGACCCTCTGCTTGTAAGGCAGACGCTCTCCCAACTGAGCTAAGCCTCCATTCGCTTAACGCTTTGTTATAATACATGAATTAATCCCTGAGGGCAAGAATAAAATTTCAAAAATTTCCAATGTCATTAAGTTAAGGAGTGTCTTCCATGCGGAATTCGCTCCTCGTTTTTTTGATTTTTAACACAAGCAGTGGAGTTGCTCCAAAAGTTTATAAATTATCCGAATATGGCACTTGACAGACCGAAACTCGGAACTAATCCATAATCCGAAGGATTTCGGAGGTGGTTATTTTGACCCATTCGAAATCCCCTAAACAGTATCGCCAAATCTTCTATTCTTACCTGGACGGTCTGGCAGACTGCCCGGATCGTTCCCTGATTGAAGGCGAAGCCTTCATGCGAAACAGAAAAATTGGCCTTTCCCGTATTGCTTGTTTTATCGCTTCTCTGACAAGCGGCTCTATTCGCCAGCAGAATCTGACTTACTTCAAGACGCATAAAATCCAGGTCACTGACTCTGCCATATGTCAGGCTCGAAGCAAGTTCGACCACACAGTTTTAAAGA
>NZ_MPJW01000037.1 GCF_001945525.1 Ileibacterium valens
GCCAGACCGTCCAGGTAAGAATAGAAGATTTGGCGATACTGTTTAGGGGATTTCGAATGGGTCAAAATAACCACCTCCGAAATCCTTCGGATTATGGATTAGTTCCGAGCTTCGGTCTGTCAAGTGCCATATTCGGATAATTTATAAACTTTTGGAGCAACTCCACTGCTTGTGTTAAAAATCAAAAAAACGAGGAGCGAATTCCGCATGGAAGACACTCCTTAACTTAACGACATTGGTATTTATTACATAGAAAAGATTACAAACATATTCTGTCTATATCGTATAAGCATCTTGATGTTTTTAACCATGCGTTATGTATTCAGCTATTAACTGAATAAACGAATAAGGGACATCAGATCATTCTGACTAAGTATGACCTAAAAAAACCATTCGCGTCCTGAATCTGTGCGAATGGTTTTCAAATTTTCTCTGAATTCTGCTTCCTTGGAGACTCTATAAAGAGCTCCATTTTTCGGCTGGTATTTCCACCTCTTAATGATCGCTGAATATTTCAAAATATCAGTAGTGATCCGGCTTCCGTTAGGCGCTCCTTCTGAGTGCCTTTATAAACCAGCTTCCTTATTCTTTTTTCTGATTAAAAAACGAATTTTTTCGGCAGCTGTTTTCAGATCAGTTATCTTTTGTGATGCCATAATAGCATCTGCTTTTTTGCATAAAAGTGATTCAACTGAGTTTGTCCAGTTTGGACATTATTCTGTCCGGTTTGGTAAATTCCAATGAATATCGATGTTAAAAAGATCCTGATTTCATACAAACTGATTTCTGATTTGAAGCAGGCGATTCAGTAAACCGCTTTCGTCTAAAGGTATTCTTATTCGTTTTGAGACCATTCTTTCAATTTTCTTCTTCAGACTATCCTATTCATAGCCTATCTGTCATATTTTATGTCATGAATATGAATTTTTGGGCATTTTAATCTGAATTAAAATTAATTTGCGATAAAGATATTTCATACAACATAAAGATTTCATAAATTTTCCCAAACTTTAAATTTAATTGAACAATAATTTCATGATTGACTATACATTTTAACTCATTGATAAAGTTTAGTATCTGGAAAGGAGGTCAGTTATGAACAGCGAATACATTCTCAATTCTCAGGAATTCACTACTCCTTTGCAGGATGCATTAATCGAAAATCCATTTTATTCAGATGAAGCAGATCGAAAAAGCTTAGGACGCAGAATGTTTGAAACCAGCTTCGGACTTACCTTGCTCTGGATTTTCTCGATCAGTGCCTATCACTATTCTCCTTCCGATTGGAAAGTGTATATGTCCTCACTGATTTTCTTTGCTTTTTGTGCCAGTCTGACCATTCTGATTTCCTATTACCTGCTCAGCCGCGACAACGGTCTGATTGATTCTGCTGATTCTCACGTTTATCACGAAAGAATTCGAATTGAAGAATCTGATGAGACTCCAACTTTAAATGTTTCCTTTAGTCTTAAGCCAGAATGGGATCCAAAGCAAAATTTTGTCCTGACTTTACCGATTCATGGCATTCGAAAATTATTGCTTAACCCATACCACAACTGTCTGATTATCGATGGTGATTTTCGGATTGAGTATGCACAGCGATTTCGTCCGTTTCCTTCGGTTGTTCATAAATTGATCATTCCGCTGAATTTCCGGGATTCAAAGATTTTTTTAGAACGTCTTGAATCCCTCAGTATCCTTCCCATCCAACTTGATGATCGAATCCATAAGAAATGGATATCAGATCCCAGAGCATTCCAGTAAATTCTGCTGGAGTGCTTTTTCTTTATCTGAATCGGAATATCTATCACTCTATTTCCTGAACTTGCTCAGATTAACCAATGATCCAGATCTGACTTGCCGATTTATTCAATGCAGCTAAGTTTATAAACATGGATTCGAATTCGCAGTTATTCTCGAGCAGACATTCGAATAGAGAAAAGGACATTACAAAACCGTTGATCAGTTTTGTAATGTCCTTCATCATAATACGATTTTCGTATTCGTATTTCTTTGTTTCTTTTTAGTCATTCCTGTATCAGGAATCAGCTGATTGAGAATTTATTCAGTCTCAGATCCAGCAGATGTTTCCGAATTAACAGAAGGTAATGAGCCATCAGGTAAAGTCGGTTTGCTTAAATCCAGATGAACCGTCGACGCGGGTTAAGGCAGATCCATTGTATGTGATTCTTCACTATCCAGTTCCTGTTTGGATTGGATTTCAGTTTTGACGGCGGCCTTAACCGTATGAAGTATTTTATCTACAGCCTTACCAACAGTGCCTTTTGAGCTTAACCCCGGTTGATCCTGCCCCTGAATATTTCCAGCTTCATCATTCGATCCTAAATCATTTTCGCTGCTCTTCTCTTTTTCAGATTTTGGAAAAGCCAGAATTGCTGTGAAAATGTCTCCATCGATATCAATCGTAAATGATCCATTCTGGACTTCTGCAAAACTTTTAACAATCGCAAGGCCGAGACCTGCGCCTGGTTCATGTCTTGATTTATCTCCACGAACAAATCGTTCTGTAATTTCTTCTGGAGAAAAATCGAGAGCAGTTTTCGATACATTTTTGATCTTCAAAATAACCTCATCCGATTCACAGATCGTACTGACAAAAATACGTGTTTTAGAAAGACCATATTTGCGAATATTAGAAAACAGATTTTCGATCATTCGAACTGTTTTATCCGGATCTACAACAACCATACATTCCGGCTGAAGCTTTAAAATCAGCTTCATTTCCTTCTTTTCGAACTCTTCATCCCATTCCATTGCGACCTGCTCCATCAATGCAGACAAATCAATTCTTGCAGTGGTGAGCTGTATGTCGCCACTGCTGGCTCTCGCTACATCAAAAAGGTCAGTAATCAATCGGGAAAGACGATTGGTGTAATTATCGAGATGATGGGCATAATTGTGAATATCTTCAATATTGTCAGACATTCCAATCAGTTCAGCATAACTCTTAATGCCCGTAACCGGAGTTTTCAGGTCATGAGATACATTGGAGATCAGCTGTGTTTTCATATTCTGTGAATGCAGTCCATCCCTTAACGCTTTCTGAAATTCATTCTTTACATCAACCAGCGAATTGTATAAAGACTGATACATTCCTGCGGACTTTGGCTGAATATAAGAAAAGTTTCCAGCAATCAGCTCATTGGCTGCAGCTAAAGTCGATTCATAATCACTGCGCATCAGATACAGCATTCGATAGATCAATACCCCAATGGCAATGCATTCAGCAGTAAATAAAAGAAAAACCGGAACTGGCCCAAATAGGTGGTAGGTGATAAAGCAGGAGATAATCACAAACAGAATCACGATCACATAAATCGAAATGACTTTTCGAAGCAGCCATCGTTCAAGAGGCTTGGATGATTGTTCTGTTAATGATATTTCAGCTTTCTTGAGCAGGCTGGCTGTCAGAGTATCTTCCAGGAGATATCTTCGAAATCCGCATCTGAAAATGTATTTAATATACAGAATACCCAGGCTTGAACAATAAAGCCAAACCCACCAAATGACAAATCCAGTCAGATTGGCACTGATCCTGGACTGCAAAACCGAAAAGCCAAGGGATCTGAAAAATTCATTGAGAACCCCTGAAACGAGTGCAGTCGTCACCATATAGACTGTTCCAGTTAAAAGAAAGATGGCCAAAGGAAGACCTATCCAGACAAACAACGCCTTGATTCGGATCATTCTGGAAAACAACCATGATTTTTTCTCCAGCTTAATATTTGCAATCAGGACAATGAGCATACAGATAAAAACGCTCACGCCCATAAAGAAAACAAAACGTCCTTCTTCAAGATAACTTGCCTGCTGAGCAATAATTCCTCCGTTAGCCTGCAGGTGTTCGGGGACCATAAAACGGATGGTGAAATCTTTGGGCAGGACCACGTTGTAATAAAATTCGTTGGATCCTGCAACTTCTGAGTTTACAAGGTTGGGATTGACGATTCCCCTGGTTTGAACGTTGAACAATGCCAGTGAAGGTAGGACCGTTGAGCTTGAAACAAAAGCACGGTTGCCATCGGAACTGAACGTAATATCCAGCATAATATCGTCCAGATTTAAATTTTCGGGATAATTATGGAAAAATGATTTTCCCTTATAGGATACTTCCCAGATCAGATTGGAATCATTCGTCAGTGAGTTACCGCTGTTGAGCTGAGAACTGAGGGCATTTTCCTTTAATGCATTCTGAATTTCCGGGGAAAGATCATCAACATATCGAATCCATTCGTAATTCGGGTCAACAATTCGAGCTTGTTCAATCGCGGTAATCTCAAGATTCCGGCTGATATTCTGCAAAAGATGCTTTTTCTGAGTCTGGGTATAGATTGTCAGCTTACTGATCTGTGGAAAGAACGCTACAACCAATATCGTAATAGCCATAGCGAGCATAAAGGAAAATCTGTATTTTTCCTGTTTGTGATTCAACGGGATTCTCCTTTGCGAAGCTTATAACCTAATCCCCAGACAACCTGAATATATACAGGCTTTTTTGGATTCTCTTCAATTTTCTCGCGCAGCTTACGGATATGGACCGTGATTGTTTCTGTTGAAATCGCTTCTTCCATCCAGATGGCTTCATAGATCTGAGCAGCCGAGAACACCTGTTCTGGATGTTTCATAAACAATTCAAGAATCTGAAATTCCTTTGGAGTTAAATGAACACTTCTGCCGTCTACTGTCACTTCCTTCGTCATCGTATTCAGCTCCAGGCCCCCATTTCGATAGACGGACTGAGGAAGATCAGGAGTTGTATTCTTTAACTCTAAAATTTGTTCATAACGACGAAGATTTGCTCTGACTCTGGCCACAAGTTCCATTGAAGCAAATGGCTTCGTCAGATAATCATCGGCTCCAATCATCAGACCATTAATCTTATCAAGCTCTTCAGATTTTGCGCTTAAGAAGATGACTGGAAAGTCATAATTCTTACGCAGTTCAGTGACCATAGTAATTCCATCCATTTCAGGCATCATGATATCTACAACTGCAAGGTGAACATCATTTTCACGAATCAAATGCAATCCCTGAATTCCATTTTCTGCCTGCAGAACGGTATATCCCTGACTCCTAAGATAAATACCTATAGCCTCACGAATACCAGGTTCGTCTTCAGCGACTAAAATTGTATGTTCCATTTCAATTGGATCCTCCTTTTTTCAAATTATTTTGTCTTACTGTGTTGCATAATCTATTTTTTCTAACTTTATATTTATTTTTACTATTACAAAACTCTTTTCGGTCTTGTAAAAAGCCGCCTAATGACCAGGCGGCACTAATTCTATTATCGATTGTGAAAAAATTGAAATCAACAGCAAATTGATTTCGCTAGAAACGGATTCGTTTTGCTTTTGTAGACTGCACTGACTGATTGCTTACTTTGCGATCTGTAATCCAGAAGAAGCTTTTCTTGCTCTTGAACGCAGACGGTTTTGAATCACACCAGCTGCCTGTTCCTGCATAAATACGCAAAGAGCAAGAAGAATCAGTGAAATCATTCTGCCTGCAGACATTTCTACTAATATGATGATCAGGAAAATCAAGGCGATAAACCATCGAACAAAGACCGAACGCTCGCTGTGTCCTGCTGCAGTCTTCGCTGCAATAAATAAAATGATCATTGCACCAGCAAAATCGAACATTCCAAGGGATTCTAAAGGGGCATTAAAATCTCTGGCTAATACAATGCCAAACATCGCACTGAAAAGCAGAACCCACTGTCTGGACTTACAGGATGTCAGCATCGGAATCGTCGTACAAAAAATCATCCAGCTCAAGGCCAAAGCTGAAGCTGGTAAAGTGTATTGGGTAATCGCCCACAACAATATGGCTCCTCCAAGAAAATAAGCAGCCGCTAAAGCAATTGTTTTTGGAAACTTTTTTAGAATAGTCATAAGGTTAATTCCTTTCGTCATTTAGATTACTCTGACGATTCAAAAACAAGCGGTTTATTTCATAAAGAAGCTAGAAAACATTTCGAAAGTTTTGATTCTTGAATTTTAAGAAAATCTATCGATTTTCAATAACTTTGATTGTCTGGCAAGAATTACATAGTTTGCTATCTATCTGCAGATATAAAGAAAAGCCGATCCGAAGTGATTGCTCACTCAGATCGGCTTTCTGTTTGCATGGCCTCTTGCTATTTTCGCTGTTCACTATCGTCGCCGTTAGAATGCTTGACTGCTGGGTGCGGAATGTAACCAGGTATTTCCATTCTGCCATCAAGACCACACCTTGGATCTTTCAAAACCAAACATCAGCGACATCCTTCTTGTCTGTTGTCTTTGTTCTTTATGTTCTACACTTAGCTTGCTTCGATCAAGCCCTCGA
>NZ_MPJW01000035.1 GCF_001945525.1 Ileibacterium valens
TGAGAGCAACTCAGCCATGAGTCAGGCGGCGATTTCATTGAACTAACCCCCATGGGGGTTAGTTCAATGAAACACCACTTGTTGGAGACTCATTGGTTTCTGATTACTCTCATACAATACGAGGAGAAAGAAGAAGGAATATGAAGTCGATCAAGATGTATGCTTTTCTGGTATTGGGATTTATGCTTGCTGGACTGGGAATTGCGATCAGTTCAACTGGTGCACAGGGAATCAGCGCATGGGATGCTTTAGGACAGAGCTTTGCCTGGATGAGTGGAATGCAGTTAGGAACATGGAGCGCCATCCTGAACTGCAGCTGTGTATTAGGACAGATTCTGGTTTTGAGAAAAGAATTCAAGCCAATTCTGCTTTTGCAGATTCCGTTGTCTTTTGTTCTGGGTACCGTGTGCAATCTGTTCGGTTCGTTCATCAATGTGACAGTGACCAGTCTGCCGATGGGGATTCTTTTCTATCTTTCGGGAATGTTTGTCACGGCAATTGGAGTTTCTCTGGTTATGACAATCAACTACATTCCATTTGCTCTGGAAGGTTTCTGTATGGTATTAAGTCAGAAGGTGTTCACCAAGATAGAATTTTCCAGAGTTCGTCAGTCAGCGGATGTACTCTCGCTGATTCTGATTGCGGTTCTCAGCCTGCTATTTAAGGTACCCTGGTCCATTGGATTAGGTACAGTGATCGGAGCCTGCATTTTCGGACCGACTTTAGGGCTGCTGATGAAACTCGAAAAGCCATTTCTTAACTTTGGCGAAAATACTCAGCCTGCTGCTGATTCGATCAGCGAGCCAATTGCTGATTAACAGACTGATTAGCTGAAAGCAGGAATCAAAATAAGAAATGAATACAAAATGAGAAAACAATACAAGAAATGAAAATAAAAATTCGCCAGAGGCATATGCTTCCGGCGAATTTTTCGTTGGCTTGATTTGAGTCTAAAAGGACGTATTTATAATGTTTCTGGTTGTTTGAGACTTACTTTTTGGTATCTCTTGCCTGAAGCTCAAGCAGATGTTCCTGCCAGGATTTTTTGTAATAAGATCTGGAAAAATCCTCTCTGAACTCTTCAAAACGATCTTCCAGCAGAGCGGCTCTGGCTTCTTCGCAAAGACGAAGGGTAAAGCGAAGATTGTGCATGGAAGCCAGTTCAAAAAACTTCGCGCGGACTTCTCTGTCATCAGATTTATACATCTCGCGAAGTTTACTGCGTGTATAGCCGGCCTTACAGGTTGGACAATCGCAGCCTTCTTCAAGCAGAAGGTCGGAATCCTTAAATTTATTGAGATGAAAATGTCCGTTTCGGCTTTCAATTCGGCCGTGTCTTGCCTCACGGCTGGGAGCTACGCAGTCAAAGGTATCTGCACCGTTCTCAATCCCGACAAAAATATCATCCGGTCTTGAAAGACCAAGCAGATGACGGGGTTTATTTTCAGGGAGTTCTTCGTTGCACCATTTCAGAATGCTGCCAAGGTCTTTCTTTAAAAAAGCCCCGCCTAAACCATATCCGTCAAAATCCATGGATCCAAGTTTTCTGGCGGTCGATCTTCTCAGATCTTCCCAGCGTCCGCCCTGCAAAACGCCATATAACGCCTGTTCATAACCGAGGTCATAGCGATGTTGATTATGAACATTCAATGATACCTGTGCCCAGTCTTCGGTGCGACGCAGTGCTTCGACATTGTAATCATAATCGTCGGCCAGAGAAGTCAGTTCATCAAAGGCCATATGGATATCCGCGCCGATTCGGCACTGGATTTCCATTGATTCCTTGGGACCGATGAATTCTTCCTTACCGGTAAATGGATCAGTAAATTCGATTCCAGTTTCGGTTACCTTAGCCAGTCTCTCCTTTGGATCGGCATTGAGGACTTCCTTTTCCCGTTCCATACTGACGACTTTTCCGATTCCGCTGCCTAAGGACATGACCTGAAATCCACCAGAGTCCGTTAACGTTGGAGAATTCCATCCTGACCAGGCAGCCAGTCCGCCCCCGGCTGCGATTTCAGGTGATTGAAGACGAAGATGATAGCCATTGGCAAGCATTGCCTGTGCTCCGATTTCATGGAGATTTTCCATGCTCATGAAGCGGACTTCGCCATGAGTTCCTACACACATAAAAGCGGGAGTCTGGATATCTCCATGGGGCGTATGAATGATCCCTGCTCTTCCTAAGTGACCATCCATTCGCTTTTCGATTTCAAAAGAAAACTTGTTATTGTTCTGGTATTCGGTTTGACTCATATTTTTTTCTCCAGGTGTTTCTGAATAACATGTTCCACCGGAGCGAGGATTGTTTCAAGCAGCAATCCAAGAAGATAAGCAAAAATCATCTGTTTCATGAATTCGGGGAAAGAAAGAACACCTAAGAAAGCGATGGTTTCAAACACGGCAGAATCCACGATGTGAGCTACAACAGAAGATCCAAGGGCACGGGCGATAAAGCTCTTTGCAAAGAAGCCGTCTGATTCCTTCATTTTGACAAACAGATAGTTGTTTAATAAGGAACTCGAGAGAAATCCGCAAAGAGATCCTAAAATGATTCTTGGAGAAAAGCCCAGAACCATCGCAAAGGCATCCTGCATGTCCCAGCCTGGATAAGCCGGAAGAGCAATTACGGCATAGAATACGAAGACTGCAATCAGGTTAATCGTAAATCCGGCATAAATAATGGTCTTTGAAGTCTTCAAGCCAAAGAACTCAATGATGAGATCTCCTAAAATATAGGAAAGAGGAAACAGTACGATTCCTCCATCAACCGGTATGCCGAAAAGATCCCAGAGTTTGATGGCAGAAAGGTTTGAGATAAGCAAAGTGCCTGCTGAAAGGGCAGTGAAATAAATCAGTGCTTTTGTTTTTCGATCTGACATATATTGTACAATACCTCCATAACATCTAAACATTATAATTCAGTGGCAAAAATTGGGACAATTGTCCGATCATTCTAATTACCAATTGCGAACTATCCGTTCAAAAATCGTTTTTCAGCAACCGATTTCATGAAAGTTTACTGAAGTTTTCTACGACTGCCGGCAGCCTTCTTGATCTGGGTAGGCAAAGAAAGAGATAAGAAAAGATGTACAGAAAATTAGAATGCGTAAACAGCTTCATAAAAAAGTAAGATCAAAAAGATCATAATAAATTTAAAAATAAGGAAAGGATTTAATTTATGAAAATCATCATGATCCGACATGGAGAAACCGACTGGAATACTCGCAACCAGGTACAGGGAGCGAGCGATATTCCTCTGAATGAAAAAGGAATTGCACAGGCTAAGGAAGCAGGAAGAAAAATGAAGGATCAGCGAATCGACAAAATCTTTTCTTCGCCGCTGATTCGAGCAAGACAAACTTCTGAGCAGATTGCAAATGAGCATGAAACACCAATTGAAGTGATCATTGAGCCGACGCTTGCAGAACAGAATTTCGGCGTATTTGAAGGTCAGCCCCGGGATGATCAAACGTATCAGCATGAAAAACATCTGTTTTTCAAACGATTCGAAAAGGGAGAATCTTTTTTGGATGTAGCTGCCAGAGTCTATCCGTTTCTTGATCGGATCATAGAAGAATATCCCCAGGATGCAGTCCTTCTGCTTTCCTGTCATGGCGGAATCCTGCGGATGATTGCCAGCTATTTCTCGGATCTTGACAATGAAGAATTCACTGAATATTTTGCCTTAAACTGTGAACAAGTTGAATTTGAAATTGATAAGAATAAATGGATTCAATCAAAAAAACGCTGGAAACTAAAAAAATAAAGTGTTGAAACAGAAATGAACAATAAGAAAGATTACAAGTAGAAAAGCCCTGAAATCAGGGCTTTTGTTCAGTTTAAATTTAATTTGAAATGGCCAATAGAAACTGAATTAAAAAACTGGATAGAATATCAGTCTTCGTGCCTTAATGGCTCTGGTTCAGAAATGAATTGGTCTATTGGTTACTCATCTGCAGGACTTTCTTTTCCATCGTCCTTGTAAAGATGATGAATATAGTTTGCGGATGGTGTGTCTTTTTCTATCGCTTTTTCATAGTCATCCTGCGAGCGGGCTTCATGAGCGTTAATTGTTTTGCCGGATAATTCAGCATGCTGAGTATCAGACAATGTTCCCCTTTGATCGCTTTCGGCTTCATTGACTTTACGCGCATCCTGATGTTCACCGGAATTTTCAGGATGGATAGCAGGCTCTCCCATCGCATAACCTGTTGGATAAGCTTTTTCCTTCATTTGTTTAACATCTTCAGAAATGCTTGCATGGGCGAGATTCTCTTTTTCAAAATCTTCTTCTGAAATAAGAATCTGCAATTCGTCCATTTCTGTCTTTTTTTGTGAATCCTCTGACAGCTTTTTTCTTGAAGCTTCAGAGGCTTTTTTACAGGTGTTCATTGATTTGTTTGACATTTGAGGTCCTTTCAGACAGGAATTCATAACTTTCCCCATTATGATCAGTAAAAGGTTTTGCATAAATTCCTGAGCTTGAATTTTCCAGCATTCATGACTGCAGAAAATCAGAAAAGTCTTCTCATAGAATCATGAGGAAGGCTTTTGGAAGCACCACATCAATTGTCCGGACATTCTTCAGAAACGTTGAAGATCATGTGTTTGCCAAAAATAATATGCCGGAAATATTGAATTGATTCCATTTGTAAGACTCCCAAAATTTCCCAAAATTCTATCAGTCAGAAATAAAGGCAAATCGGTTAAAGAAGGCTTACGATTCGATATTTTGAAATCGTTTTATATAATGGAAAAGATTTTGATATGTGTAAAGGCTTACACATATATACGCTTTTGTCGAATGGGATTATTGAATGTTCAGGGAGGTTAGTATGGCATCAATTCTGATCAAAATCAGTGGGTATCTGCTGATTATCTTATTAGGGGCAATTTTGCGCAGGATAGGCTTTTTTAAAAAAGAGCTGGCCAGAACGATTGGAGTTCTGGTTGTGACCGTAACTCTTCCAGCTTCATTGATTCGAAACTCGCCTTCAATTGTGATTGGATCCGAGCTTCCTAAGTTGTTTCTGTTTGCAATTTTTGCAAGTTCACTCACCCTGTTTGGTGGCTATTTACTGGCGAAAAGAAAAAGAGAACCAAAAACAGCTGCATTGATGCTGAGCACCTCGACATTTAACGTGGGGGCTTTTCTGCTGCCCTTTGTAGAACTGTTCTATCCAGGAGCCGGTGTTGGTTATTTATGTATGTTCGATTCTGGAAATTCGATCATGGGACTGGGGATTTCATATGCACTGGCAAAATCAGCTTCAAATCCAAAGGCTTCTTTAACTTTTGGCAGTATTTTAAAAACGCTGCTTGATTCCGTTCCCTTTATGACTTATGTCGTATTGTTTGTTCTTGCTTTTTTGCAAATCCGGCTTCCGGATTTTATCCTTGAATATGCTGGGATGATTGGAAATGCCAATGCTTTTTTGACCATGTTTATGATCGGTTTAATGATTGAATTGAAATTGCCCAAAGCCGAGATCCGAGAGATTGGCAAGGTGATCGCTTTGCGATATGCATTGATCGTTTTGTTAATTGGAATATTGATGATTCTTCCATCAATGGATCCATTCGTAAAACTCATTGCAGCACTTTGTCTGTTTGCGCCTGTTGCGACCGCCTCTGTCGTTTATGCGATGGAATGCGGATATCAGGGAGAACTGGTCAGTATGGTGAGTACGTTAACGATGTTCATATCGATCGCGGCGATTATCCTGATCATTCTTGGATTTGGCCAAAGCTACATTACAATCTGATTTTATAGAGTATGAGTACAGCCCTTAGATCAGAAAATTCCTTTATCTAAGGGCAGAAATCCTTATTTGTGAAAATCTAAAAATAATTCACAAAAAGGTTGACCGGTGAGGTTTGGAGTGGTATTCTTAATGAGCCTTGTGAGAGACGGCTTGTTTCTCACAAGTGAAGTCTTCTTCTGATTGTGAAATTCAAAAAGAAATTCACAAAAAGTCTTGACTTTGATCAGGACAGGGAGTAAGATAAACAAGCTTGTGAAAGATAAATAAATTTTCACAAATAACTCGTTCTTTGAAAACTTTACAGACAGTATGTACAAGTACCAATTGGTACAGGTTAAACAAACAAACCAAGTACAAGTCAATTCAACCTGAACAATCAAAAAATAAAATAAAACGCAAAAGCGTTGAGTCAAATCAAATGGAGAGTTTGATCCTGGCTCAGGATGAACGCTGGCGGCATGCCTAATACATGCAAGTCGAACGGTATCTTTGGATACAGTGGCGAACGGGTGAGTAA
>NZ_MPJW01000034.1 GCF_001945525.1 Ileibacterium valens
CAAAAGGCGGAAATCTTCCGTTTCCGACTTTCCTGAGAGGAAAGCTGGAGCACAGAGAAGATTTCCGCCTTTGATGGTATTCAGGGATAACCGGGAATAAAAGCCCGTGCAAATTTCAAAAGGTTACGTTGAAGCTCAAAAAGCAGAAAATCTGACCATAACAAATAATTAGCCAGCAGACTGGTCTGATCCAGGATAGCCTGCTGGCTTGATGTTTTTAAAATAAAGACTTTAAGCTGATTTTGGCCTTGAATTAGGAAAAATTACTCTTCTTCCGCTTCAAGCATAAAATCAACTTCTGTATGGCCTTTAACGTAACCTGCGATATAGGCAAGCATTTCATCAATTGAATCAGAGACCATAATCAGATCGAGACAGCTTGAAGACATGAAATGAAGATCGACGGTTTTATTGAGTAATTCAATGAGCGGATTGTAATACCCAGCAACATTGAAAATACAGATCGGCTTATCGAGCTGCTGAAGCTGTTTGAGTGTATAGACTTCAAAAAATTCTTCATAAGTACCAATACCACCCGGACAGATGATAAAGGCATCGGCAAGATCTTCCATCTTACCTTTGCGCTCACGCATTGTTTCAGTAAAGATCATCTCGGTACATCCTTCATGCAGAGCATGATGAAGTTCCTTGAAAAAGGAAGGGACGATACCGATGATCTCACCTTGAATGCTCATGGCTCCATCAGCGCTTGCTCCCATAATTCCAGAAGCTCCGGCTCCAAATACCAGGGACCAGTTTTTATCGGCGATTGCTTTTCCAAGATCAAATGCAGCCTGTTTAAAAACAGGATCGATCTGGGTGCTGCTGGCACCAAATACACAAACTTTCATAAAGTGTTCTCCTTGGATTGTATTAAGATTCTAACCAGTATAAAGATCACTTCAATTAATAGGATCTTTGACTTATTTTACGAATTTTGTATTTCGTTTATTGCTTTTGCTGGTTTGTTATTGGAATTTAACGTTTTTATCGGATTGAGGTTTCCTGATTTTCATATTTCGGATGGGCTTTCTTTCGCTCTTCATCTAAAAAGAACATCGTAAAGGTAGCCCGGGAGAGAAGATGTTCCTGATCGTCGTAAATGAATACTTCATAAACGCCTGTCGTTTTTCCGGCATGGATTTCTGAAGCGCAGGCTTTCAGTTTTCCGCCTGAAGCTGGACGAATATAGTTGATTGAAGAATTCAACGTCACACTGTCGCGTCCAGTCGTAAAACTGGCCGCGCCAGCTGCAGTGTCTGCCAGTGAAAATAAGGCTCCTCCATGAACCAGACCATAAATATTCAGGAGCTGTTCATCCAGATCCATTTCCAGGATCGCATAACCGGCTCCGCATTCCTTAACGCGCATACGGCTTGATTGTAAAAAGTGATTGTCACGATTAATTCTTTCGGCAATCCGGCGGTATTTTTCTTCCATACTCTTACTCTGTTTCCTATTCTGCATTCTGTGGCTCTTTTTTCGGTCGAAAAAAACTGCCGATTTTCTGTTTGGCTTCATTTTACCAGCTTGTCGAAGACATTCACGACTGAGTTGATTTAGCAAAGAAAAGCTTAATACAATTTATAGAAAAATCGGGACACTGGTTTTTGATGAAAAAGTAGAAGAAAAGAAGTGAAAGGAATAGGATTATTTTGTATGAAATCTTCTCGATTCAAACGCAAATGCATCCGGATCGTGTAGAATTCCATATAAACCGGAAATTCCGGAGAAAGGGTAAATCAGGAAACAGGATGTCAACAATTATTTTCTGGGTCCTCGGCGCCGTTGTCCTGGTGCTTGGAGGATATTCAAACTATACGAACTGGAAAACCTATTTCGCTTCAAAAAGGGAAAAGGAAATTTTCATGAAAAATCATCATGATGCAAAGGTAGCTATTGTCGGTAAAAACCGCATCTGGTTATGCTGGGCTGGAGCCGCTCTCTGTCTTGGACTGGCCAGTTTTATGGCGATGGCGACTCAGACGGATATGGATGCTGCACAGCGCTATTCCATGTCGCTGGTCTACTTCTCATTGTGCGTTTATCTGGTCGCTATGGCCATTGAAGCCACTACGGTTTCTAGAATCTGCTATACTCCGGAAGGATTTATGTATGCAGATACATACAGACGTTATAAGCAGATCAATGGCGTCGAAGTTGGAGGATGGATTTTTAAATCTTCATTCATCCACTTTGGAAATAAAGAGCAGGTAGCTGTTCCGAAATCCCTGGCTGTGTGGGTTCAGGAAAGCTGGGTCGACTGGAAAAAGGCGAAAGATGCCAAACGCAAAAAAAGCAGAAGAAGAGGGTAAATCAATATGCGCTGCTTTATCATCAGCGGATTTAACGGATATGGGAAACTGTTTTGTGATCAGTTAAAAAAGGTGCTGAGTCTGGAAATGGATCATATGGAAAACCTGTTTTATCTGGACGCAGACGATCCTGAAGCTTTAAAAAAACAGTTTTGTAAAATCAGAAAACAGGCAAAACAGCTGTTGCAGGAAGATTTTGGATTCGAACAGAATCCAGACCGGCTCGAATGGATCGTAAGTCTCGACAATCTTCATTCACAAAGCTCGATGAATGTAATGGAACTGATAAAAAGCGAAGCTGAAAATGAGCCAGTATTATTTGCGGCAGGCCTTTCCTATCCAGGAATGGTCGCAGCATTTAAAGAGCTCAATGATGTAGATACGCTTGAAGAACTGAAAGAAAGCATTAAAGCTCAAACAGTTTCAAACCTTCAGATATTTATCCCATGATATGCAAATAAGCGGGTAAAAACGCACATGATTTCACATCGGTAACAAGCAAACGAAAAGAAAAGAAATGGTAATCTACACATGAGCAAAGAAGATGATTTGCTCATTTCATAATCAAATTCCTTTCTTAATTCTTAGGGGGCTGTCAGGCAGGCAGCTCCTTTTTTTTTAGCGCCTGATTAAAAATAATAGAAATTTATGAGCCAAAAAGATGAGCATAAAACGTGAGAAGGAAAGGGCTTTTTTGTATTCTACAGATGAGCTACAGAAGCTCACTTCATAATCAAATTCCCTTTCTTAAAATTTTCTTGGAAGAGCCCCGGAATCGGGGTTTTTTCTTTTCTCTTCTTCTTTGCAGTTTGTGATAAAGGATTCGAATTTGAAATTCATTGTTCATATCAAAGGATTTAAAAATTGCCCGACAATGCTTTAGAAGCATACAAAAATGAAATAGTAAGAAACGAGTAATGAGCAGAATTCAAGTGCAGTTCCTGTCTGATTGATGTTATAAACAGCTCATTTTCCTGAATGAATGATTATTCAAAAAGAGGAAGAAATTAGATAAAGCGCTTTACGTTTGAACAATTCATTAGATGGTTTTAAAACAGATCATAAGATTGAGTCAAAACAAGTCCGAAGTATTGCATTCACTAAGTTATCTTAAGAAGATAAAATTACTTTTTATGTGAGATGAGAAGTCTACATTTCGAGCGGTAAAGTTGCAGTTTTTACTTAAGCGTAAGAGGGATCATTTAGGATTTGATTTGTTAAACTAAGGATGAGCAAAGAAAAGCTCACTTCATAATCATATTCCCTTTCTTTAACTTTCTTGAGTATGGCCGGCGCAAGCCGGCTTTATTCGTTTTCGGGAAACTGAAAGGTAACTGTAATTGCAGCGGTTAATCCGCTTGATATAATGGGAAACAGGTAATTTATCTATGAATAACAGAAAACTCAACATTGTCATGTTCTCAAGCGCGGATTCTGTAGCTGGCCAGGGAGTCGGTTCAGCCTATACGGAACAGGTTAGCCTGGTCCGCGATGGGGCAAGTGACCTTTTTAACGTCTATATTAATAAATGGCTGCAGGAAGCCGATATCCAGCATTTTCATACGATTGATCCACAATTTTTCGTTAAGATGCTCAATCATCATTCCGTCAATATTGCTTATTGCCATTTTCTTCCAGATACCCTGGATGGATCATTAAAGATTCCAAAATGGTTTTCCGGAACAGCGGCCAGCTATATCACAAGCTTTTATAAATCGGCTGACCGGCTAGTCGTTGTGAATCCGATTTTTATTGATGCTTTAGTGGAATATAAGATTCCAAGAGAGAAAATCTATTACATTCCCAATTATGTTTCAAAGGAAAGATTCCATCCTTTAGAAGGAATGGACAAGATGGAATGGCGGACGAAGTATGGAATCAGTCCTGATGATTTTGTCGTTCTTGGATGCGGTCAGGTGCAAACCCGTAAAGGAGTTCAGGACTTTGTCAAAGTGGCAGAAATGTGTCCTGGCTTTCAGTTTGTATGGGCTGGCGGCTTCTCCTTTGGTGCAATGACCGAAGGGTATGAAGAACTGAAAAAAATTATGGATAATCCTCCAGGAAATGTAACCTTTACAGGCATTGTGGATCGTGAAGACATGGTTCATCTGTATAACATGGCGGATGTCCTGTTCATGCCTAGCTATAACGAACTGTTTCCAATGACTATTCTTGAAGCAGTGAATCTGTCGATCCCCATGGTTTTGCGCAACCTCGATCTTTATAAAGACATTCTTTTCAATGATTATCTCAAGGGAGAAAACAACGAAGATTTTAAAGAGCTCATCTGTCGGCTTTATGAAGATCCACAGTTCTATGAAACCTGGAAAAAACGCAGCGATGAAATCGCAGAATACTATTCGGCTGATCACGTTCTGAAGATGTGGAAAGATTTTTATCTTGATGCCTATAAGGAAAAGTTTGGACAGCTGCCCAAGGAGAACGAATGAAGCTGAATAAAAAATACTTATTCAATATTGTTCTCATCCTCGCACTGACTTTTGTCGCCATGTATTTTGCCTTAAAAGATGACTATAAGCTGGCTATGCAGGCTTTGGAGCGAATGAATACATTCAATATGATTCTTGTGCTTTCGTGGGGACTTTTATTCACGATGGTCTGGGGAATCAGTTATCAGATTTTAGGTGCAAAGTATAAAAAGAACTATTCACTGCTCGAAGGAATTAATGTCGCGTTTATCGGAAACTTTTTTGCAGGGATTACTCCAAGTTCGACCGGTGGACAGATTGGGCAGATTTACGTGCTTAAGAAGCAGGGAATCAGCTACTCAGATGGGGCGAGCCTTCTGTGGGCTGACTTTATCATTTATCAGACAACGATGATGATTTATGTCACGATTCTATTTGCGCTTCGTTTTACACATTACGTTAATCTGTCCGCGTGGTTCTGGATCGTCTTTGCGGGCTATCTAATGAATGTAGTTGTTATTGTGATTCTCTATACAATCGCGATCTTTCCGGTCTTTTATTTAAGACTGATTGACAAACTTTTAAATGTGGTAAGTCGCTTCAAATTTTTTAAGAAAAGAGAAGCCGCTCTTGTCAAAACAAAAGATACGATCACACGTTTTACAAAAGAGATTAAGCATCTTTCGCAGGATAGAGTTCTGATTGTCAAATGCATGTTGGTCAATATCGTTCGATTGTCATTGCATTTTTCCTTACCGTATTTTGTAGCCAGGGGAATTGGAATTGATGTTCACCTGAATCAGTTTGTGGATGTCATGGCACTGTCCTCTTTTGTTACGATGGCGAACAGCTTTATTCCGCTTCCAGGCGCATCAGGTGGTACCGAAGTGGTTTTTTCCCTTTTATTCAGAGGAATGTTTGGGGCTCTTACCGGAGCTGTTTTACTGCTCTGGCGTATTTCGTCCTATTACATTCCAATGATTGCTGGGGCATTGATCTTTATCGTATTTAAGAACCGTCATGACCACCAGCCGGATTCTGAAGATCATCAGGATTCTGACCAGGAAGATCCCGTTGAGCTGCTTGTAGAAGATCAGGCTGTAATCAAAGAAGAAATACCCATTGTATCTTCAATCAAAAAGGCAGAACAGCCGGCTTAACTCGGTCCATTGAAACTTCATGAGACAATCGGATCGAAGGTTTTCCCTATTCACAAAGCGGCGTCAATCCTGTTTTGAAACAAAATTTGCATAAGTTGAATCGATTATAAAGGGGCTGTTAAATTTCTGACAGTCCAAAAATAAAAAGAGGCACCTGATCCGTAATGGATGAGGTGCCTTTTTTGGTAAAATATGTTCATGATCAATAAACAAAATTACCAAACACACTATAACTGTTATGAAATGACCTTTGTCAAGAGTGAATAAGAAGACATATTGCCCCCTTACCCCCATTGATAGTCTTCATTTTGGTTCGATGGTAGACAGCACTTCACAGAAGCTGCACGGCAATTGGCCCCG
>NZ_MPJW01000186.1 GCF_001945525.1 Ileibacterium valens
AGGCGGAAATCTTCCGTTTCCGACTTTCCTGAGAGGAAAGCTGGAGCACAGAGAAGATTTCCGCCTTTGATGGTATTCAGGGATAACCGGGAATAAAAGCCCGTGCAAATTTCAAAAGGTTACAAAAGAAACAGGCCTTTATTGAAAGTTCCTGTTTCTTTTGGACTCCTAAATATTCATTCTCTTTGGTTCATTCTGTTGATATTCCAACCGTTTGGTTTATCCGGCAAACGGTAAGGGTGATCAGTTTTTGTCTTGCGAGGGATTCTTTCCCTTCTATAATCTTTTTTATTATCCTATTATCTTTTCTTTTCTGGTTTATCCCTTTTTCCAGCCTTCTCTGGTAAAGATCCGTGAATTAAGAACCTTTTTCCAGTTCAGCTTAAACAATCCTTTTAGAATCAGAGGAATTGCTATTCCCATTGCTGCCACATACAGATATTGAGGAAGTGTCAAAAAGACAACGGAATACAGTTTGGGCAAAAAAATCATTGCCAGAAAGAAGGCGACCGTCATCGTTATGATCAGCGCTTTTCGCATCCAGGAAAGAGGCTGTGAAATATAGAAAAGGACCCACAATGCATTAAATCCAGCAGCCCATGTGCAGACTGTAGAGAACGTCTGGGCATCCATCCTTAACGGAGTCTGCAGCAAGGCAGTCAGAACCACCATGAAGATCACAGTTAAGGCTCCCGGAATGGCTTTGGATAAAACATTCAGCAGGAAATTTCCGCTGACTCTGGCGTGATTGGGTTCTAATGTTAAAACAAATGAAGGAAGTCCAACCCCTAAAAATGAAACCAGTGTCAGCTGAATGGGTTCAAATGGGTATCTCGCCAGCCAGAACAATGTCAGCATCGAAAGTCCAAAGGAAAACAGAGTTTTGACCAGAAACAGGGAAGCTGTTCTCTGGATATTATTGATGACTCTTCTTCCTTCAAGCAGAATCGAAGGCAAGGCATCAAACTGGTCCTTAAGCAGAATGACAGAAGCTACTGATCTGGCAGCCTGGGTTCCGCTTCCCATGGCAATCGAACAATCCGCTTCCTTTAAGGCAAGCACATCATTGACGCCATCTCCGGTCATGGCCACTGTCTGACCTTTTTCCTTCAGTGCCAAAACCATAGCTTTTTTCTGTTCTGGGGTCACTCGTCCAAATACATTGCATTCTTCCATTAATTCTGCAAGGCCCTGGTTTTCAGGATGACCTTTTGCCCATACAGCCATATCGACCGCCTTGCCACTTACACCCGCTCTTTTAGCCAAAGCCGCAACAGTTGTCGGTGCATCTCCGGAAATGACTTTCAGGTTCACATCCTGAGATCGAAAATACTCAAGAATCCGCTTGGCATCGGGGCGAATTTCGTCTTCAATTACTATCAATGCAATCAGTTCATAGTTTCCTTTTTCAAGCTTCGTAAGTTTTGGACCTCTGGCAAGGACAAGAACCCGCTTTCCCTGGTCCGCATAGGAATTGATCTTTTTGGTCACTTCCGGATCTTGTTTTTCAAAAACAAAAGAGTAAGCCCCGGCAATCCAGGTCGTATCGCCAAAGACTGCTCCAGAAAACTTGGTCCGGCTCGAAAACGGAAAGATATTATCCGCTTTGGAGCCATTTTTTATAGCTGGAGCATAGGCTCGAATCGCTTTTGCGGTAGCATTTTCATCATCAAGCGAATGGTATAAAAGACCAAGCGATTGTATGCATTGATCTTTATCCATATCTGACATGGGAATCAGATCATCCACCTTCATGTTTCCGGTTGTGATCGTTCCAGTTTTATCGAGACAAAGGGTAGAAACTCTGGCCAGCGTTTCAATGCAGTAGAGTTCCTGAACCAGCACCTCCTGCATCGCCAGTTTTGAGACAGATACAAATAAAGCCACACTGGTTAAGATGACTAATCCTTCTGGAATCATTCCAATCATACTGGCTGAAGAGGACAAGACGGCCTGCTGCCAGGTGGTGTGGCTGAAAAAATACATCTTTACAAACAGCAGGATTCCGGTTGGAATCAGAAATAACGTACAGAAATGAATGATCTGATTGAGAGAATCGCGTAGCTGTGAAGGAAACCGGCGGCTTCTTTTCGCCTGCTGCATGATGGAGTACATAAAGGTACGTTCACCAACATTTTCAACCTGCATCATGCATTTCCCTGCAGTGACAAAGCTTCCGGAAGTGATTGGATCTCCAACGCTTTTATCAATATCATCCGATTCTCCGGTCAGTGCGGATTCATTGACCTGACAGGCTCCAGAGACAAGTACTCCATCGACTGGAACCTGATTGCCCTGTTCAAGGATCAGTAAATCATTTAATGCAATTTCATCAGAAGCAATCGTAACGATCTCTGAATCTCTTAAGACCTGAAAATGAGCCTGGGATATGATGGCCAGACGGCTGAGGATTTTTCTTGAATGAAGTTCCTGCCACAAGCCAATGACTGTATTGGAAATCACAACCCCCATAAACATCAGGTTTCGATAGCTTCCGGTCAGAACAATAAAGAAAGCAATCACCACATTTAAAAAATTAAAGAAGGTAAAGACGTGTTCGCAGATGATCTTTCCTGTGGATTTCTGAGAAGAGTCTTCTGTGATGTTTTTTGGAGCATTTTCATATTCCTGTTTTGTCAGTCCGGTTTTAAGACTGGTTGGATTGGCTGGACTGTTTTGATCGGTTTTAATTTTTTGCATCATAGTTTTCATTGTAATCAGTTTTTTGGCGCCTTGGCATCAGATGACTTGCTCTGTAAGATTTCAGCCAAACCTGCGATCATTCCGGCTTTGTTTTTGAACGTCTTATGTATTGCCTCTTTTCATCCTGTCGAATTCGAAACTTTTCTGCTTATCGTATGATCATATCTTCAGGTTCTGAGTACATGAAAAATACAGGCAGATCCCGATGGGATTCCGCCTGCATTAAATACTCAGATTCAGATTCAGATTCAAATTTTCTTTTTTTAAGTTTTCTCAGGATACTCAAAGAGCTGATCAATCCTGAACCAGGTGATCTAAATCATCCGGATTTGTGATTTTGGTATTGGAAGGATCTCCGATGACACAGGCCACCGGTACATGGGTAAAGCGTTCAACAAGCTGCGCATCATCCGTTCCTTCAATTCCGGTTTTCTGAGCCTCCAGATGCGCCTGCAAAATCAGATCGGTCATAAACGCCTGAGGAGTCTGGGCATGATAAATCTGTTCTCGCGCTGGTGTCATGACAACATAGCCGCTTTCATCGACAATTTTTATCGTATCAATCGCCGGAGTCATCAAAAGCGCGGCTTTTTCAAAGTTCATCATATGCTTGAGTGCTTCCAGAGATTCCCGTTTTAAAAAAGGTCTGGCGCCGTCATGAATCATGACAACAGGCATCTTTACTTTCTGAAGTCCATTAAAAACCGATTCCTGACGGGTATTTCCTCCCACGGTCCAGGAAAGCTTCGAATATTTTGAATAGTTTTTTTCAACATAATCCTTTTCATAAGAAGCGCAGACCCCAATGATCTGTTTGCAGTCAGGATCGGATTCAAAAAGTTCCAGCGAACGATCAAGAACCGTATGATTGGAATCAAGATGGTAAAAGACCTTATTGTAATCAAGATGGGTTCGGCTGCCTTTTCCGGCAGCCAGTATGATGGCAGAATATGCAGGCATAGTATCTCTCCGTCCTGCGATGAATCGCAGCATGCTTCTATCTCATCCTGAACTATGCAGAGGGCATAAGTCGTGATTCTGTTTCAATCATCAATCGGTCCGGATCTCTTTTATCCATCCGTTATTTAACGGTCAATGCTGCAAAGAGCTCATTTTTTTTGCGGGAAGTAATCACTGATGATGCCGTAAAACCATTCGTTCATAGATCCTTTTTAATCCGGCTCCATAACAGAGAAGGATACCGCAGACCGCTCCGATTACACCTTGCAGGATTTCAAAAGGCAATTTGGTCATCGCGTATTCAAATGTACTGTATACATAGATTTTACCAAGTGTATACCCACCGACAAGAATGATTGTCCCTAAAGTGACGCCCAAAAGAGCTCCGTAAATCGGTTTGTTTTTGAAGGTATTGTGAGCACACCAGCTGATCACATACGCCTGCAGTCCATGAACAACCAGAGAAACAAACATCGGAGCAGGATAAAAGATCATATCTCCTAAAAAGCTTCCGATTCCGCCTACGAGCATGGCACTGACAGGATCGAGCAGCAGGGCGGCTGTAACGATGGAAATATCACAAAGATAAAGTTTTCCACCGGGTACTGGAACGCCAAAACTCGATAAGGCAATGGTCAAAGCCATGAAAAGAGCACAGGTCGTTATCCAGATGGGGGTATTCTTTCTAAGCAGTATTCTATTTTCCATAATGAATTCCTTTCAGCTATTCAGCTTCCATTTCCATCAATCCGACAAAATAATTGAAAAAACTGTTTTTATGGATTTTCTGAAAATTTATTTTCAGTATAATTTTTTTCTGGATATAAAAAAATAACCAAAAGCAGAAAGAATTATAAGACCAGATGAAATCCTATATTTTAACCAAACCTCTATCCCGATCTCTTTATGAACAAATTCGCGAAGATATCATAACCAAAGAAATCGCTCCCCATACCAGGCTTCCTTCCAAACGTGAACTCGCTTCTCATTTAAAAGTTTCTCTGATCACTGTTGAACATGCTCTTGATCAGCTTGAAGCGGAGGGATATATCGAGGCAAGAACCAGGTCAGGAACCTATGTTCTTCCTCAGCCCTCCTATAAAAAGCAAAGTGAACCATTTGAAATCAAGTGGCTTGAAGAAGAGCCGGCTGCTCCGGTGTCCGACTTTCCAGGTTCGCTCTGGTACCGTACTTTGCGCCATGTCATTACCACTGAATCGGATCGGCTGCTGCAAAAATCACCCTCTAAAGGATGTGCAAGACTGCGCAATGCCATCGCTGCCTATCTTTTTGAATCCAGAGGAATGAAAGTGCAGCCTTCTCAGGTTATCGTTTCAAGCGGAGCTGAAAGTCTTTATCAGATTGTTTTGAGAATGTTTGATTCCATCGAATCGATCGCGATTGAAGATCCATGCTACCAGCAGATTCCACGAATCTATGCCGCTCACCATATCCATGTTCATCCTTTGCCAATTCTGGAAGATGGAATTGAATCAGAGGCATTGAATGGCTGCCAGGCCAATATTTTGCATGTCACTCCTTTTTTAAGTGTGCCAAGCGGTTTTACCGCTTCGGCATCCAAGAGGCATGAATACCTTGAATGGGCTTATCGAAATAAAGCCTATATTCTTGAAGATGATTACAACAGCGAATTCTTTCAGTCTGGTCCGCCGTTGCCCACTCTGTATTCGCTCGATCATAATCATCAGGTGATTTATATGAATACATTTTCCAAATCGCTCTCTCCATCCTTAAGAGCTGGATATATGGTTCTTCCTGAACATCTGCTCGATCTGTACGAAGAAAAAGCTGGAATGTTCTCAAACACGGTCCCCCTTCTGGAGCAGTATACGCTTGCAGAGTTCATCTCAAATGGCAGCTTTGAAAGACTGCTCAGCCGCAAAAGAAGAAACCAGTCCCGTCCACTCAAATAAAAAAGCGGCAGGATTCATCAGAAAATCTGCCGCCAGCAGGAAACGAATCATTCTGTCTGTTTCCTGTTTTATTCAAAATGTAATCCAGATTCAGGATCAACGTTTCTGATCTGACTTGCTGGACTGTTTATATTCGTTTTTATGATTATTTTTTATGCTCTGCTGCCACTTCCTCTGCCAGTTTGGCAAATTCATTCTGCGGTTCCCTGCTGGACTCATTGAGCAGGTTAAATTTGGCAAGGATATAAAACAGCAATGACATCAGCATACCAACCAGAGCTGCAAGAACCATACCTTTCAGGGTAATATCACCAATGGTCAGAGCGACTCCGGAAAGACCCGTCACAAAGACAACGGAAGTCAGAATCATATTGATGGTATTTCCATAATCCACCTTTTCATCAATCAGGATGCGCAGACCACTGACACCGATCATTCCATACAGAAGGAATGAGATTCCACCGATCACCGGATTTGGAATGGACTGGATCAGAGCGCAGAGCGGACCGATAAAGGCGCAAATTGCAGAAAGAACAGCAGCGCCTGCAATGACCTGAACCGAATAAACTCCAGTGAGCGCCATGACTCCGATGTTTTCACCATAGGTCGTTGTAGGAACTGAACCCACCAGACCTGAGATCATGGTTGAGAAATTGTCAGCAAACATGGTACGGTCAAGTCCTGGATCCTTGATCAGATCCCTGCCAACAATCTGGCTGGTTACGATCTGATGACCAATGTGTTCTGAAGAGATGACCAGAATGACCGGAAGCATGGTCAGAATGGCATCCAGTCTGAATTCAGGGAAACGAAAGTCTGGAATCTGAACGATTGGAGCGTTCATAACCGGTGCAAAATCAACAGCACCCAGACAAACGGCTGTAATATATCCGCAGACTACCGCAATCAGAATCGGAATGATTCCAAAGAATTTTCGAAAGCATACATTTCCAATAATTGCGACACCAAGAGTCACCAGAAAGATGATGACATTGTTCATTGAGATGACTTCATCGAGAAGACCAGCCGTGCTCGCTGCAGAACCGGACAGTTCAAGACCGATCAGTGCGACAACCGGTCCCATCGCTGCAGGCGGTAAAATAATGTCAATCCACTTGGTTCCAAACTGTTTAATGCAAAATGCGATAATACAGCCAATGGCACCGACAACAACAAATCCTCCAAGCGCAGCCTGATAGCCCCACTTGTCCATAATGAGAAGGCCAGGACCTAAAAACGCAAAAGAACTTCCAAGATAAGCCGGAGCTTTCCCTTTTGTGATACAAATAAAAAGCAGAGTACCCACACCATTCATCAGCAATACGATGGCTGGGTTGATGCCAAACAGGAACGGTACTAATACAGTCGCTCCGAACATGGCAAACAGGTGCTGTAAAGACAGAGGCAGAAGCAGTCTGCCGGGAACTTTTTCTTCCACCTGGTAGATTTTTTTCGCCATATTGTTATAACCCCCTGATTCTTGATTCTAACACATGCAATGTCTGGTACAGATGGGTTAATCTGATTTATGTCATTTTGTCCTGAAGAATGCCCAGGAAATGTACGAACTTTTTCCATTGAAAAAGCCTTTCACAAAGTCCGAACGGATCTTGAAACCTGCAGGATTCGTTCATAATATATGAAAACATAAGCTAAAAGAATGAAGAGAACAACGAAGAGAATTAAGAGAATAAGGTCCATATGAAAGAACAGACGATCCTGAAACTTATTGAATCCAAAAAAGATCATCCCGATAAGGCGCTGCGCACTTTGATGTTTGCGCTGCTTGCTTCGCCTGTATTATCTGCTTCCAGCACACTGGAGGCATCTGTTTTAAAGATTCTGAACCTGTCATTGGCAGACTACCATCAGAAGCTTCACCTTCAGCATGTCTGGTGGAATACAAAACAGCTTAAAGTCGAGAATCTGATTGCGTCTTCTGAATGGATGAAAAACTTTCTGCAGCAAAACAGCCGCCTGCTTGCCTCCGGTTCAATCAGCAGGCAAAGCGCTCTGACGCTCTTAACGGACATGCTCAGCATGGCGCTGCAAAAAGCTAGCATCAATGATCTTAAAAATCACATGAAGACCAAAGAGACCGAGCGGCTTTTAAATGCTCTTGATGACCCTGCCGCTTTGAAAAATATAAATAAGGATATCTTCTATCCCCTTCGTCAGGCCGCTAAAAAGAAATTCTCTCTGTCTTCGGATGACTTCATTTTACGCACGGTCCTGGTTTCGGAAATTCTTGGAGACTATTTGCTTGAGCACTCAAAGGACCCCGCTTGTGCAAGATGCCAGATTGCTTTAGACACCCTGCATGTTTTAGTGCGCTCCGATCTGGAAAATGTCTCTTTCTTTTTAAACGGGCAGCCTGAACAGGCCCTTAAAGAAGAAAGAAAAGATGAGCTTTCGCTGCGAATCATCCCGCGTTAGTTTCGTCCTCCTATTCCCGGCCTATTGCCGTATTGCCTGCATTACAGGCACAGGAAATGTTTTCAGAACTTCACCTCTTCAGAAAGAAAGCCAAAAAAGGTTTTCGCAGTGATGACGAAAACCTTTTCCTTTTTGTTTGTTTGCTCTTTTTTTCGGGCTTTTTCTGTTTGCTTTTTCTGTTTATGGAGCAGGATCAAATCATTCAAGCTGTTCGGGAAAATACATTTCCGATTCAAGAAACCAGCGGTTTCTTTCCCAGAAAAGACTTCGCTCACTTTGCCCGAAGCGGCATCGATAGCAGATTCCACAGCCCCCGGCTTTTGAATAGGTTTCCCTGACAGATATGACCTTATCCACACGAAATCTTCGATCACACCAGACGACCCAAAGCGGTTCGATCTGCCCATCCCTGAAGATCATCGTAGCCACATCGACATAGTATTTAAACACCTTCACCAGTAGTCTTCCCCCTTTGTGTCCTTTCCATTTGTCCTTTCCTTAATGTAATGTCCTTTCTGTCCTTTTTTGCAATCCGGGATTGCTCAGAACTCGTGCAGACATCTACCTGGTTCGAATGGGTCCTTCAAGAGCAGCCACCGGATGAATCTGATGAAGTATTTCAAGAGGATCAAAATCCGTAATTTCAGCATCCACCTGTGAACTGGCAATCCGGCAGCTCTGATATCCATACTGCTTACGAATTTCATAAAGCACATTTTCAAGAGAACGCTGTTTCTGTAAATCATCCGTTGAATGGAACAGATCAAGCTGCTCCGATTTCAAGGAATAACAAAGCCCGCTCACATTGACTCCGACTGAGCGCAGCGAAATTTCTTCAAGCCCCATTCGGTACACCAGACTCATCGCTGCAGCATGAATATCTCTGGCAAGATCGGTTGGCTGAGAAAGCTTCATCTGACATCCGCTGCCTTTTAAATTGGTTCCTCTAAGCCAGATGCTGATGACTCTTCCCTTCGCTTTTTCATTGCGAAGCCGAATCGCGCAGGATTCACACAGGACTCGAAATACCTCTTCAAGCTGACTCATGGAAACAATATCCTTGACGACTGTCTTGGAATTTCCGATCGACTTGACCGGTCTCTGGTAGCCCACTTCATGAACCTGTGAATCGTCATAGCCATTGGCATACTGCCACAAAAGAATCCCCATCACACCAAAACGCCGCTTGAGCACATTGACATCCGCCATGGCAATCTGTCCAATCGTAAAGATGCCCATCTGCTTTAGTTTGGCCGCCGTTCTCGATCCGACCATTAATAAGTCTGATGCATCCAATGGAAAAACCTTCTCTTCCCTTTCTTCTTCAGTAATCAGGGCAAAACCCTTATGCTTAAAAATATCGCTGGCCAGTTTTGCGTAAATTTTGTTATAGGAAATGCCCATGGATACTGTAATTCCATACGTCTGATACACCTCATCCTGAATCTTTTTAGCCAGTTCGATGCCATCTCCAAATAAAAGCTGTGAATGCGTCAGATCCATCCAGGCTTCATCAAGGCCAAAGGATTCTACCCGATCGGTATATTTCCGATAAATATCCTTGATCTTCTCTGTATAGAACATATAACTGTCATAATCCGGATGAATGATTACAATTTCCGGACATTTGCGCTTGGCATCCCGTAATGATTCTCCTGTCTTTACTCCTGCCGCTTTTGCGAGATCGTTTTTAGCCAGAATGATTCCATGCCTCTTTTCTTCGCTTCCGCCAACCGCCATGGGGACGTTTCGAAGTTTTGGATTTCGCATCTCTTCGATCTGTGCGTAACAGTGGTTGATATCGCCGTGGACTATTATTCTATTCATGCATAAATGGTAATATCAGATATCTTTAATTGCAACATTATTGCGTTATTTAACCACAAACCTTGGTTTAACGAACTTTTCATGCAATCCGTCTTGATGATTACGCATAAAAATATAAAATAGAATTATGAATATAGCAGAAGTACTTACTCAGTTCAAGCGGCAGAACAACGTCAACAATGACTACATTGCAGACTACTGCGGCGTGACCAAATCCACCGTTTCACGGTGGTGCACCGGTAAATCGAAGAAGGTTCATCCAGAGACTCTTGAGAAAATCTCTCAGATGCTCAACATTGACCTTGAAGATATGACCCGTGTGAACGGACTGGCTTATGAAAAGCCGATCCTTGGAACCGTTAAAGCAGGCTATGGTCTGTTTGCAGAAGAAAACATGGAGGGATACGAAACGGTTTCTGAGTCCGATTTTCACAAGGGAGACTACTTCCTTCGCGTAACCGGCAACTCGATGAAGGATGCCAACATCCACGATGGCGACCTTCTCTTTGTTAAATCCTGCACGGACATTCCAAGCGGATCCATCGGCGTATTTCTGATCAACCATGACGAAGTGACGGTCAAGACACTGATCAAGAAACCAAACTGCTGGGTTTTAATGGCTGCCAACCCGGATGTTGAACCAAAGATCTTCACTCATGAAGAAATCGTAACAACTCCAGTTCAGATTATCGGTAAAGCCATCTATTCAAAAACAGAGCTTTAGCGCCATCAAACAATCGAAAAGCAAAACAGGAAATTCAGAAACAGAATCTGACAACCAGAAGCAAAGTGGATTCATCCGGATTTTGTCTGACGCATTCGAATTTGCCTTAAAAGAAAGAAGTCTGTAAGCAATGCATAGTGAATCAGGATAAAAGCCGGAAGAAATTCCGGCTGTTTTTTTTTACATTTAATTTTCTGCGGCGGTTTCTGACGTGCTTTTTTGCGAATCAGACAGAAAAAAGAAGCAAACCGGCTTTTCCTTTCCTTCGTTAACAAACGATATTTTTCTGTTGTTTTTTGCTCTTTTTGTTGCCTGATCCGCTTTTTTGAGAGTCATTTTTTCCTTTCAGGCATCAATCGGTAGTCTTCTGGTGGTTGCGCTTATACTTAGGAAGCTTTATCATGGCGAAATTACAAGGCTGTTTTTTACCCAAAATACCAGTTACAGTATAGGCAATGCCTTTTGCCGGCTGAAACCCTGCTTAAACCCCAGCCGGATGGCATGAAATAAAACACTAAGATTCAAAAGATAAGAATCAGGAAATACCACAGAACCAATAACAAAAATTCAGAACCACATGAATATAAAAAATAGAAGGAGGAGAAATGAAAGTCATCAAACGAAGCGGTGAAGAAGTCATCTTCAATGTTTCTAAAATCGAAAACGCAATCCGTAAGGCCAATGCGGCAACAACCCACAATCAGCTGACCGAACAGCAGATTCTTGCAGTGGCTGAATCCGTTGCCCTCGAGTGTGAAAAGATGAACCGCGCCCCAAACGTAGAAGAAATTCAGGATATCGTCGAAGCCGATCTGATGTCCTCAGGATTCTATGCTGTCGCAAAAAACTATATTACTTACCGTTATGAAAGAGCCCTGGTCCGTAAGGCAAACTCAACTGACAAACAGATCATGTCCCTGCTTGAAAGAAACAACGAAGAAGTAAAACAGGAAAATTCCAATAAGAATCCTCTTGTCAATTCCGTTCAGCGCGACTACATGGCTGGTGAAGTTTCCAAAGATATTACCCGGCGTTTTTTACTTCCGCATGACATTATGGAAGCTCACGACAACGGCATCATTCATTTCCATGATTCAGACTATTTTGCCCAGCACATGCATAACTGCTGTCTGGTCAACCTCGAAGACATGCTCCAGAATGGAACAGTCATTTCTGAAACCATGATCGAAAGACCTCATAGTTTTTCGACCGCCTGCAATATTGCAACTCAGATTATTGCTCAGGTAGCAAGCTCTCAATATGGCGGGCAGTCGATCACCCTTTCTCATCTGGCTCCATTTGTACAGGTCTCCAGAGAAAAAGCGCGGGTTGAAGTTCGTGAAGAACTTGAAAGCCTCAATCTTCCGGCCGATGAAACGACTGTCAATGAAATCGCTGAAATGAGGGTACAAAAAGAAATCGAACGCGGTGTTCAGATCATTCAGTATCAGGTCATCACTCTGATGACAACCAATGGTCAGGCTCCATTCATTACGGTCTTCATGTACCTGAATGAAGTAGAAGACCCACAGACCCGTAAAGACCTGGCTTCCATTATTGAAGCGGTTCTCAAACAGAGAATTCTCGGGGTCAAAAATGAAGACGGAGTCTATATCACTCCAGCTTTCCCAAAACTGATTTATGTTCTTGAGGAAAACAACATCCATGAAGGCAGCGAATACTACTATCTGACAAAACTGGCTGCAGAGTGTACCGCAAAGCGAATGGTTCCTGACTACATCTCCGAAAAGATGATGCTGGGTCTTAAAGTCGATAAGAACGGTGAAGGCCATTGCTATCCCTGCATGGGATGCCGTTCCTTCTTAACACCTTTTGTCAACCAAGAAGGCAAACCTCAGTATTACGGCCGTTTCAATCAGGGCGTTGTCACATTAAACCTCGTTGATGTGGCCTGCTCTTCTAAACAGGACGAAAAAGAATTCTGGCGGATTATGGACGAGCGTCTCGATCTGTGCTATCGCGCATTAATGTATCGTCACAACAGACTGCTTCATACACCAAGCGATGTCGCTCCGATTCTCTGGCAAAACGGTGCCTTAGCCCGTCTTGAAAAGGGAGAACCAATCGACAAGCTGCTTTATGGCGGATATTCTACAATTTCCCTGGGCTATGCTGGCCTTTGTGAAGCAGTTTACTACATGACTGGTGAATCCCATACTCATCCAGAAGGCAACGCTTTTGGAAAACGGATTATGGAATACCTCAATGCAGCCTGTGCCAAGTGGCGCGCTCAGACCAACATCGACTTCTCCTTATATGGAACGCCGATGGAATCCACGACCTATAAATTCGCTAAGAAACTGCAGGATCGTTTTGGAATCATTGAGCATGTTACTGACCGCAATTACATCACCAACTCGTACCATATTCATGTCACAGAACCAATCGATGCGTTCTCGAAACTGACTCTGGAATCACAGTTTCAGAAACTCTCTCCAGGTGGAGCCATTTCTTATGTAGAAGTTCCTGACATGCAAAACAACCTGCCAGCCGTTATGGCTTTGCTTCAGCATATTTATGACAACATTATGTATGCCGAACTCAACACCAAATCCGACTACTGTCAGGAATGCGGCTATGAAGGCGAGATTCAGATCGTTGAAGATGAAAATCACAAGCTGATCTGGCAGTGCCCTCATTGCGGCAATACCGATCAGGATAAGATGAACGTAGCCCGCCGTACCTGCGGATACATCGGAACTCAGTTCTGGAACCAGGGCCGCACTCAGGAAATCAAAGAGCGTGTCATGCACCTGTAACAGATGCCAGCTGCCTGTAATCTAACGCCATAACTAAATGACAAAATGACTTCTCGAAACCGGGAAGTCACTTTTAGTTTTCTGATTTTTTAAAAAATACGAAAAGCGCCGCAGCCCGCCTGACAACATCCGGGTGCAGCGCTTTTTTTGTGTTTTTCAATTGATCTAAAACTTAAGTTAACTCAGATCGTATTTGACGACATCTACCAGGCAGCGGCCATCACATTCAAAAGAAATTCCTTCTTTATCCTGATCGGTATAGATCACAGTACTCATAGCCTGCTGTCCATCATTAACAAATACTTCAGCACTGAAACGATCCAGTAAAATTCTCAGTTTCAGCACTCCATCTTGTGCATGAACTTTCATCGTACGCTGATGAACATACGATCTTCTCGTTCCTGAATTCTGACGATTAACCATCACGGTCTGATTTTCTCTGTCAAATACAATTTCAGTATAGAAGCGATGATCTTGTGCAAAATACATCTTAAACTTCCGATAGGAATCTTCGCTCTGATCCGGATGTATCACCAGCTCTATATCTGCGATTCTGCCCTGAATTCCATCAAGAACGATTTTTTCATGATCAAGCAGAACTCCTTTATATTCCACTGGATCATGACGGTACTGCTCAATTTCACGCACCGGATTCTGGATCAGCCTGCCATTTTGAATCGATAATTCCCGAGGAACAGTCATCTGCGAGAACCAGCCCATCGTATTCTTCCGATGCCCAACCGTATCCCAGTTTTGCATCCAGGCCGTCATGATTCTTCGTCCATCTGGAGTCAGGAGGGTCTGAGGAGCATAAAAATCAATTCCATAATCAATTGAATGATTATTCTGTTCATGAAATGTCTGATCTTCCGGATCAATTTTTCCGATGACTGCCATAGTTCCATTTCCGGACGCATATTCCAGACCGGATGGATACATATCCTGTGGGCTCATAATCAGAACATCTTTTCCATCCAGGCAAAACAGATCCGGACATTCCCACATCAGTCCATGTCTGCGGTTATTTTTCAGCAAAACACTTTCAAACTTCCAATCGAGAGCATCTGGTGAGCTGAACAGTAGAATCTGCCCGCTTCCGTCAGCCGCACGATTAGCGATTACCGCCTTATAATGACCATCCGTATCCCTGAAGATTTTTGGGTCCCGAAAGTCAACCGGACTGCCGCCTTCGGGTAAGTCAGAAGCGTTCAGAACGGGGTTGTTTTCATATTTCTGATAGTTCAATCCGTCGCCAAACGCAATTGACTGAGTCTGTCTTTCGACAAGATTCCCCTCTGCATCCTTAATCTTTCCAACGCTTGTATACATCAGAATCTGTCTGCCATCATCAAGTGTTTCAGCACTGCCAGAAAAGCAGCCGCTTGCATCATATTCCTGGTCCGGAGCAAGCGCAGCTGGAAGGTGCTTCCAGCTCAGCAGATCGTCAGATACGGCATGGCCCCAGTGCATCGAATCCCAGACTGTTCCATATGGATTGTACTGGTAAAACAGATGAAACTGATTGTTATAATAGGAAAATCCATTCGGATCATTCATCCATCCAATATAGGGACTCAGATGAAAAGCCGGGCGGGCAAAAGGAGGAATTGCCCCACCATGCTTCTGTTCGTATTCACGACAGCCTCTGAGAAAATCAGAAACTTCATCCGTCTGAATATCTACATGCTCTCTTTTCTTTTGATTCATATCGTTATCATACATACTTTATTTCTGTTCTTTCTAAGAATTATTTTCTGATTCTTTGTTACTGCCTTTTTCAGAATGATCGCTCTTTCCTTCTTCAAGAGCATCTTCAGCTTCAATGACTTTTTCTTCATCATAAAAGCTGTCCAGGTTTTTCTGGAAAATAGCCAGATATTCTTCAAGACCGTAGTCATTAAGTTTTTTGAGATATTCTTCCCAGTCCTTATCAGTTAAACCATCACGGATCCATTCTGATCGTTTCATGTTGGTATACTTTTCAATATCTGTCTGTAAAATAGCCAGTCTTTCAGAATCCTCCTGGGACATGAAGACATTCGGATAGACATATTTTGCTTTCATATAAGGCGTGTAATAGTCTTCGATCCAGTCCAGACGATATTGAGCGTCTCCTGGAGTTGTTACATATTCCCCATAATAGTCATCCAGAATAGCCAGTGGTCCTCCGACCGACTCTTTTTCCCGAACTTCAACTGGAGATTCATCTCCTAAATCTGCATGTTGAAGCATTGGTTCACCCTGTTCATTGACGCCCATTTCGAAGATATCAAAGTTATCATCTTCTCCATATGTTCCCCAGTTATTCTGAGGAGACTGCAGCGGCGCATACATCTGATCTAACCATGCTGCAACCAAAGCCGGGTTTTGTGCCTTTGCGGTAATGACAGTTCGTCCGCGGTCATATCCAGAAGTATATGAACCATTTTGCGGAGTCACAACCTGCTTATCTGCTTTTAAAGGAGGCAGTGGAACCCAATCCTGCAGATTATCAATATTTGCTACATCCCACGAGAAGCAGACTCCGTATCGTCCTGATTTCCCTTTGGCGACATAGTTGGCCCATTCCTGGGTAAATGCTTCATTATCAATCAGACCCTGTTCATACAGTTTATGCAGCCATTCAATTCCTTCACGAAATCCGGGCTGTACTGCTGTACTGATTACCTGTTTATCATCAGTTACTGCAATGTGTCTTTTGTGATCGTTATCTCCATACCCTTCTCCAAAACCATTGGTCAGAATGGCTGGATCCTGATCACCATCATTAATAATCGCAGACATTGGAATAATGGATCCTTCAATATTAAATTCCTTCTGGAGTTTATCTGCGTTATCCTTAAATGCAATCAGGACCTGTTCAAACTCTTCGACTGTTTCCGGAATTTCAAGACCCAGAAAATCCAGCCATTTTTTATTGATAAAGCTCATTCCGCTAATCGTCTGAATTGCGGTTTTGTTGGAGCCCAGCTGTTCAATCCAGGGAAGAGCCCAGATATGGCCATCCGGATCCGTACTCATGGCTTTATATTCGGGATATTTCTCGAAAACCGCTTTCAGATTTGGCATATAGGCATCAATATAGTCTTCAAGCGGAATAATAACTCCCTGATCTGCATATCGAAGCAAATCATTATCCGAGAAACCGGCAGAAAACACAAAGTCAGACATTTTTGCCGGATTGGACATTGCTAACTGAATTTTATCCGGCCACTGGTCACTCTGAATGGCTCTCCAGTTGACATGGACATTGGTATCTTCTTCAAGGCGTTTAAATATTGTCTTCTTATTCGGATCAGATTCTGTACTGGGTGGAAAACTGATCATTCCCTGAATGCTTTTTTCCTCTTTTAAAGGAAAGCTCAATTCTGAAAGATCAACTTCCTGAAATGAACCATCTCGAAATACGGCTGCTGTATTGGCACATCCTGTTATTGATAGACCCAGACACAATGCTAGCAAAGGCAGCAGACTCTTTTTATAATTGATTTTCATTTTCTTTCTCTTTTCTCTATTCGTAAACTCAATCAGCCAGGAATTAACCTTTGATTGAACCAGCCATAATTCCGGCGTCAAAATATTTCTGGAAGAATGGATACATGACAAGCAGCGGCAGACTCGAAATAACAATAGTTGCATATTTCAGAAGCTCTGCAAGCTGGGCTCTGGCCGCTGTGGACTGGATATCTGATACCATTCCGGCTTCTGGCTGGTTCTGAATCAGAATTGAACGAAGCACAAGCTGCAAAGGCTGCTTGGCTGCATCATCAATATAAATCAAAGCATCAAAATAGCTGTTCCACATGGCTACAAACTGCCATAAGGCCAGTACAGCAATCACTGGAATACATACAGGCATCAAGACTTTGAAAAAATAAGTCACTTCATCGGCTCCATCCACTTCAGCCGCTTCTCTTAATTCATCTGGAATCCCCTGATAATACGTTCTGGCAATGATCATATTCCAGACACTGAATGCACCAGGCAATACCACAGCCCACATCGTATCGAGCAGACCTAAGTTGCTGACAACCAGATACGTTGGAATGAGTCCTCCACCAAAAAACATGGTGATTAAAAACAAAACATTGAAGAAGCCTCGGCCTTTGAAATCTTTTCTGGACATTGGATAAGCAGCCAGTAGAGTGACAAAAACGGAGATGACCGTAAAGACGATGGAATAGATCACCGCATTCTTAAAGCCAACCCAGATCTGGGCGTTGGACATTACCCGTTCATAAGCTGTTAGAGTCCATTTTGAAAAATCAAAACTAATTCCATGATTCTGAAGGGTGATCGGATCAATGAAGGAAGCGATCACGATATAAGCCATTGGGATAATGATTGCAATGACAAACAGGAATAAAAGCACATAGGCAAAGATCAAAAATGCCTTATCTTCTGGTCTCTGTCTGGAAAACCAGGATTTACTTTTTCTTTGTCTTAAATTTGCTTCCATGATTAGAGCCCCTTTCCTTCGTTCATTTTCTTAACAATCATATTGACTAAAACCAGTAAAATGACGTTGATTACCGTATTGAATAGTCCAACCGCTGTTGAGAAACTGTAGTTTCCATTCAGAAGACCTTGCTGATAAACATAGGTCGAAATAATTTCAGAAGCTGGCAGGTTCAGGCTTGTCTGCAATGCCAGGGCTTTTTCAAAACCAACACTCATAATGTTTCCAGCCTGAAGGATGAACTGAATGATGACCATATCCTTGATAGCTGGCCATTCAACAACTCGAATCTGCTGAAAGATGTTCGCTCCATCCACAATTGCTGCTTCTCGTAATTCCTGAGATGCGTTGGATAATGCGGCAGTATACATAATTGATGCCCAGCCAGCGCCCTGCCAGATTCCTGAAATAATATAGATTGGACGGAATGCCTCCGGTAAAGCCATGAAGTCGATGCTGGTGTGAAGCATCATATTGACTGGTCCATTGACAGAAAGCAGCAAGCGGACAATACCGCATAAGACGATTACCGAGACAAAGTTTGGCATATAAAGAATCAGCTGTATTTTCTGTTTAATCTTGGATGATCGAATCTGATTCAATAAAAAAGCCAGAATAATCGGAACTGGGAAGCTCCACAGTAATCCATAAACAGAAAGTTTCAGAGTATTGATCAGATACTGCATGAAGTCGGGAGAAGATAAGAAGCGCTGGAAGTACTCCAGACCAACCACTCACTGCCGAGAATTCCTTTGATCGGGTTATAGTTTTCAAAAGCAATCAGAATACCACCCATTGGGACGTATTTGAAAATGATGGTCAGCAGTAAAGCGGGCAGCAGGAAGATGATATACAGCTGCCAGTGTTTCTTGAAGTAATCCATAGTCTCACTGAACTTACCGACGGGTTTTTGACTCAGGGTCATTTGAGAAATTTCATTCTCAGAATTCATAATCAGGTTTCCTCCTCTTTTACGTTTGTAATTTGTTTTACATTTGTCTCGTCTAATTGGATTATGTCAAAGTTTGTCACATAGCGCAATCGCTTACATAATTTTCTTCTAAATTTTTACATCTTTTATCTCATTTCTTCTTTGTTTCCTTCAAATAATCGCATTGAGATTGAAAAACATACAGCAGGCATGATCCGGAACCAGTCAAAATTTTTACATTTATCCAAATCTGTCTACTTTACCCTTTTTCTTTTACAAATAAATAAGCAAAGTTCTTTGCTTTTACATTTTCATTGGACAAATCCATTTCAAACCGATAGGATGAATTCAGATGTTACAAATGTAAAAGCCGAGCTGTAAATCCAGTTACCTTCAAGGAGGAATTTATTCGTGCCAAACCGCATTACTACCCAGGATATAGCTGATGCTTTGGGGGTATCCAGAAATACGGTATCCAAAGCCATTAATAATTCTGGAATTCTATCCGAAGCTACCAGACAAAAAGTCATCGAAAAAGCCAAAGAGATGGGATACCGTCAGTTTTCCTGGATCACAACTTCAAGTCCGAACATTCGCACTTCTGAAACCCATGAAAAAAAAGCCGGACTTCAGGAGAAGAAAATTATTCTTCTGAGTTCCTGCTTTCTGAACGATTCTCATTTTTCGTCCCCCCTGCTTGATAAATTCAAGTCCGAGATTGCAAAAGCCGGCTATACGATGCAGCTGGAGCTTCTGTCTGATGAAGACATCAAGAATAAAACCCTGCCCATCCAATTTAATCGAGACCAGGTGGCTGGAATTATCTGTTTTGAAATCTTTGATCCTGAATACGCCTATATGTTATGCGATCAGAACATTCCAATATTGTTTGTCGATACACCAGTACTTTCTCCTGCTAAACCCTTAAATGCGGATCGCCTGTACATGGAAAATCAGACTGGACTTGGAGCTATTATTCAATCACTGGTCAACAAGGGAAAAAAGACCTTTGGCTTTGTCGGAGAGATCCATCATTGCCAGTCCTTTATGGAGCGTTATCTGACATTCAGAAACACCCTTGAACTGGCAGGTTATCCGGCTGATCTTCAATATTCCCTAACCGCTCACCATTCGGATCCATCCCGCCGCAGCGGCGTAGATTATCGAGTCTATCTATCTGAGCAGATTGAAAAAATGAATCAGCTGCCGGAAGTTTTCATCTGTGCAAATGACTTTGTCGCTTTCGATCTGATCAATGTTTTGCATTCACGAGGTTATTGTGTTCCCGGTGATGTTCTGGTTGCCGGATTTGATGATTCACCAGAATCTAAACTGATTTCTCCCAATCTGACTTCCGTACACATTCATACACAGATTATGGGATTTTCAGCAGCCGATCTGATTCTTAGCCGAATCGATAATCCATTCTTAAATTACAGAACGGTTTATACAGAAACCACCCCGGTCTGGAGAGAATCTACAGATACTGATTAGCCCCAATAAGAAAACATCAAATATGCATCCTGATTCTGCATAAAGAAGAATCGGAACAAATTCGAAAAAAAATCCAATTTCATCGAGAGGAGAATGATTATGAACGCCCTATTTAATTTAGAAAACCCTGTATTTGCCTGGATTGAAAAAGCAGTTGAGAGTGCTTATCTGAATATTCTCTGGTTTTTCTGTTCACTGCCGATTTTTACAATCGGTGCTTCAACCACCGCCTTATTTACCGTCCTGCTGAAGATGAGCCGAGACGAAGAATCAAATATCACCAAAATGTTCTTTGCCGCTTTTAAAAGCAACTTCAAACAGAGTACACAGGCCTGGCTGATCATGCTTACTGTCTTGGTTATTCTGGTCTTAGATGGATATGTCACTTATCATTTACAGCCAGAAAGCATCTTCTGGACGATGATTTCCTCATTTCTGATCGTTACCGCTGCATTATGGCTGTTTGTCATGGTCTATCTGTTTCCTTTGATGGCATATTTTGAAAACAGTCTGCTGCAGACATTTAAAAATTCGATTGTCGTATCCTTGCGCTACCTGCTTTGCACTCTGCTTGTGCTGGCGATTCATGCTCTGATGCTCTACATCACTGTATTTCTTTTCACTCCAGCGATTGTATTTGGCTTTGGGTTTGCTTCATTCATGTCCTGCTATCTGTTAAGGAATGTATTTGAAGCCATCAAAACTGGTGATCTTGCATTCAGTCAGTACAGAAAATCAACAGAGAAAATAAATGAACAGAAACAATAAAGAAACCTTCAAACAGCTGAGTTTTTCTAAAAAGCCGCAGTATATATGGGACTATTACAAACTTCCAATTCTTGTATCCGTCTTTGTTCTGTTCATGAGCGGTTCAATTTGTGCAAAGAACATGAGCTCTAAAAAGACAGCTTATACGGTGGCTTTAGCTAACGTAGCTTCTATATCAGAACTTCTGAATACGTCAGATGAAGCATTTCTTGAACAGCTGCAGCTGAATCCTGATGATTATCAGATTCGAATTTTAGAAGGCATCTATCTGACAGATGATCCAAAAGATACCCAGGCAGAATATGCCTGGTCTTCTCGAATCAAACTCTCCGCTTTAATCGAAAAGCAGGAACTCGATGCCATACTGATGAACAAACAGGCCTTTGATATTCTTTCAGCTGGCGGATTTTTAATGAATCTTGAGGAATTTCTTTTAAACCAGGATTCTGAACTATATGAATCATTAGCTGATCTGCTAGCAGAAAATCGGGAAATCACCAATCTCAATTCACCCGATCTGCTATCAGGTGAGCTTGAGAATCAGATTGATCCTGCCAATTATGAATTCATTGAGTATCCAATGGCAGTTAACATTTCAAGCACCCCACTTCTTGAGAATTTAGACCTGAGTGGTGATATTTATCTTGGCTTGATCCAAAATTCAAAAAATCTGGAGAACTCTCTTGCTTACCTGAAGCTATGGACAGAAAAGTTCGATAAATCCATGAACAATTAACAACAGAAGCTCAACTTTCAAAATCAGATCACCAACCTTTAAAGCCATCAAATCGATGGCTTTTTATCATTTACATTTACGGAAATCTGAAGTATAAATTCGACTGAAGTATTTGCTTTACTCCTTGAATTCGATTCCTTATATACTTTAAACAAGACGATCAGAAAAAAGATCCAATAGAATGAAAGGAATCCATGATGATTGAATATCGATTCGAACCAGAGATGAACCGTTCAGCTGCCTATGCAGATAATGAACTGATTGGCATCTGCGAATACGTTAACCAGGATGGAAAATGGCTGATTACTCATACAGAAGTCAATCCTGAATTTGGCGGCCAGGGCATTGCCAGAAAGCTTGTTCTTATGATCGCTAAGAATGCAGCAGAGTCAGGTATTGAAGTTGTTCCAATCTGTTCATATGCTGTAAAAGTTCTTGGTTAAGAAACCATATTTTCATTCAAAAAGCCGGGCAAACTGTCCGGCTTTGATTTTGTATCCGATTTAATCCGTAATCTGTATTTTTCAGATCTACATGCTTTGTCTGGGTATTTCTAACTTTTGTTTCCAATCTTTATTATCTAATCCAAAAAGGCATTTTCCGGTACACTTATGATTTCATTTTCTGATGGATGCTGATCCATCAGGTCTGCATAAAAACCTTTATCCAGATTGCCTGAAGGATAGATTTCACCTTTTTTGTCATCACCAGAGACGGTAGACCAGCGAATAATCGTTCCCTCTGAATTGCATTCAATACGTAACGGCAAGCCTTGTGAAAAGATCATTCCTGTCTTTTTAAATTCGGAAGATGAAAGCCGTTCTTTGAGCTCTTGCCGATCGGTTATTGTCCACAGAATAATTGTTAAAGGATCTTCGATCTGTTCATCTGTTTCTTTCCAGACTATAAAATAGTCAGGGAATTTTTCAATCATTGCAAAGCCATCATCTCCAACGGCTTCCAGAATCGGCTGCTCCATCACTACCATCTTATCTCCATCAACTTCTGGTTTACGAGTTACAAATTCTGCTGTTTGATACGAGCCATCTTCATTCATATTCAAGGAAATCAGTTCCTGCTCATTGTCCTTAAAGCGCTTAATCGTAATCACAGTCGGAATACTATCGAGATAGTTAAAGCGCTCGTCTATGCAATACGTCCATCCATCCTGTTCAAAAACTAAAGTTTTCAGATGGTTAGCTCCAGAGTAGCGATCAACCACGAAGCCGGTTTCCTGATAGGTATTCACCGTACTGGCACTGGCCTGTCTTAATAAGTCATAAAGCAGTTTTCCATTTGGTTCTTCCTGATTATGATCAGGTGTGCTTCCAAGCAGAACAGAATAAGGTTCAATCTGATCTGTCTGATGAGCTGAGCATCCACAAAGAATCATTGCAAAGACGCACGAAACCCACATCAATTTTTTCATAATCCCCCCAAAGTAATATTGTTTATTTGTTGTTTTAATTTTAATATTAATATATTTATTAGCATGAGTAAAATCGAACTTTATACATTACAAAGCACTTTCTGTCTCGAAACAAAGTTAATCCGTATAAAATGAAAATCAGAAAGCAGCGGAAAATCTATGAACCGAAAAATAGGTATTGACTTTATTGGAAATGGAAAAAGCGCCAACCGCTACCATATTCCTTATGTATTGTGCCTTCAAGATAAATTTGAAATCAAAAAAAATCTATGAACGCCATCTCGGACGTTCAAGCTGGGAGAGAATCGAAGGAGTTTCTTATATCTACGATTTAAATGACTTCCTTAATGATCCGGAGATTAAACTGATCGTCATCAGCACTCCTCTGAGTTCCCATTATGAATATGCAAAGAAAGTTCTTGAAGCTGGCAAGAATTGTCTGGTTGAAAAACCCTTTACTGAAACCACGGCTGAAGCGATTCAACTTTTTAAACTAGCCGAAGAAAAAGATCTGCGTCTTGAAGCCTGTCAGAATCGCCGCTTCGACAGCGACTTTCTGACAGCCGTCAAAATGACCGAAAGCGGAAAACTCGGTGAAGTTTTTGAAATCGAATCCAACTACGATTACTACCGCCCGGAAGTACCAGAAAATATTGAAAAATTCTCTCGTACTACTTCCTTCTTATATGCTCATTGCCACAGCATCGATCAGATCATCGGCTATTTTGACAAACCGGAAAAGATTCACTGTGATCTGCACCAGTTAATGGGCGAAGGGAGAATGAACGATTATTTTGATGTCGATATGTACTATCCTTCAAGAAATCTGAAAGTAGCCATTCGTTCAAGCTATTTTATGAACAAGCTCAGAGACAGTTTAAGAGTTTATGGAAAGAACGGAACCTCCATTAAAGAGAAGGAAGATCAGCAGGAAAAGGATATTAAACGCTTCTATCTGCCAAAAGGTCATCCAGATTTTGGATTAGACAAGCCGGAAGACTATGGAACGCTTTATACACTCAACGACAAAGGTGAAACTGTAGAAGAGAAGATCGAAACTGTTCCTGGAAACTACGCCAGATTCTATGAAGCGCTTTACGAAACATTAGTGAATAGTAAACCTCCAGTGGTTAAACCAGAAGAAACCATTGAATTAATGGAACTGATAGAAAATGCGGTTGCTTCCATGGATTCATCCTGCTACAGCAGATTACCCATGTAACGACATTTGGATCCGCATTCGATATCGCGTAGTCCGATAAAGATCCCGGATTTAGATTCTTCAGCAAAATTGCGTAGCGGATCTTTTCGCCATAATTGCTTGCGGTTGTGGCTCCGATGGCATCGATATAATCGACCAGTCGATCCTTGCCGCCCTGCAAAACTTCGTCATAGGAAATTGAATATTTCTGTCCTTAAGAAAATTCATCGTGTTTGTCCAGAAATTATTTTCCATCTCTTTTGATTCCACTGGATCATCTTCTAAAGCGATGTGTTTAGCGGTATCAAATCGAAATCCATCCGCTCCTGCATCAATCGCATCTTTCAGAAAATTAAAAAAGTACTCCTGAAAGCCGGAATTTTCAGTATTCACATCCGGCAGTCCACCCATTTTATAGGTCGTCAATTGAAGACGATCAGAAAAATTATTCATGTCATAAGCCGAATTCTGATGATAAAGACTGTCGAGCGAATCACCAGCCGCTGCAATCAGATTTTCTGAAACGGCATCTGTTTCATGGTTGTATGGTTTTGCGCCACATCGACAATAATCGAAATTCCATACTGGTTGGCCTCATCACAGAGCTTTTGAAATTCTTCGAGAGCTCCTAACTGATAATTTCCGATCTTCCAATCGACCGGCTGATAATGGTAATACCATTTTCCATCTCCATAAAGATCCATTCCCCCATCTTCCCCATCAAAAACTTTATTAATGGGAGAAGTCTGAATGGAACGAAATCCACCGGTTGCAATCATGGGTAAAGACTGCCGAATCGTATTGAAGTCCCAGGAAAAAGCATGAAATATGGCGCCGTCTTTTATTGGTATCTGGCCTTCACTTTGTTTATCATTGATTTGTTGCTGCGTTTCTTCTTCAATCGAATCTTTATCCTGAACCATGCAGCCTTAGCCGATCAGACTCAGACAAAGCAAACCGGTTAGAATGCGTGCACGTTTCATAAAACCTCCATAAAAGTCATCCTGAATCCATCAGAAACCCGTTCAGGAATCGAATCAGTTTCTGTTTTTGGAAGATATCACAGGTCTGAAAAAATGATCCAGAAAACAGATTCTGTCTGATCTATATGAGGATATCTTATCCAGAATCAACTGCACTTTTGATCAATGAAGAAAATTCAGACAAACAAAAACTCTTTTTATACGAAAGGATTTAAAATATGACGAATCGACAAAAAGGAATGCTGTGTATTGTACTGAGCGCTCTTTCCTTTGCACTGATGAACGTTTTTGTAAGACTCGCCGGGGATCTTCCTTCACCGGAAAAAAGCCTGTTTCGAAATCTGATTGCGGTGATGGCTGCCGGATTTGTTCTGATGAAAAACCATCAGAATCTTCATTATCCTAAAGCAGCCTGGCTCAATCTGATTCTTCGTTCCGCTTTTGGTACCTTAGGAATTCTCTGCAACTTCTATGCGGTGGATCATCTTTTATTAGCGGATGCTTCAGCGATTCAGAAGCTGGTTCCCTTTATCACCATTGTGGTCAGTGTCTTTTTACTTAAGGAAAAGCCAACCCGGCTTCAGGTGATATTAGTCATCCTGGCTTTTTCCTGTTCCCTACTGATCATCAAACCAAGCTTTTCAAATGCTGATCTGGGTGCAAGTCTGGTTCAGGTTGTCGGGGCGATCGGAGCTGGAACAGCCTATGTCTATGTTCGAAAACTGACCTTGCAGGGAGTTGATAAATCGAAAATCATCTTCTTCTTTTCTGCCTTTTCCCTGCTGGCTTTTATTCCGCTGACCATGCTCGATTTCAAAATGCCAACACTGACTCAGCTTGTATGTCTGATCATGGCTGGAATCATGGCTACATTTGGGCAATATTCTGTTACTTACGCTTACAGCTTTGCTCCAGCCTCTCAGATTTCAATCTGTGACTATACGCAAATTATATTTTCGGCAATCTTGGGCTTCTTCTTTTTCGGTCAAGTTGCAGACTGGATGTCCTGGTTGGGTTACGCTGCTTTAATTGCCTTAGCCTTCATCAATTACCTGGCTGGTCTTAAAAAGACAAAGCTTTCCTCTTAGTCAAGTTATAAAATTTTCCAATTGAAAATTCTCTTATAAACAGCTCTGAACCAGCACAAAAAGTCCCTGAATTCTGAATGAACAGAATGCCAGGGACTTTTTGTATTGTCATCAAATTGATACTTAGCTGCTATTTTGCGTAAAACGCAATCAACGGCAGCAGCAATTTCCTTCTGAATCAGATGGGTTATTTTTTTTGCGTTTAAAAGATTTAAAACCGTTTTGACCAGAACAGGATCCATTGCATGTGCCGCATGAACAGCAGGTTTTACGTTGTTGAATGGAGCGAACAGCAAGAACCAGCAAAATCAGAACGCCGGTCAGGATTACTATATCCGTTAGATTCATTCAATTTACCTCCATTTTTTAAAGATGAAATTTCTTAGTTCCTGTAAAAGAACAAAAAACGGATTTTGAGTTTGATCTATTTAAGCTCCTGCTTCTACGAGGTTTTTAGAAGCAGTTTTCCGATCCGTATATGGTTTAACCATTCGAGCAATATAAATAATCAGAATCACAACAGCAATCATCGTCCAGATTCCAAATGTTCCATAGAATAGCAGACTTCCAAGCTGATAAACGATAAGAGCCATGGACCATGCAAAGAACATCTGCCATCCAAGAGCCATCCAGGACCACTTTGATGAATTCATCTCTTTAAACAAAGTAGAAACTGCGGCCAGACATGGAGCATCCAGCAGGTTAAACACAAGGAAAGAAAAAGCTGCCAGAAAATTTGGAAACATCACCATAATGGCAGACCACAGTTCAGGAACTTCTCCTGTATCATCTGCTACGTTGACGAGCACTCCCATAGTAGATACAATCTGCTCTTTGGCGACAAATCCAGAAAGGGATGCGGCTGCGGCCTGCCAGTTCCCCCATCCCAAAGGAGCAAAAAGGAATGCAATTGAACTACCGATTTTTGCGAGTAAAGAATCCTGAATATCAACCATCTGCAGTCCCTGAGATGTGATTCCATAGGTGGATAAGAACCAGGTGACTACACAGCAGGCAAACAGAATCGTTCCAGCCTTTTTAATGAAATGAAGACACCTTTCCCAGGTCTGTCTTAAAACATTCATCACTTTGGGCCAGTGATAAGACGGCAGCTCCATAATAAAAGGAGCGGTTTCTCCTGCAAACCAGCGAGTATGTCTTAATACCAGTGCGGAAATTATGATCGCAACAATTCCAAACATATACGTGGCCCAGGCAATCTGCCATGAAGCACTCACTCCTGAAATCGCCCCAGCAATCATTGCGATAATAGGCAACTTAGCTGAGCAGGGCATGGAGGTGGTAACGATCATCGTCATACGGCGCTCTTTTTCATTTTCAATGGTACGGGCAGCCATAATTCCGGGAATTCCGCAGCCAGTAGAGATCATAAACGAGATAAAAGATTTTCCGGAAAGTCCAAGCTTTCGAAAGATTCGATCCATGATAAAAGCAATGCGGCTCATATAACCACAGTCTTCGAGAAACGAAAGACATAAAAACATCATTACCATTTGCGGCAGGAATCCAAATGGAGCTCCTAATCCTCCAATAATTCCATCAACAACTAATGAAATGACAGGTTCGCTGGCATGAACCGATTCAAAAAAGGAAGTCATCCCACCTTGCAGCCATTCACCAACGATCACATCGTTGACAAAATCTGTAGCTGGCGTTCCAACCAGATTCAAGGACAAATAATAGACAACTGCCATTACTGCCATAAATATCGGAATCGCCAGGAAACGATTGGTTACAATCCGGTCAATCTTATCGCTGATCGTCAAATGGAAACCTTTTTTCTTCTTATAAACATTTTGAAGATTTTTTTCGATAAAGCTGTATCTCTGGTCCGCAATAATCCCTTCAGGTTCATCATCAAATTTCTGTTCCAGCTCCTTCTGGACCTTTTCAAGATGGTTCAGCTGCTCTGAAGACAGATTTTGCCTTTCTAAAATATATTCATCATTTTCCAGAAGACGTATGGCTTTCCAGCGCTTAAATACCGGTTCAATAATCATCGATTCAATTTTCTTTATCGCTTCTTCAATCGCTGGATCAAATTGAACTCTGCAATTAACCGGTTGATGTAAGGCTGCTTTTAAGGCAGCTGCAGCAGCTTCTTTAGTTCCTTTGTTTTTAGAAGCGCTCATTTCGATCACAGGTATTCCTAAATTATTCGATAGAGCATCTACGTCAATTGTTTCATTTCGGTTCTCGATAACATCCATCATATTTAATGCGATAACCATCGGAATACCCAGTTCAGCCAGCTGTGTGGATAGATAAAGATTTCTTTCCAGGTTAGAAGCATCCACAATATTCAGGATCACATCTGGGTGTTCCTGAATCAGGTAATTTCTTGCGATTCTCTCTTCAGGACTATAGGGGGAAAGCGAATAAACGCCAGGCAGATCCTGAACAATCACTTTTGGATTCTCTTTTAATTTTCCCTCCTTTTTCTCTACGGTTACACCTGGCCAGTTTCCAACATATTGGTTGGAACCGGTCAATGCATTGAATAAAGTCGTTTTTCCACTGTTTGGATTTCCAGCTAATGCAATTTTCATCATCTGTTCCTTATCCTTTCTCAGGCATTGATTGTTTCAACTTCAATAAGCTGACCTTCGTTTTTGCGAATGGTCAGTTCATATCCCCGAACATGAATTTCAACCGGATCTCCCAATGGGGCCGCTTTTCGAACCGAAAACTCTGTATTTCGGATCATTCCCATATCCATAATTCGTCGTTTTAAAGCTCCATTGCCATGAATCCGGAGAACTTTAGCATTGGTTCCCGGCTTAAGATCTTTCAGTGTCAGCATTTTTATTCCTTTCCTCATCTAGTCAGTAAGTTCAACTTCGATTCGCTTTGCCAGACGGCTATCCAGTGCCAATCGGCTTGAACGAATTTCAATAATCATATTTCTTCTACAAGACTGCAGAACCCGCACAGGCGTTCTTTCAATCAGCCCCAGAGATCTAAGATGTTTCAAATCTTTATCCTGACCTCTGATTTTTGTAATCACACAGTTTTCGAGTGGTTTAACAAAAATCAATGGCATATCCCTTACCTCCAAAGTTTGCGATAGCTAACTAATTCACAAACTGAGTTTACGACGACTAACTGCTAAATTCAAATGCATGTTTGCTTTAACTAACTCCTTTTGCATGCCCTGTTTAAAATTCATTCCACTTCCTTCAAATGTTTACTTAGGTAAACAGTCCTTAAGTGGCATCTTCTGCTGAATAATCAACGTTCATTCCAATCTTGACTCACTTACTATCGCCAGATCTCATTCATAGTGGTGCATGGTTAGGCAGTGCAGGCAAAATGAAAAAAAGTCTTATCCATTTGATGGATAAGACCGCCTGTATGACCTGATTTACCACAATATGTTCAATCAGAGCACGTTTGAATTTTTCAATCGTTTTTTAATTGCTCATTTCTGTACGAATTTTTTCGAGCATTTCTTCTTCACTGGCAATTTCTGTCTTTAGTTCTTCAGCCGCCTGGTTGGCATAGGCAACCACATTCGGCATTCCCTGAATCCGTTTTGCAACGTCATCTAATTGTTTGAGCATATTCTGTTTTTCCTTGATCGATGAGTTGATGACCTCGTATTTTTTTGCCAGATCTACAATTTCCCTTAATTTTGCATCCAGATTTTTGTCCATATCTGCTTCTCCTTTCCATTTCGATTGCTTACCTTAATTATCGAATGATTTTTACAGGCATTGTGGCGCTTTGACCAGAATTTACAGAATACATTTTTTTCTGAGTTGTGCTTACTGGTTAAAGATCCAAACTTCATTTTTCAGATGCCTTTTTAAATCGAATTAAAAGCTCAATTCGATCCTGGCTGGATAGAAACTGGTGATGGATGGATTTGATGAAAAAAGGGATAGGAGAAAATCTATTTTTGAAGCTGATCAGTCTTTTAATATCTGTTGTTTTGATATTGCTTTTTTCTTTTCCTGGAACTGGGAATATTCATCTCTTTTCGATACTTTGCAATTGTACGTCTTGACGCAAACAATTCCATCTCCTCTAAAGAAACTGAAATTTCTTCATCAAGATAAGGTTCTTCTGGATTTTCCTGATCGATCAATAGCTTCATTGCCCGTACGACTGCAGATTTTGAAGTTCCCTGACGAGTCTGAGAATCAAAGAGCGAATAAAAAGAAATTACTTTTCCATCCATCTCATAATACTTATCTTTTAGTGTTCGTGCGATTGTTGAAACATGAAGGCCTGTTCTTTCTGACAGATCGCGCAAGGTACAAGGATTCTTCTCGATGCCATACATCAGATGACTTTCCTGGATGGACATCAATTCATTAACCACAATCATCAAAGTCTGATTCCTTTTATTGATGGAATCAATAAAAAAGTGTGCCTGCCTGAAATACTCCCTGAGTTCAGCTGATGTATCTTTTTGCTTTTCGAATAATTCAATCTCTGGCAGCGCGGCTGGCTGAATCTGCAGATGATCATCTTCAACTGTAACAATGACTTCTGGCAACCGGGAAACTGCCGGTGAAGTGTCATACTCAGAACATGGATAAGGATTGCATCTTCTGACCTGTTCAAACAGTTCGTGGACTCTTTCAATAGAAAGATCCATTCTTTTTGCGATTCCTTCAAAGTTCTGAACAATGATCAGATCCTGACAGTTTTCAATCATCCATGCAGCCTGATCAAGATTCTTCATGTGCAGCTGAATGGCTATCGCATTCATGTTTGAACTTGCCGCCACTCCATAAGGTTCAAAACTTTGCACCAGGTGAAGGCCTTTTAAAAACAGCTCAAAATTCATATGCAGGTATTTTGAACCTTCGATTGGATCTTCTGTATAAAAACCATGTTCATCAAGAGATTCGATGATATAGCGAGCTGCTTTTATTTCCGGACCATCTTTTTGAAGCCGAAGCTGAGAATCAAGTTCTTCCTTCAGGCTTTTCTTGCTTGTCTGATTATCCCAGAAGTTCTCGCTGAGCGAACCTTCTACTGATATATACGGATTACTATCTGCTATGTCCCGGATCTGATCAAGCAGTTCAGCTTTTGACATGGACAGAACACGAAGGTATTCCCCATGTTTTGAATTGAAGTTTTGAAGCTGCTGCATTGATGGCTTCATCAACAACGTATTTTTCATCATCTTCATTATACGAAAATCAATTCTATTTCCTACACATTCAAAAATCATATCTCATCCAATCTCAGATGTGGGATAATTGAATAATCTATAGATTCAATTAAAAACAACCGCTCAGAAAAGGAATTTGAAATTATGGAAGGTAAAATTATTTCCTATCTTAATGCCTGTATGAATCATGATGACTTGCCGTTAACCAGTGCCGTTCGATGTGCCAAAGCTTTGAAGGCAAGCCGAGTTGATGTGACTGCATGCATGAATAAATTGGTTCAGTCCAATGATCTTGTTCGGATACTGAGCCGCCCCTATCTCTATGTTCCTGTTTCATGGTTATCTGAACATTATATTTATACTGATCAATCGGAGTTTGCTTCCGTATCGGAATTCATGCAACTGTTTGAAAAGCAGACAACCAATACTCAGGATCCATTTGATCAGCTGGTTGGAAATCATCATTCTCTGAAACCAATGATCTCGCAGCTGAAAGCTGCAATCTCCTACCCACCAGAAGGTTTGCCTATTCTTCTAAAAGGGCCTACGGGAACAGGAAAATCAAAAATGGCCGCTTTAGCCTATGACTGGGCTAAGCAGAAAGGTCTTCTAAAAGAAGGTGCTCAGTTTGTTCAGCTCAACTGCTCTGAGTACGCCAATAACCCAGAACTGTTAAATGCGAGTCTGTTTGGTTATGTCAAAGGAGCCTTTACCGGAGCCGATAAGGATACCAGTGGTCTTGCTGCCTTAGCTGATGGTGGAATTTTGTTTCTCGATGAAGTTCATAATCTTTCTGCACAATCTCAGGAAAAGCTGTTCCATTTGATGGATCAGGGAATATACCACCAGATGGGTGACAACGAAAACACTCTTTATTCCCATTGCCGCATGATCTTTGCAACAACTGAAGATCCGGATCAGGTGCTGCTTCGAACGTTAATGCGGCGGATACCGATCGTGATTGAAATTCCTTCCTTAAAGGAAAGAGGAAGAAGGGAACGAATTGCCCTGATCGCTCGCCTGATTGAGCAGGAACAAAAACGGCTTAACCGTCCAATTCAGCTTTCCGGTTCGGTTTATGATCTTTTGCTCAATGCAGAAGTTCCAGGCAATATCGGTGAATTAAAATCGATTATCCAGTTTTGCTGCGTAAATGCCTTTTTTGAAGCGGATTCACTGGTTCGAATCAATCTGCACCATGTTCCTTATAAGCTGATTTCTCAGCGGTCAATTACTGAAGCTCATCACCAGAATGTCCTGGATTTTTATACGGTAGAACAGTTGATTCAGCTCTATGACAAGGACCAGAAAGCAATTTTATTCAGTAATCAGCTGCTTGAATTGTTTCAGGAACGTAATGCTGCTTCACAAGACGTATCCGCTTCATTGATTTTGCAGATGCGTGTTTTATTAATGAAGCATCTGGATGAAAGAATCGAAGAATCCTCTGAATCCGAGCACTCCTATTGCTGGATGGCCCTCAACCAGGCTTTCACTTACCTTCAGGGCAAATCTCAGGATTCCAGAGATCCAGCCAGGCTTCTGGCACTGGCCTGGTTGATTCAGGAAATCTGTTTTAATGACATTGAGTATCAGAACTGGTCAATCTGCCATGAAGACGAATGCCAGCTCATTCTTAATGAACTCGAAAAGACGTATTTTAAGACTTTTCGAAGTGCCCAGGAAATCTGCCTGTTTTTACAATCTGCAGTTGAACTTTATATCTATCCCATGGTCATTATCATCATTTTCCTGTTTCTGATTGATCCGATTGAACAGGATGTTTATAAAGGAAGAGCACTTCTGATTGCCGCGCATGGTTTCTCAACCGCCAGTTCAATTGCAGATGCAGCCAATCAGCTGCTTGGAGATACCGTATTTGATGCCATTGACATGCCAATCACCAGTTCTGTTGATGATGTGATTGAAAAGGTTCAAACCTATGCAGGCCGGTTTCCTCATCTTGAAGAGCTGATTCTTCTTGTCGATATGGGCAGTCTTGAAAGCATTCTGGATGGACTGAATTCATTAGAATGCTCCATCGGGCTGATTGATCACGTCTCGACACCTGTCGCTTTAGAAATTGGAACTCTTGTAAGTCAAAGAGAAGAGCTTGAATCCATGCTCGACAAAGTTTGCAAGCTTTCCTGTTCAGGCTACCGGCTGCGTCCTTCAATGCGCAAAAAGCCTGCAATTGTCTGCTGCTGCGCAAGCGGAATCGGTACCGCGCGGCGTCTTGAATCACTGATCCAGTCTTCATTGCCTTCGGATTGCGATATTCGAGTATTATCTGTGAGCTATCCGCATCTGCTGCAGGAAAAGAAATCTAGTTCAGTCTTTCAAAAATGGAATGTCGTCTGTCTGGTTGGCACCTTGAATCCAAACTTGAAAGATGTCACTTTTATCAGCGTTGAAGACCTGATCATTCGTGATCACTTTATCCTGCTTGAGTCCTGTCTGGAAGGACTGTTTACAAAAGAACAGTCGGCTGAATTCCAGAAAAAACTGCTCAAAAATTTCTCGTTATATAACCTGATGTCTGAGCTGACCGTCCTAAATCCTCAAAAGCTGCTTGAACAGATTACCCCCTGTGTTGAACAGCTCCAAAATGATCTAAAGATCACTTTAAGTTCAACAACATGCATCGGACTTTATGTCCACATTTCCTGTCTGATCGAAAGAATTGCATTCAATCAGACGGAGGCGAAAAACCAGAATCTGGATTTAAATCCAGATTTACCAGCAAATCCAGAGCTTCGTCGCTTTATCCGTCTTTGCCGGGAATGTTTCAGATCCATCGAATCGCAATATCGGGTACGGATTCCGGATTCAGAAATCGCCTATATTTATGAATACATTCGTCATGATTCTCAAAACGAGGATTCAGAAACCGCTGATTTTTAATCGGCGGCTTTTTTTGCGAAATTTTTCAAAAATTTTTTTAATTTTTTCTGATTCCCTCTCTGTGGCACGTTTTTTGCTGAATAAAGGGTGTAAGGCAAAAAGAAATAAATCAAAACAGTAAAAACCTGAATATCAGAACCAAAGCCGAACATCAAAGAGAGGAGAGACATGAAGAGGAGAATCGAAGGTAGAAAACAATTCAAAGCTGCAGATCCATAAATTCTTCAGACTTATTCAGAAAACAGGATCTGACCGATCAAAATGATCAAAGCAATAAAAAGAAATGCCTTAATTGAGTGTAGAAAAGAAAGGAATTTACAACAGACAAAGGAAAAGAATTTATGACCGAAATCATTCTCGCATCTCATGGATCGTTATCCAAGGGACTGCTGAATACCTTGTCCATGATCGTTGGAAATCCCGGTGATCATGTACGAGCTTATTCGCTGAATCCAGGAGAAAATCCAAGGGACTTTCTGAACGAGCTTGAACTTGAAGTCACTCGATCAGAAAACCAGTACATCATCATGACTGACATTCAAGGCGGCAGCGTTCATACCGCTCTTTCAGAACTGATCCAGTACCCAAATGTTGCGCTGTTTTCCGGAATGAACCTGCCAATGGCTCTGGAAGTCCTGACTCGTTCTCAAAACGGAATCGATGAATCTGAATTTGAATCACTGATTGATTCATCACGAATGGGCATTGGATTGCTGCATCACACCCTCACCGCTTCAGCGGATGAAGAATTTTAGGAGGATATCAAATGATTACATTAACACGCGTTGATCATCGTCTGCTTCATGGCCAGATCGCTTTTTCCTGGACCACTGACCGCAATGCCAACTGCATTTTAATCGCAAACGACGCAGTCATTAAAGACGATCTGCGGAAAACCTCATTGAAACTGGCTAAACCCGCCGGCTGCAAGCTGGTCATCAAAAGCCTTGATGATTCCATCAAAGCGATTAACAGCGGAGTCACCGATAAATACCGTCTGCTGATTGTGGTTGAATCCATCGCTGATGCCAAAAAACTGATCGATGGATGTTCTTGTGTCAAATCATTAAATCTGGGAGGAACGAAAGCCGCTTCAAATACCCGACAGATTTCAAAAGCCATGAACATCACAGATCAGGATGCTGCAGATCTTAAAGAACTGATGAACAGAGGAGTTGAAGTTGAAATTCGAATGCTGCCTCAGGATAAGAAAATCGATGCAGCCAGTTTGATCTGAACAACAAAATAAAAAGAATCAATTCATTCATTCTCAGAGAAAGGAAATCTTATGACAATCGTACATGCTCTGCTGCTAGGCGCTCTTGCATTTATTGGCAAACTCGATCTGGCAACGGGAACCTCAATGATCTCCCGCCCGATCGTATTAGGACCTCTTGTTGGTCTGGTACTTGGCAATTTTGAAGCCGGAGTCAAAATTGGAGCCACACTGGAACTGGCTTTTCTTGGTCAGTACTCAGTTGGAGCCTACATTCCACCTAATGTAATCGTTGGCGGAATTCTTGGTACCGCTTTTGCGATCACAACCGGAAAAGGAGCAGATATCGCATTCACAATGGCATTCCCAATCGCCATGCTGATGCAGATTATCGATAACCTGTTATTTTCCATCGTACGCCCAATGCTCGCTAAGGTTGCAGACCGATATGCCGAGCAGGGAAATCCAGGAGGAATCGATCGAATTCACTTTGCCTGTGGTCTGATTACCTGTACTGCTTTATTTATCGTAACCGCTGCTGGATACGCTTTAGGATCCGCTCACATCCAGGCTTTTGTCGATGCCATCCCCGAAGTTATTACAAAGGGACTGAGCATCGCCTGTGGAATTCTCCCAGCATTAGGATTTGCGATGCTTGCCCGAATGGTTATGAGTGGAAAAGTACTCCCATTCTTCTTTCTTGGATTTGCCGTTGCAGCCTATTTCGGACTGCCGATCGTTGCCATCGCAGTTCTTGGAGTATTGCTTGTAGCCATTATGATGAACAACTATGGATTTGCTTCACCGCAGGCTGAAGCCATTGTGGAGGTAGAAGATGACGACTTCTAATAACAAGATCATTAACAAAAAAGATCTCAAAAAAATGTTCTGGCGTTCTCTTTCCATGGAATATTCCTGGCATTATGAACGTCAAATGCATATGGGTTTCTGCCATATGATCAACGATGGACTCAAAAAGATTTATAAGGATAAACCGGAAGAACTATCAAAAGCTCTGCAAAGACACATGGAATTTTTCAACATCACCGCTGCGTTGGCTCCATTTGTCGGCGGGATTACCCTGGCGATGGAAGAGATGAATGCCAATGATCCAGATTTTGATACTTCAAGTATTAACTCTGTTAAAGCCGCATTGATGGGTCCTCTTTCTGGAATTGGTGATTCGCTGCTTTTAGGAACCTTAAGAATTCTTGCCGTTGGAATTGGCGCTTCCCTTTCCATGCAGGGCAACCCGTTAGGACCAATTATCTTCCTGTTAGTATTCAATGTTCCCTGTTTTATCCTGCGCTGGTTCTGCTCTACAAAAGCCTATGAACTTGGAGCCAATTATCTCTCAAAGCTGCAGGCTTCTGGAATGATGGAAAAATTCATGCTGGCAGCAGCTATCCTTGGAGCCATCGTAATCGGTGGTATGACCAAAGAGCTGGTCAGCATCAGCACTCCGCTTACATTAGGATCTGGTGAATCGGCTACAACGATTCAATCCATTCTTGATTCACTGCTTCCTGGAATGCTTGGTTTGTTTGCAACAGGAATCTATTACAAACTGCTTGAAAAGAAAGTAAACGTCATCTGGGTATTACTCGGAACTGCACTGATTGGAATTCTTGGGGCCTGGACTGGAATTCTTGGATAAAAATACAAAAAGATCAAAAATCTTAACTCTAAGCACTCTGATCCATATCAGAACAACTTTTATCAACTATAGCCAGAAGTTCGCAGCTTTCGGCACAGCTCTAACCTGTCTGGAGCAGGAATGTTCAAAAAAGAAATCATGATGCTAAGCGAAACCATGGATAGAATTTCCTGCTCCTCATTCTTTTTAAATCAACTGTTTCAAATACGAAACCAGAATAAATCGATGAAAAATCAAAGGAGAAAAGAAAATGTCTGAAGTAAAAACTATGCTGAATTTTGATGAGGAAAAAGTAAGATCCGATCACCAGAATGGAGTCGATCTGATCCCGGCTGCTGAAGCCATTGTAGATGAAATCTGCAATCAGGGATATTCCAATATTTTCCTGGTAGGAATCGGAGGAACTGTGTTTTACGCTGGCCAGATCAAACACACAATTCGTCAGCTTGGATGTACCTTACCAATCTATGTAGAAAACGCTGCTGACCTTCTCTATGAAGGAAATGCAAATCTGAATAAGGATTCTGTGATCGTTATCGCTTCGCTGTCTGGAAATACGATTGAAGTTGAACAGTTTATCGATAAAGCTCATGAAATTGGATGCCGTGTAATTGGATATGTGGAAAAACTGAATACTCCATTGGCTGAAAAATCTGATTATCTTGTCAATACAGTCGGCGGTGAATACTACTGGTGGTATACAGTGGCTCTTCGATTCATGAAAAATGCCGGGCAGTTTGATGACTATGATCAGCTGATGGAACAGATTAAGGCTTTGCCTGACAATGTCGTACAGATTTATAAGGATGCAGATGATCAGATGAAAGAATACGCTGAAAAATATTGCGATGAGCCAATCACCTATCTGATAGCTTCTGGAAACTTGGAAGACTGGGCCATGTGCTATGGAACCTGCATCATGGAAGAAATGCAGTGGATGAAAACAAGACCTGTTTCTGGAGCTAACTTCTTCCATGGCACTCTTGAAGTCGTTGATCGCGATATTCCGGTTATGGTAATCAAAGGTGAAGATCAGACTCGTCCACAGATGGATCGCGTTGAAAAATTCGTAAATAGAATCTCCAGAAAAGTTACAGTATTTGATACGAAAGATTTCGATCTGATCGGTATCGATGACAAATTCCGCGGAATTCTCTCTCCAATCGTCATGCGTTCTGCATTTATGCGCTTAAACGTTCATTTAGAAGAAGCCAGAAAGCATCCGATCGATATCCGCCGTTATTACAAAGCTCTTGACTACTAAGAAAAAATTTGCGCAGTAAAGCAAAACAGACAATCAATATACACTGATTCAACCGCACTCTAGTTTCAAAAGATCAAGGAATCATGAATCAGGCCAAAGCGTTAAAAGGGGCTGTTAAATTTCGACTGATTTTTCATCAGCGAGATTTACAGCTCCTTTTTCTATGCTTTTTATCTGATTCAATCCTGTTTTATGATGTGTTTTTCCGCTCAAGTCAATTTTTGAACGCACTGAAAAGAGCCAAAACTCAAAAAGACTGTTTATAATCTTTTTCAGATTTCGCTTTTCTGCTCCTTTAATTTTCCATAACGTTCGAGTTCTGGGCAACTCATCCGATTTCTGTTGTTTAATTTTCTGATATTGTGTCCCATGGCCACAATAAGCACCTCAAATTTTACGTTTTCCAGTCCCCGGCGTCTCAATCGGCTGTATCTGTAGTTTTCTTTAAGATCTCCGAAGGTTCCTTCCGCCTGAATGCTCCGGCTGACCATAATCTCATGTCCTGCATCTGAAGACATGTTCTCCCG
>NZ_MPJW01000091.1 GCF_001945525.1 Ileibacterium valens
CGACAGACAGAGTAATAGCGGCAGAGTTTTCTGCGACAGCAGCGACATCAATCTCTACAAACTCTATTCCTTCAGCTTTCGCAGACCTTTCCAATCTGCGTTTCCAGTAGCCAAAAGAGGTATAGATTAAGCCATTCTTCTGGCAGAACTCCTTCTGAGAAAGTCCGGACAGGTGATAAGCCTGAACCTGTCTGGTCCAGAATTTCCGGTTTCCTTTTCTGGTTGACGCATAGTGATAATTCGGCATAATGAAAAATCCTCCAGTTTCGTTGTAGATAATCTAACAACGGTCACCGGAGGGTTTAACCCCGTCAAATATAAAGAACTTACCTTCAGTTTACATTCCGGATATGCGAATGTTCTGAAGTCCATTTTGTTTATAGTTTCTGCTCAAATGATTGATTGTTGGCTTCCTGTTTTACTGAGAACAATTATTGATCCTGAAACTGCGACATATAGAGGCTGGCGTAAATTCCACCCTGCTCTAGCAGCTGTTGATGAGTGCCGCTTTCGACGATGTGTCCATGATCCATAACCAGGATCAGATCAGCGTTTAAAATCGTACTCAAACGATGGGCAATGACAAAACAGGTTCTTGACTGCACGACATCGTAGACCGCTTCCTGCAGTCTTTTTTCAAGCCGGGTATCCACGCTGCTGGTTGCTTCATCAAGAATAAGGATCTGCGGATCTTTCAGAATCGCTCTTGCAATAGTCAGCAGCTGTTTTTCACCCTGCGAAAGATTATCGGCATTTTCTGATAGATGGGTTTTTAATCCATCCGGAAGCCGATCGATCGTTTCTTCAAGCCTTGCGATTCGAATCGCCTGGGCAATCTCTTCATCGGTAGAATCCTGTTTGGCATAGCGCAGATTTTCTTCAATGGTTCCTTCAAAAAGCCATGGATCCTGCAGGACGAGACCGTATAGAGATCTTAAATCTTCAAAGGAAAAATCATTGATATCCTGTGAATTGATACGAATAAAGCCGCTCTGGTAAGGATAGTAGCGAAGCAGCAGATTGGTCAGAGTCGTCTTGCCCGCACCTGTATGACCAACGATGGCGACCGTCTGATTCTTCTTTACTGTAAAGGTCACATCCTTCATTAACGGCTGATCCGTATAGGAAAAGGAAACATGTTCAAAATCAACGCATTCAACATTCTGAATCGGTTTTATTGTTTGGGTCTGTTCTTCTTCAGGAAGATCAAGGAAGGAAAACAGACGGTTCATTCCGGAAAATGCGGACTGCACCGCACTTGAAAGCTGCGAAAGCTGAGAGACCGGATCATTGATGTTCCAGATGTAGCGGATGAATGCCTGAAGTTGCCCCAAAAGCAAGGTGCCATTAAGAACCTGCAAACAGCCATACAGGCAGCATAGTCCAATGACAGTATAGGTAACCAGACTGGTTAAGGGACCGATGGTTCCGGAAATGGTCTGGGCCAGAAAGCTGCGGCTTTGCATCTCGCGATTCGCTTTTTCAAATTGGCTTTTGGCATAATCCTGCTGATTATAGATCAGTATTTCGCTGAATCCGGTATACATTTCATTGACTGTACTGCTCATATTAGCCAAAGCAGCCTGCTGCTGGTCAAAGATGGGCTGAGAACGGCGTATGATCCCGACTGAGATCAAGGCAATGATCGGCAGACCGATTAAAACGATCAGAGTCATTGTGGTATTAATCATGGACATTGAAAACAGAATCAGAATAAACGAGACAATCGCTGAAAGAACGCGGGCAAGTGTCTGCTGCAAAGCATTGGATACAGTTTCAACATCATTGGTAATACGGGAAAGAAGATCACCAGTGGGATGCGAATCAAAATAGGAAACTGGAAGACGATTGATTTTATGCTCGACCGCATTTCGCAAATCAAAGATGGTCTTCTGAATCGCATCAGTCAGAGTTACAGCGGAAATAAACTGCGATGTAATCTTTACGATATAAATCCCCAACAGGATGGATAAAAAGGTAAAAATCTTATCCATCTGAATATGAGCCCCGGGGATTTTGTCATTGATCGCCTGTACATCAAGTTGTAACTGGCTGGTAATCTGACCTTCTGCCAAAGGCATAATGACATAGATGACCTGCATCAGAATGACAAGGGCCAGTCCAATCCAGAGTTTTTTCTGATTTGGACGGATATAAATCCACAAGTGTTTCAGGCATTGGCCAAATGTCAGATTTTTAGGCATATCGAGCTGTTTACGCATACTTTTCGGCCTCCATTTCTGACATCTGAGATAACACAATTTCACGATAAAGTGGAGAATTTTTATAGAGTTCCTGGTGAGTACCCATAGCCTGGATTTCGCCATGATCGAGGACGAGAATCAGATCCGCATCCAGAATGGAAGAAATCCTCTGAGCAACAACCAGAAAGATTGAATTCTGTCGGAGCGGTTCGAGCGCTTTTCTTAGACTGGCATCTGTCTTCAGATCCAGAGCGGAAAAGGAATCATCAAGGATAAAGAAGCTTGCATTCGAGATAATGGCTCTTGCAATCGACAGGCGCTGTTTTTGGCCACCGGAAAGATTCGTTCCTTCTTCGCTGATCTCATCAAGCAGACCGTTTTCTCTTTCGGCAATGAAGTCTGAAGCCTGAGCGATCTCAATCGCTTCTAAAATATCATCGTTGTCTGCCTGACGATTGCCAAAGCGGATATTGTCTTCGACACTGCCAGAAAACATATGCGCTTTCTGAGAAACCATGGAGATCTGATTTCTTAGAACCTGCAGATCATATTCTTCAATAGGAGTCCCATTTATACGGATCTGTCCTTCGTTTGCGTCATAGAAGCGGTTGATCAGACGAATCAAAGAAGATTTGCCGCTTCCGGTCGAACCAACAACTGCTATTTTCTGACCAGTCTTTGCGCTGAAGGAGATGTTCTTTAAAGTATGCTGTTCATTACCAGGGTATCTGAAACCAACATGGTCAAATTCAATCGAGTCAATTCTTCCAAGATTCTGAAGAGATTTTTCAGAGAAGATGGATGGATTTGTTTCCAGGACTTCCTGAATTCGCTTTGCACTGACAGAAGCTCTTGGATACATCATAAAAACCATGCACAAAACCAGCACAGACATCATGCAGTGAAACAGATACTCAACAAACATCAGCAGTTGACCTAACTGCAGCTGTTCATTGCCAAGCAGCACGGCTGCTGTATAGTAAATCATCATCGATGCGATGTTCATCAGAAAGAAGAACATCGGATCTGTCATGTTCATCAGTTTGAACAATCGGGAAGTCACACTCATATATTGCCTGTTTTCTGCAGTAAACCGTTTTTCTTCTGTGACCTGATTATTGAAAGCACGAATCACACGGATACCGCTCATGTTTTCGCGAAGAATTTCGTTGATCTGATCTAAAGAAGTCTGCTGTTTTTGTGATAATGGCCCGGCAATTCGAAAGACAATGATCACTCCGATCAGAATGAATGGAATCGTACCAAGAACAATAAAAGACAGCGGCAGACTGGTCTGAATGATCAGAATCACTGAAACCAACAGCATGATCGGTGAGATCAATGAACTTTTCAGCAGAGTATTCAAAAACATCAGAATCTGATAGGCATCTGAACCTGTACGGGTGATCATGGAAGAAACCCCAAAATGATCCAGTTCAGCCGCCGAAAAGCTCATGGCATGTTCAAAAAGATCTTTTCGGATTTCATAGACAATTGTTGTGGATAACCGGCTTGAAACATAAGCCAGACTCAGCATTCCAATCGTACCAATGATGGCGACCACCAGGATCTGACCAAAACCAGAATAGATCGCTGCCGGATTGGCTTTTTCAACTCCAAGATCGACCATGTTTCCAAAGATTGTTGGAATACCCAGCTCAACAACCGCAAATCCAAAGGCACAGATCATGTTCAGACAAAACAAAACTTTATGTCTGAACAGGTATTTAAGCATCAGTTTCACTTAAAAGACGTCTCCTTTCCATTCGTTTCGTGAATCGGTGAACTTCGACCCATGAATAATCATACGACCAAATCCTGAATTGGACTATGGCAGAATTCTCAGGCTCTTCAAATCCTGCCTTTTGAACTCAGAAGCCAGAGAAAAAGAATTTATTCCAAAAGAAAGCAAGACAAGCAAGTAAGGTAAAAACAAATCAATAAGATAAGCAAAGACTTGCTGATAAATAACAGGTGTTATATAACATAGGTAATAAAACGGAATTTACATTCCGGTATTGGGCGATTTAAATCGTAGAAGACAAAGGAAGAGGTTAAATGCCGCCAAAACCAAAATATTCAAAGGAAGAAATTCTGCAAAGCGCATTGAATCTGGTTCGCAAACATGGTTATAAAGCATTAACCATACGCCAGCTTGCAGCCCAGTTGAAAATATCGACTCAGCCTATTATGAGCTGCTTTGAAAGCAGTGAACAATTGCGTCAGGAAGTCTGGCAAAGTGCAGATCTCTATCATACGCACTATCTGATGAAAATTGATGAAACTTCCAAGGATTCCATTCCCTTGCAGATTGGTATGAATTACATACGGTTTGCCAGTCAGGAAAATCATCTTTTTCATTGGCTGTTTCTTAATGAACCAGGATCTGAATCGTCATTTCAACAGAGCCAGACCATCAATCAGTTAATTGAAGATCCTGCTCTGGATCCAATACTGAATTCCATGAGTACTGAATCAGGGATATCATCTGAAATGATGAAAAGAATGTTTCGGATCCTGATGGTTTATATTCATGGCTATGCCTGTCTGATCGCCGATCAGATCATGGAAGTAGATGAAGAGCAGATCAGAAGCGATCTTGTAGATTGCTGGAATGCTCTGCAGATCGGTCTTGATGAGACTTCAGGAAAGTAAGAAAGGGAAATGGATAGGATGGATAGGAATCAGGAAAATGGATTAAGACAATTTTATAATCACCATTCGCTGATGATCGCTCTGGTATTGGTCATTGCTTATGTGATTGTCACAGGAAACCTCAGAAGCAATGGTTATAACGAGTCCTGGATCATGACTCTATGGCTTTTTACTGTGACAATTTTTCTGCTGATATTGAATCGATTGCTGCATCTTAGTGATGATCTTGGTCTTGAAAAATTCACAATGAATCGAAAAAGTCTTTATTTGTTAGGACTTCTGGTTATCCCGTCAGTGAATCTGATTGCAGGGCTTCATTTTACTAAACCGGTTTCTGCCTTGGTCTTCTCTTCGATATCAATGATTCTGGTTGGATTTATCGAAGAGGTGATCATGCGCGGATATCTGTTTCTGGCATTAAGAAAGGATTCGCTGGTTCAGGCTATTGTGATCAGTTCAGTGGCTTTTGGCGTTGGACATATTGCTAATCTGTTTACTGGACAGGAACCATTGGAGACTGTATTACAGATTGTATATGCTTTTGGAGTGGGTTTGGTATTTGCTCTGGTGCTTGTGCGCACAGGAAATCTCTGGCCATGCATTATTACTCATTCCCTGGTAGATTTTCTTTCGGTTTATAGTGGAGAACTTTCAAATCAGATGTACATTCTGGTTACGATGCTTCTGATTATATATTGTCTGGTTTATTCCTGGTATTTATTAAAGAAGAAACCGCCTTTAGAGCTGAGTAGGAGACAGAAGATTTAGAAGGATTAAAAAAGATTGTTAATCCATTTGTTGACAATCCATAGAAGGAAAAGTTTAAAAAGGGGCTGTTAAATTTCGATTGATTTTTCATCAGCGAGATTTACAGCCCCTTTTTCTATGCTTTTTATCTGATTCAATCCTGTTTTATGATGTGTTTTTCCGCTCAAGTCAATTTTTGAACGCACTGAAAAGAGCCAAAACTCAAAAAGACTGTTTATAATCTTTTTCAGATTTCGCTTTTCTGCTCCTTTAATTTTCCATAACGTTCGAGTTCTGGGCAACTCATCCGATTTCTGTTGTTTAATTTTCTGATATTGTGTCCCATGGCCACAATAAGCACCTCAAATTTTACGTTTTCCAGTCCCCGGCGTCTCAATCGGCTGTATCTGTAGTTTTCTTTAAGATCTCCGAAGGTTCCTTCCGCCTGAATGCTCCGGCTGACCATAATCTCATGTCCTGCATCTGAAGACATGTTCTCCCG
>NZ_MPJW01000097.1 GCF_001945525.1 Ileibacterium valens
GCAGGATTGCGTTTGATTTTAGCCATGATTTCATTTCCTCTTTTCTTAATAAAAGCACAAATCGCAAAAAAAATCTGTGCAGGCCGAGCCGTACGCTCTCGACTTACACAGATAAAATTACACTCTCATTACCTAAATGGCTGCAAGATGGCTGCAGATTGCTTGTTCGAAGTAATAGACCATGATTCACTCGAGTCTGAATTCTGGTTCATTCTTTCTGATGTGCTCGAACAGCATCCGGATTTTGCAATTTTTAGCATCTTCTTGTATCATTCTGACTTCCTGCTTTAATTGAATGTTTTTCTATTCCAACTGACTGACTTCCTGCTTTAAATGATCATAATCTTTTAGCTTTTTATCAAGATATTCATGGCATTCCTTTAGAAAACTCATTTGATTTTCCTCTGCTTTCGGTTCGAAGAGTCTGTATTATTCTATACATTCATCAATTATTGATGGAATACCTGCTTCATATAAAGCTATTTTGATTACATCTTCTGATGCATTAAACAGATGATGTTCCAATTCTGAAGTTAAACATTCAAGATTATGACCATTTCCCAAGTTAACTAGCAAGATAGAATTGATTTAATCGAGTCTATATTCTGGTTCGCTCTTTCTAATGTGTTCGAGCAATTTCTGAATTTGCCGATCTTTTGTTTTGCTATCTTCCTGTACCTTGTTGGCATTCAGTTGTACCTCACTGAGTATCAGTGTTGCTTCCTGCACTATATGATTGTATTTTTGTTCTAAATCGCTATTTTCCCGTTCCAAATGGCTGTTTTGTTGTTCTAAATAGCTGTATTTTTGTTTTAAATGATCATAGTCTTTTAATTTTTTTATCAAGGTTTTCATAGTATTCCTTTAGAAAACTCATCTTATCTTCCTCTGCTTTCTGTTCCATTTGTCTTTTGCGTTCAATCCAATCTTCGAATTTATCGGGAACGCCAGCTTCTGCGGATACTACCTTGATTACATCTTCTGAAGCTGTAAGCATAAGATGATCGAATTTTGTAATAAGAGATTCGATATCGCACTCACTTTCTGATCTGTTCTGCTTTGTATTTGTTTTCCTTTCGAGTTCATGCAGCAGGCATAACAGAACGCCAAGATCATGGTTGTCTGGATCCTTACAGAATTCTTTTAGATCTTTTGGTTCAAGAACGTGATAACCAAAGCGTATGTCACCACTGGTTTGAGCTTCACTCACTTCATCAAGAGAAATAGATTCACTCCAACGGCTGTCCCCATGGAAAAAAACGACGGTATATATTCCTGGCAGCTTTTCTGGGGGTCTCGCTTTGGGTTTTGCTTTTACTCTGGCGAACCAGCGTTTAACCTGAACATAACTGGAGTCAAGCAGGCGTTCGAGCATGTCACCATCACAATATTTTTGATTTTCCAGAATCAGGGTGATTAATACTTTCGTTCCAGACTTATCCTGATACTCAAACAAGAGGACATTGCTTCGATCAACATCGGTTTTGGCATCTTTTCCAAGATGTTTCTGGTTTGGATTCGACAGTCTTAGTTGTTTGGGATTCAGTGGACCAATCTGATCTTTCAGGGCTGTTTCAAAAAGATCAGCCGCTCGAACTTTGTTTTGATAAAAACCATCCAATGCTTTATCGGTTGGTTTATTCCTTAAACCTGTCTTTGAATGGCCGTTCTTTTGTTTTCCAGTCTTTCGTGGATTTCCTTTTGGCGCACCAGTCAGATGTTTGGTTTGGACGGATTTGTTTTTCACTTTTATTTTACCATCCAATTTTGAATCCTTAGGTTCCAGCTTTAAAGTGATTCTATTTTCCATAACAGACGCAGGAGAGGCAGAAGAAGTAGTTTTGGCAGCTCTTGCGATGTTTTTTTTGTTTTTCTGCTTCATGCTTTCTTTTACACCGGTACTTTGAATCTGAACTTTAATTTTTCAAGAAAGCTTAGCGAATTCATCCATACAGCCCAGAACCCACCCAGAATATTTAAACCATTTGATATTTCCAGAAGAAAAGGCATTGAGTCAATGAAAAAAGAACGTGAAGTGGATCACGTTCTTTAATTTGGCGTTCTATTTGTGTTGTTTTCTGGAATTATTTGTAGCGTCCGGAGATCTGAAAATATATCCAGCAAATGATGCAGCAGATAATCGAGAAAGTGAACGGAAACCATGCATAGGGAAGGGGAAGATCACCCACATTCATTCCATAGAAGCCATAGATCATGTTTGGAATGGACATGACGATGGTTATGACAGTCAGCTTTTTCATGATGTCGTTCATATTGTTGGAAAGAATACTGTTGCAGCCATTGGAAACTCTCTCATTGATTGATGTATAGATCGTACACATGTCAAGCGATTGCTGATATTCGATCAGTACGTCATCGAGCAGGTCATGATCTTCTTCATCGATGGGAAGGATTCGCCCGTTGCGGATCTTTTGAAGTGTATTTTCATCCGCATTTAAGGAAGCGGAAAAATAAATCAGAGACTTGTCGAGCTCCATCATTTCCGAGATTCCCTTATTCGAAATGTTTTTATACAGGCGATCAGAAATCCGCTCTGATTCCGCCTCGATCTGTCTTAAATACAGCTGATACTTCTGCGAGATTGAAAACATCAGATGCAGGAAAAATTCGGTCTTTCGCTGAGTATTTAAGGACCTGATTTTTCCCTGCTCCAATTGTTCAATGAAGGGGTTCGGTTCAATGCTGAGAGTAATAATTCTTGTTTCCTGAAAGATCAGTCCCAGAGGATGGGTCGTGCAGGAAAGTATACCCTGAGAAGAAGATGTATTTTTCAGACAGTAATCCGCAATGATCAGAGTCTGATTTTCTTCCTGGTCAATATCAATATGGCTGGTCTCTTCAGGATCAAGAGCAGCCTGCAAAAACTCAGGAAGAATTCCAATTTCGTTTTTCAGCCAGGTGATTTCATGAACATCCGGATGAATCACGCTGATCCAGCATCCGGGTTCTGGAGTTTTCAATTCAATCAGTTCGCCTCTTAAGGATGTTTTCAGGATTTTATACATAACTTAATTTTAGACGATTCAGGAAGCAATGCTCTGCTGAAGCATTTCTTATATGGACAAAAACGGCTGAAAATCCCGGAAATAAGGAGCAGCTGACCGCATATGAAAGCGAATTCTGAGCGTTTTTCGGGAATTCAAGGTCTTATTCTTCGTTTTGTTGATAAGTCAACGAAATCTATCTACACTGAAGACATGGAACAGACAGAAAAAATCATGAAGTTTTTCATGATCACCGGAAAAATGGAAAAACAGGTGACCAAACTGAAATCCCTGTATATGAAAGAATTTGATCTCAACGGCTCCGACTTACCGATCCTGTTTGCTTTGCAGACGTGCAATGAAGGGCTGCGCCAGGATGAATTTTGCAAAATGGCTGGAAGCGACAAAGCTCAGATTTCGCGAAGCCTCTCCCGGCTGATGAACCATGGACTGATTGAAAAAGACAACAGCACACTTTATAAATCAAAATATACTCTGTCTTCTGAAGGTAAAAAAACCGCTGAATATCTTTCAGAACAATCTGTCCATATTTTTGATGCGGCTCATTCCATTCTCGATAACGATCAATGGGACGGTTTCTACAGTTTTCTTGAAAGCCTGAATGTCCAGATTGAGCACATGATCAATCAAAAAGAGTCTGAATCCAGTAAACAGAACGTAGAACAATAAGGAAAAAATGAAGAATTGAAGTTGGATTCAGCTTCGATCAAAAGAAATAGAATAGTCAGATCACTCAGAATACGACAAATGGAGGAAAAGAAATGATTTGGATTGTAACCGATAGTGCGCAGGAGCTGAAAAACGATCCTGAAAATGGCCTGATCGTCATGAAACTGCCCATTATGATTAATGGCGAAGAATCAAAGGAAGAGATTTCCAAAGAAAAATTTTATGAAATGCAAGAAGATGACTCAATCTCCTTAAAGACTTCCCAGGCGACACCTGCAGACTTTGAAGAAGTGTTCCGTAAGATTACAGAAAACGGAGATGAAGTTCTTGGTGTTCTTTTATCTTCAACTCTTTCAGGAACCTACAATTCCGCCAGACTTGTAGCTATGGATTTTGACAACATCTGGCTGGTGGATTCAGGACAAGCCGCGCTTTCTGAAACGGCTCTGGTCAAAAGAGCAATGGATTTAAGAGATCAGGGACTAAGTGCGCAGCAGATCGCAAAACAGCTTGAAGAAGATAAGAAAAAAGTAAAGCTGCTTGCCGTGGTTCCAACGTTGAAATACCTGAAGAAAGGCGGCCGCATTTCCGCAGCCGCTGCCATGGCTGGCGATTTAATCGGAATTAAGCCTGTAGTGACCATCGACGAAAAGGGTGAAGTCGTTGTTGATTCAAAAGCCAGAGGACTCAAGAAGGGGATTAAAAATATTGTGGCCAGAGCTGAGGAGATTTCGCTCGATCCCAATATGCCCATTGTCATTGGATATTCTGGTCTGAATGATACGAATGCAAAAAATCTGAAAGAACAGCTGGTCAGTCTGGTGGATAAAGATGAAGATCTGGTCTCGCTTTCTGAAGTTCTGGCGGTTCATGCTGGACCAGATGCAGCAGGAATTGGATTCTTTCAGAAATAATTGGAATTGAACGTTGAAGGAGGAGCTAAAGCTTCGTCTTTTTTACATCTGTTCTTGATCATGTTCTGAAATCAATCTTTATGTCTTATTCTGTTCGAAAAAAGACATGTGGTTTTTAGAACATTAACTTTGAAGATTGTTTTGAGAAGTTTTACTTGATCATCAGTTTCTAATCCTTTATTGGAAAGAGAGTTTCAGTAAGACTTTTAAATGTTTTTGTGTCAGAAAAAATTCTTAGATTGGATCGAATCAGATCCGATGGATATCTTCAGATAAATATCAAAAGAAGTTTTGATAACAGGATAACAAATTTAATAATTATGGTTGCGTCATCTTAATTTGTCACTTTCTTTTGTTATGGTTTCTCTATCAAATTTTGTCAGAATAAATGAGAGGAGATTCCAACTTGGATTGTGCAATTGCATTAAGTACAGATCTGGCTGCAAAAAATCTTCTTCGACAGGATGGAGTATTCGAACAACTGGTTCATGTGAAATGCTTCTCCGGTAATAAGGATGTGGAGATTGAATGTGTCAGAGAAATGGATCCCAATGCTGCTCAAATCAGAATTAATAAAGAGGAGGATTTGGTTTATCGGGAAACTCGAAGAGATCTGATCAAGGAAGTAATCTTTAAAGACGACGAGGGCTGCTTTTCAATGATTGTTGGCCTTGAACCTCAATCTTATAATTCGCAGGATATGGTTTTTTGGACGGATGGCTACGATCTTGCCATCTATGAGAGACTGATACAGATTTCAGAATATGAAAAACGAGATGATCCAGAACAGGAAGAAGTTTTTCAAAACGAGCAATCGCTTCCTTTTGTAACGACAATTGTGCTCTGGTTATCTGCCGATCCATGGCCTGCTGCTAAAAATCAGAGAGACCTGATCCGTATCTCTAAAAGCTTAACCATGGAAATTCCAGATCATCCGCTGAATTTGATCGAACCTTATGCATTAAGAGATGAGGAACTTATGGAATATGGACCAGAATTTGGGATAGTTCTGGTATTCATCAAAAATTCGAAAGACGAGGATCGACTGAGTGATGTTCTGCAAAATATGAATCATACTTTTCGAAGTTGTGTGTCTTGGCGAATGATCTGATTAAAGCAGTAACGAATATAAAATTTGACAGAAAAGTAAAGGTAAGGAATGGAGTGATCAATATGTGTGAAGCGATTATTCAAATGCAGAATTCCTATAGAAATGAAGGGATCCGAATTGGCGAAAGAAGAGGAAAAACTGAAGGAATCCAGATTGGTAAAACCGAAGGAATCGAAATCGGAAGAAATCAGGAACTCAGAAAAATTGCTGTAAAATTGCTGAATTATGGAGAGTGTAATTTTATCTGTGTAAGTCGAGAGCGTACGGCTCGGCCTGCACAGATTTTTTTTGCGATTTGTGCTTTTATTAAGAAAAGAGGAAATGAAATCATGGCTAAAATCAAACGCAATCCTGC
>NZ_MPJW01000114.1 GCF_001945525.1 Ileibacterium valens
TGCTCAATCATCTGGATCCAGATTCAGGAACCTCAACTGAGTTGTTTGAAAAACTTGAATCCGAAGGATTTTTCATCCTTGCTTCTTCAAATGAGTTAGCCATCGAAGAGATCTTGCCTGTTTATTACACAAGACAGCAGGTTGAACAGACTTTTGATATCGGGAAAAACTATACAGGATTATTGCCAGTACGTATTCAATCTGAAGACCGTCTGAGAGGTCATCTTCTGATTACTTTTATCGCTTCAATGATTGTCAAAAGAATCCAGTTGGAACTATTGAATCATGAGAATAAAAGAACCAAGAAATTGAATCCAATCAGTCTGTTTCAAAACCTGGGATATCAACGTTGTTCAGTATTCGAAGACAAAATTATTATTCATGAGGCTGATTCGAAAGCAAATCAGGGATATAAGTTATTCAAGATTAAAGTCCCTGATGAACTCAATTTAGGGTCTAGGTAGAAAATTTTTGGGAACTACAGTTAAAGAATTAAATAAAAATCAAAACCAATAACAGGAGAGAAAGAAAATGCAAAGCACAAACGATTCGGCCTTCATTCAGAAGTTTGCCGATTTTGCCGCAAAGCTCGGAAATCAGATGTACCTGAAAACTTTACGAGATGCCTTTGCGACCATCATGCCGCTCTATATCCTTGCCGGTATCGCTGTTTTACTTAATAACACTGTATTTACCTGGATCTTTTCAGGAGATATGCTTGCCAATGTCCAGTACTGGGGCAACCTGCTGATCAATGGAACATTGAATATTTCCGGTCTGCTGATCGCAGCAGTCATCGGTTATTGCCTGGCAATCAACCGTGAATATGACAACCCGCTCTCAAGCGCTGTTGTCGCTATGGCTTCATTAGTCATCATGATGCCTGCTACTGTTGAACTGACATCTGTCAATGAAGTAACCGATCAGTTCAGCGACATTCTGCCATTCTCCAACCTTGGAACTGGCGCCATGTTTGCCGGAATCATCGTTGGTCTCATCTTTACTGAGCTGTATATCAGACTCAGCAGTGTGAAAGCTTTAAAAATTAACCTAGGTGGACAGGTTCCGCCTGCAGTAAGCAAATCCTTCAATGTTCTGATTCCAGTTATGATCACTTTAGGGATTGCTGCATTAGTCAGCACAATCTTTGCGGTTGCCTTCGGAACAGACCTGATCACTCTGATCACGACATTCATTCAGGAACCATTAAGACACGTAGGGACTTCAATCTGGGGTGTTATTATTCTGTATACTCTTGGAAACCTGTTATGGCTGTTTGGTATTCACCAGTCAGTAATTTACTCTTCGATTCTTGAACCACTGTTAATCATCAACATTAACGAAAACATTGCAGCCTATGCTGCTGGACAGACGATTCCAAACATCATTAATGTTTCTCAGGTCACATCTTTTGGATTGCTTGGAGGTTCTGGAAGTACACTGTGCCTTCTGATTGCTACCTTCATTGTCGGCCGCAATGCAGCTACCCGCAATGTCGCTAAACTTTCAATTGCACCTGGTCTGTTCAATATCAATGAACCTGTACTGTTTGGTTATCCAATTGTTTACAATATTTCCATGGCTATCCCATTCCTTGTTGTACCAGTGATGGGAATCGTAATTTCTTATCTGGCTACTACAATGGGTCTGATGAATCCATGTGTATCTCTGGTTCCATGGACTACGCCAGTTCTCCTTTCCGGATTCTTGGCAACTGGTATGGACTGGAGAGCTGTTATCGTACAGTTAATCGTTTTAGTTCTTGGAATTCTGATTTATATGCCATTCGTTAAGATCAACGATGCCGTTCTTGCCAAACAGGCTGTTGAAGACGACGACGATGATGACGATGACGTATTCAATCTGGATTAGTCTGTATTAAAAATCGAAGAATCATCGACAAACAAAGAATTAAGAACCAACCACAAGCAAAAAACTGCCATCAAAAAAGACAAGAGATAATTTGTATGAGTTTTAAAAACTCAGGAATTCGATTGTGATCAATGAGCCGATTCGCAATAGAAAACGAGGAAATAATAATGACGAAAAATATTCTTCTGGTCTGCAATGCAGGCATGTCTACATCCATCCTGGTAAAAAATATGCAGGATGCTGCCAAAACATTAGGCGTTGATTGTGCTATTGAAGCCAAATCTCTAACTGCTGCAAAAAAAGATCTTCACGAAGCCGATGTGATTCTGTTAGGACCACAGATTGGCTATGAATTAAACAAGGTAAAAGAACTCGCAGGAAATATTCCTGCCGCTGTCATTGATATGAAAGACTATGGTTCAATGGACGGAAAAAAAGTTCTGAAAACCGCTTATAAAATGATGAAAGCAGCTCAGGCAAAAGCATAATGGCTTTGCTGAGTACTCGATAATACCATCAAACCTCCTTAATTTTCAAAGGTCATTATGACCGAAGCTTGGGTAAAGCCGCTGATCAGCCGATTGGCGGCTTTGTCTGTTGGCTTTTGTAAACAAAGTGCTGAAAATTTCTGAAACGATAGGTCTTGTTTACAAAAACTTGTATACTCATTATGTTTCGACTATGATTTCGTCTGGCCCAAACCAGGTCTGACGAAAAAAGAGTTATAGAAGAAAAGAAGAAAATTTAAGAGTAAAGCTTTTCGAATTAATGATCAGACAAGTTCTGGCTGATAAAAAGTATGATGGATAACAATCTTAATCTTTAATGAATCGATCTTTAGAATCATTCAAAGCCAGATTGAGTTTTCTAATCGTCATTAATTCACCTACTTTTTACAGGGAATGGCCAGTTCAATATGGAAAATTGATCGTTTGTTTTCATCAGCCGGATCGGCTTTTGAAGCTCAGAAGAAACAGAACCACGGAAAGGATAAGCTCGCAAAGATTGATCACCCTGTAATCAGTAACAGATCAATCCTTCGGTTGAATAAGATAAAACAGAAGGAAGATTCTGAATTCAATTCAGTATTCAAAATTTGCGGGCAGGAAGCATAAACATGACTGTTCAGGTAGTTGTTGGAACCCAGTGGGGTGACGAAGGAAAAGGGAAAATTGTAGACGTCCTTGCAGAAAATGCGGACATGGTTGTCCGTTTTCAGGGCGGCGATAATGCCGGTCATACGGTTGTGGTTAATGGAGAAAAACATGTACTTCATCTGCTTCCATCGGGCGTTCTTCATGAAGATTCATTATGCATTATCGGACCAGGGGTTGCGTGCAATCCATTCGTTTTAATTAAGGAAATGGATCAGCTGAAAAAAAGCGGATTAAGTACCGATCATATAGTGATTTCAGATCGTGCTCAGATTCTGATGCCATACCATTGCTATCAGGATGAACTTGAAGAAAAATCCAAAGCTAACAAAATTGGAACCACCAAGCGCGGAATTGGTCCATGTTACGAAGATAAATATGCAAGACGCGGAATTCGCTATCACGAATTCAGAGACTTCGAGCATTTTGAAAAACGCCTGCGCGAAAACATGGAACTTAAAAATAAGATGTTTACCAATGTCTATGATGGAAAAGCGATGGATGTTGATTCGATGGTGGAGGATTTTCGTAAAATTTATGACCAGATCAAACCGATGATCAAGGAAACGACTCACATGGTTGAAAATGCCAGAAAAGAAAATAAGAACATTCTTTTCGAAGGCGCCCAGGCGGCTATGCTTGATATCAACTATGGAACTTATCCCTATGTTACTTCATCTTCACCAACTGCTGCTGGCGTGACAACAGGTGCGGGAATTGCTCCGGGCAAAATTCAGAAGGTGATTGGCGTTGTAAAAGCGTATTCGACCCGGGTTGGGGAAGGACCATTTGTAACAGAGCTTGAAGATGAAACAGGAAAATATCTGCGCACCAATGGCTTCGAATTTGGGGCAACAACTGGCAGACCCCGCCGCTGCGGATGGCTTGATCTGCTTGTAGTAAAACATGCGGATCTGATTAACGGTCTAACGGATATTGTTTTAACAAAATTAGATGTATTAACCGGATTGGATACATTAAAAGTGTGCACCGGTTATGAAATTGATGGTGAAGTTTACGATTATATTCCAAGCGATCAGGCGGATGTGGCTAAAGCAAAACCAGTTTATACAGAACTTCCAGGCTGGAGTGAAGACATTTCGAAAATGAGCACTTATGATGAGCTTCCAGAAAACGCAAAAAACTATATCCAATTTATCGAAGAATTCACCGGCGTTCCTGTTTCCATGGTCAGCGTGGGACCAGACCGCATCAATAATATTTATCTGCGGGATCTGACTTGTTAAAAGATACGAGCTTTCATTGTTTCAGCCACCTGAGCTCAAAGCGGTTCTAACCAAGATCAGAAAAATGATAGCCAAAACTTATTAACAAACGATAGATAACCATTTCGTACTAAGACTTTCAAAGATCGAATTTGATCATCGAAGGTCTTAGTATTTTTGTTTTTGTCTAACTTTTCTCAGATTTTTCTGGATTTAAGGACAGTTGTTCGGAGTCACTTTTTCATGCAATCAAATGCTCTGAGCGCTCCAAACCAGCGAAAACCAACCTGACGATATAATGAAATCAAACAGACACGGCCAAAAGAATCGGTTGAAGACGAAACCAGTCTTAAAATCAGAAAGTTAAGAAGATCTAGAAAAGGAGAGTCCGCGAAGTTTCGATTTTCAGATTCATAGATTTCTTTTTGTCAACAGGCAAATGTTCGCGAACTATTGAGTCGTTTTCTTCATTGAGTCTGCTGCATCAAAATCAAATCGGCCGTTGGAATTCATGTTAAAACTGCGGACAGAATTAGTATGGAAAGACATGCTGCACAAGCTGCATTAGCTTACATTCGAGATGATATGACAATTGGCCTGGGAAGCGGAAAAGCGGTTGAATATCTAATCGAGTTTATTTCAATGGAAAACTACTCAAATTTAAAAATTGTCACCAACAATATGCATACTGCTCTTCTTGCAAAAAAGAGGGGACTGACCATTGTCCCATCCTGGATGAATGCATCACTGGATTATACTTTTGATACCCTGGATTATTTAGTGAAGGATCTTTCTGGCGGTATGAAAAACTCAGAACCAGTCGTACAGAATAAGATTTTAGCCAGCATGGCAAAACAAATGATCTTTATGGTTTCAAGAGACAACTTTGGAGTCATTGAAGAAGAAGCAATCCCGTTCCAGGTCGAAGTGGAAAAAGAAGCCCTGGGGTATGTCAATGGACGATTAAAGGAAATGGGAGCCATCGTGGCAGAAGATTCAGCTGAAGGCCGTATCCCAGCTCTGAGTTCAAATGCCAATTACATTCTTTCGGCAAAAATTCGCTGGAATAAAGATCTGGCTTCGCTCAATAATGAGCTTTCTGATATTCCTGGCATTTACGCAACATCTTTATTCACCGGATTACCAGTGACTGCTTTGATTTACGATAAGCAGGGAGTAGAAACGATTCACGCTTTTTGATTGAGATTGAACAGAAAAACAATTGGAACGTAATTATAAGGGGCTGTTAAATTTCGACTGATTTTTCATCAGCGAGATTTACAGCCCCTTTTTCTATGCTTTTTATCTGATTCAATCCTGTTTTATGATGTGTTTTTCCGCTCAAGTCAATTTTTGAACGCACTGAAAAGAGCCAAAACTCAAAAAGACTGTTTATAATCTTTTTCAGATTTCGCTTTTCTGCTCCTTTAATTTTCCATAACGTTCGAGTTCTGGGCAACTCATCCGATTTCTGTTGTTTAATTTTCTGATATTGTGTCCCATGGCCACAATAAGCACCTCAAATTTTACGTTTTCCAGTCCCCGGCGTCTCAATCGGCTGTATCTGTAGTTTTCTTTAAGATCTCCGAAGGTTCCTTCCGCCTGAATGCTCCGGCTGACCATAATCTCATGTCCTGCATCTGAAGACATGTTCTCCCG
>NZ_MPJW01000251.1 GCF_001945525.1 Ileibacterium valens
TTATCGTATTCGTGAGGCTTGAAGCCGAAAAATGGCTGATTCCAGATAAAAATTTCTGGTAGATTCTGAACACCACGATGAAGTGCGGAGCAATTCGCGCTTCTATCTGCTTAACTTAATGACATTGCCATCTTTACATATTCTGGTTTTTTTCATCAATCGCCAGAATCCGGGCATACAGATCCTCTAAAACAGGAACATCGATTCCATGTTCATGCGCTAATGGCACGATGGTTCCCGCAAACAAAGAAAGCTCACTCACTCTGCCCGCTCTGACATCCTGAGCCATACTTGGCAAGGCATCATAGGCTAACTTTTTAATCGCATCTACCCACTTTCCAAGTTCTTCTGCCTTCAGATCAATGCCAGCCGCGATGGCGGTCTGCCTGACTTCTTCCATGGATTTCATAAACAGTTCAAACAGTTCAGGCTGATTCATCACATCGCCATAGCCTGCGTCATAAGCCGCACAGATTTCATTAATCGCACAGTTAAGCATCAGTTTATTCCACTGATCATAAAGAATATCCTCAGATAAAACATAGGGAAGATGACAGCGTTCAAAAAGCTCTCTGACTTTTTCCTGAGCTTCATGTTGGGATGGATCATCCGCGCCAAAGACCAGTTCTCCAGTCTGCGTGTGATTCATCTGATTGCCTGAGTAGACTGAATCCATCTTCTGGGCAATCGTTCGTAAAACGACATTCTCTGGAAATCGTCTGCGAAGATCGTCTTCAGAGACAATGCCATTAATAGCAGACATCAGGATAGTATTCTTATCCACAAAAGGAGCGATCTCCTCCATAACCATAGGCAGCGCACCATACTTTGAAGCGATGAGTATCAGATCTGCCTTTCCAAATTCTTCTTCCTTAGAAACATAAGGAAAGAAAACCGGTTTGCCATCAACAATTAACGGCTCATTTCGATAGCGATTAATCCGCTCTGGATCAGCCACAAAGGCAAAATTGACCTTTGCACTTTGATCATCATTTGTTCGATCCTCATTTAATGCATCATTCAGAATCAGGCCTTCTGTAATTCCTACACTTCCCCGCCCGGCAATCAGAACCTTTTTTATCGGTTTAAAACTGTTTTTCATATTCCATCTTTTCCTTTCATCGGCTAACTCTGAGCACTCTTTTCATGAATCATCTGGATTCAAAATGATCCAAAGTTCTTTCTTTAATCAATTCAGGCTTCAGAATCATCCAGGCCAATTGCATTCACTATTCAACTGTGGTACGAATTGCTTGCTATGAAAAACACGAATACCGCCAGCCTTCTGGCCGACTTAAGAGAAGGCAGAAATCTTTCTACACAGGTTCAAAGCCAGCTGATTCTGCTTTTAAGCGGCCCGGCCATTCTGGCTCAGCTTTCAGTCACCATCATGCAGCTGATCGATGCGGGTATGGCTGGATCTCTTGGAGCAGATGCAGCCGCAAGTATCGGCTTAGTTTCATCTTCAACCTGGCTGATTCACGGAAGCTGCACCGGAGCTGTCTATGGTTTTTCGGTTCAATGCGCCCAGGCCATTGGAGCTAAGGATAAAAACGCAGTCTGCCTGAGCCGGCAGGGATTATATCTGGTCTTAGCCATCGGGCTGCTGATTGGACTGCTTGGAATCCTGCTTTCACCCTACATTCCCGTATGGCTTGGCGGTGAATCGTCCATTCTGAGCGATTCAACAAAATACCTGGCCGTCTTTTGTCTCTCCCTGCCTTTCGTCCTTTTAAATTCCTGGGCCGTACAGATGCTGCAGTCAGCTGGAAACACAAGGCTTCCATCACTGATTCAGATCGTAATGTGTTTTCTGGATGTCCTGTTCAATTACCTCTTTATTTTTATCATGGATTTAGGGGTTATGGGGGCTGCATTCGGAACCTGCCTTGCGGAAGTTTGTTCTTCCCTGTTTCTGAGTTATCACGTCCTGTTCAAGGATCCCTTTTTAAAAGGTTCCCTTAAACCCCACTATACGAGAACATCTATTCGCAGAGCCTGGCAGATTGGACTTCCTGCTTCCATTGAACAGATCATTACCGGTTCATCTTATGTTATGTTTACCCGGATTGTTTCTTCCCTAGGTTCGATTTCCATTGCCGCAAACAGCTTTGCGATTACCGCCGAAAGTTTATGTTATATGCCCGGATATGGGTGTGCTGCAGCGGCCAGCGTAATTATTGGTCAGTGCTCCGGAGCAGGACGAATTGATCTTCAAAAGCAGATGGCCTGGCGCATCTGCCGGATCGGCGTGTTCATGATGACTCTTTCGGGAGTCGCCATGTTCATTTTAGCCCCGTACCTGATGGGAATGTTAACACCAGTCCCTGAAATCGCCCAGCTTGGCATCCAGGTACTGCGGATCGAAGCTTTTGCAGAACCGATGTATGGAGCCTCGATTGTCATCACTGGCATTCTCAGAGGAAAAGGCGATACCTTCTGGCCAGCCATTTTAAATCTGCTTTCCATATGGTGTGTCAGAATTCCGCTGGCTGCTTTGCTTAGTGTTCCACTTGGCTTATTTGGAGCCTGGATTGCGATGAATATTGAACTCAATTTCCGGGGTCTGATCTTTTTGATCCGCCTGAAAAAGACATTCTCAAAAGATTCCGGAATGAAAACAAATACAATGTAAAAAAGCAGATCATCGATTTGAGCATACTGACAGGAGCACAGTTTTTTTCGATGATCCGCTTTTCTCTTTCATGAAGCCTTCTGAAATTCTGAACCGCTCACACAAAATATTGTTTATCCGACCCCTGTTTTAGATTTAACTCCATCAGGTATTATCGGTCACATAAACCCGATTAAATCACGAATGCGATTTCAGTTTTATTACAGTCATATCTTTGTCACCTTATTTGACCATCTTTCACAATTTTTTTGCTTCATTTGTCATACATTGTTATTTTTTAGGCGACTCAGCCGCCTTTTCGGTATACAATAGAGCCTGTAAGTGTTCTCAATCGAGAGCCTTGGATAAGGAAAAGGAATAGGAAAAAAGAAATGCGTAAAAAACGAATTCTCTTCTGTACTGCCTTGCTTGCTGCAGCAACCAGTATTTCCGCTATTTCCCTTCCTGTCAGCGCACAGACCAGAAAGGAAATAACGAGTACAGACTCCATCAATAGCTGGAATATGGATGGTCCGGAGTCCCTCTTTGCTTATAAGTTTTATCTGACAAGCGATGCAGCGACTCAACAGCTCATCCTTCAGACCTGGCCGGATATCGCTGAAAGAGCCGTACGCTACAGCAATTCATTAACCTACGAGACCTGCTCACAGGATATTCTGAATCTGCTTTCCTGGCTTGCCCAGTATGATGGTCGAATCAATGTACCCACTGCTCCTCCGCCACCACCGGTCGTAGAGGAAGTACCGACTCCGGCACCTCCGGATACTCCAGAGCAGCCTGAAACTCCTGAACCGGAAAACCCGGATCCAGAAACTCCAGAAAAACCAGGCGACGATACCCAAAATCCTGAAAAACCGGATGACTCACAAAAACCAGATAGCCCAGAAAAGCCTGGTGAAAGTGATAAACCGGAAAACCCAGGAGACTCTGAAAAACCGGACAATCCGAACGATCCCGAAAAACCGGATGGTTCAGAAAAGCCGGAAAATCCTTCCAATCCTGAAAATCCCGACAATCCGGATGATGACGATAAGAAGGATGAAACAGACGATAACAAAAAACCTGAAGATGAAGGAAACAAACCTGGTACCTCTGAAGAAGAGGGTGGTGTAAAACCAGAAGGAGAAAATAAGCCTGTAGTTTCTGACAAAACAGAAGAAGATCAGATCAAGGACATCGAAGATAAAAAGACCGATGGTGAAATTGATCAGATCACACCTGCCTCTCAGGAAAACGCAGAATATGTCCCATTGACATTTGGCGGCTTCTCCTATCGAAGCAAGAACCGAAAGATCAAAGCTACTGAAATTGGCGGCTGGTATAATTCGGAACCTGACTTCAATAACGCGAGTGCCTGGAAAGGCAGCTCTTCAGCTTACAATACTCCAGGTCTCTGGGGACAATGCACCTGGTTTGCATGGGCCAGATTCTATGAAATCTACGGATTCAATCCAGGATTCACAGGAAACGGCAATGTTTGTGTCAATCAGCTTCTTGGAACTCACCCAGATAAATTTGAACGGGCAACCAAACCAAAAGCCGGTTCAGTATTCTCCAGTGATATGGCTCACAACCATGTCGGAATTGTTCTTGATGTCAATCCGATCACGGGAATGCTTCTGATTCAGGAAGGAAACCTCGATGGTGTTTCCAACCCGAACTGGAACGTGGCCATTCAGGACTACCGTACAGTAGAGCTTTCATTAAACGATCTGCGAGCTCTTTATGGCAACGTCGTCTTTGCCAATCCAATTGAAGGAAGAGTAAAAGCCGTCTCTCAGGCTGCCAAGCCAAAATTAAATGAAAGCACCATCGACGAGATTCAGGAAAAGATCGCCGACATTGTACCGGAAGATGAACCTGAAGAAATGGTTGAAGAACCAGTCGATGAAGCAGATAAAGAAATAAATGATGAAACAAACAATGAAAATGTCATCGAAAAGGATTCAGAAAACGATGATCAGACCATTGTTGAAGCAGAAGATAAAGAAGCAATCGACAAAGAAGCAGTCGACAAAGAAATGAACACAGAAAATTCTGAAGCAGAGGATCAGGAAAACAAGGATGATTCTAAAACCGATCAGGATAAAGATGAATCTGAAAGTTCCTCTGAATCTGTTAAGGAAGATTCTGAAGATTTAAAAGAAGATAAAGATAAAACTAAAGAAAACGGCGAAGATACGGATAAAGAAGATGCTGATCAGGATGACCCGGACAAGGAAGATTCTGATCATGGAGATGCCAGTGAAGACCAGGATCATGACGACACTTCCTCAAAGGCAGAAAATAAGACATCTTCAGACAGGGAAACCAGAAAGAAAGATTCCAGGTCATCCGCTCGAAAATCGTCTGCCCGAAATTCAAAACTTTTTCTAAAAACTGATCAAGTTCAAATACCTGACCATCGTTCATTGCTCAGGCGATAATAGATCGGCCATTGGGCCGGAATTTAAAACTTAACAGGCATCCTTCTCGCTCGAAGGATTTCCGCATAAACGGTTCTGATCCTTTATCCCCCAGGTTAGAAACGAACAGATGCATCCGCAAACTGACTCTTTTCGAAAGCAGAACAGAGGTTCTGCCCAGAAGGTTTCGATTCAGAGTCATAAGACAAGACTTGATATTTGTTTACAAATAGAACTCATTCGAATTTTATGTGACATTTTTAGCAGCCCTGGCAATCTTTATTTAAGAAAACCTTGCCGTTGATCATGCTCGTACGATTTAAAGCTTTAAAACTTATCTTATATTCAGACTTTTGCTTCAATCATCGTATCGAAAATAAGGGGCTGTTAAATTTCGACTGATTTTTCATCAGCGAGATTTACAGCCCCTTTTTCTATGCTTTTTATCTGATTCAATCCTGTTTTATGATGTGTTTTTCCGCTCAAGTCAATTTTTGAACGCACTGAAAAGAGCCAAAACTCAAAAAGACTGTTTATAATCTTTTTCAGATTTCGCTTTTCTGCTCCTTTAATTTTCCATAACGTTCGAGTTCTGGGCAACTCATCCGATTTCTGTTGTTTAATTTTCTGATATTGTGTCCCATGGCCACAATAAGCACCTCAAATTTTACGTTTTCCAGTCCCCGGCGTCTCAATCGGCTGTATCTGTAGTTTTCTTTAAGATCTCCGAAGGTTCCTTCCGCCTGAATGCTCCGGCTGACCATAATCTCATGTCCTGCATCTGAAGACATGTTCTCCCG
>NZ_MPJW01000204.1 GCF_001945525.1 Ileibacterium valens
CGACAGACAGAGTAATAGCGGCAGAGTTTTCTGCGACAGCAGCGACATCAATCTCTACAAACTCTATTCCTTCAGCTTTCGCAGACCTTTCCAACCTGCGTTTCCAGTAGCCAAAAGAGGTATAGATCAAGCCATTCTTCTGGCAGAACTCCTTCTGAGAAAGTCCGGACAGGTGATAAGCCTGAACCTGTCTGGTCCAGAATTCCCGGTTTCCTTTTCTGGTTGACGCATAGTGATAATTCGGCATAATGAAAAATCCTCCAGTTTCGTTGTAGATAATCTAACAACGGTCACCGGAGGGTTTAACCCCGTCAAATATAAAGAACTTACCAATATCTAATATTTCAAAATCTATCTTATTTAATATTGTTCTTTACAATAACAACACAGCTCACAATCCCTCTGGAAACAACCTTTTCAAACAAAAAGAGACGTCACCATAAACGTCTCTTTTTGTTTGAAATAAGAAATTAAGGAATTCACTAAATTCCATTTCTTCATTCGGAATTATGTTTCTTTATTTGTTCGTAATTATTCGATCGGCTTCTGATAGAAATTACCAACAAAGTTCATCGATTGATAGACATTAACTAAAGCGTGTGGCGCTACCGCTCTTACAGCATCAATGATTCCCTGAACTTCATAAGCGGCCACAACCGATTTGCAAATGTAATATTTTTTTCCAGAAAATCCACCCCTGGCTTCAATGACTGACATTCCATGCCGTGTGGCTTTCATAAACGCCTCTACTACAACATCTGGATTTTCAGTAGTAAATTCCAGAGTGACTTTTGCATAGCGCTTATACGTTCGATTAATGACCATCGTGGACAGGTATTGGAAGATGATTGAATATGCTGCATAGATCCAGCCAAATCCTGCACCATAAGCGATATACATTGCGCAGTTAAAATAAAAAACATATTCGAAGATCGAATGATGAATCTTGTTTCCGATATACTGGGCAATAAAATCTGTTCCGCCTGTACTGCCTCCAGCCTGTAAAGCTAAAGAGATTGAAAACCCCCAGAGTAAACCGCCAAATAGAATATTAATTGTTAGATCATAAAAAAGCGGTTCAAAATTTAATACTTCAAGCAGCAATGAAGTCAGTGAAAACTGCAGGGCTGAAAGATAAACAAACCGTTTCGAAATGGCCTTATAACAAAATAGAGCTACAGGTACATTTAGAGCAATGATCAGCATCGATACAGGTAAATCAATTCCAAGTTTTCCACCGATTCGGTTTATAAATAACGCAATCCCTGTAAATCCTCCTGAAATCAGGTTGCAGGGATTCATAAAGACCTGCATGACATAGACCTGAAGCAGACTCGACAGAATGATCATAACTGTCGATATGGCTAAATGCGCCTTCTTATTTTCTTCCCATTTTCGGATCATATTATACATAATCAAACCTCGATTCCTTTTAGGACCTGAATGGACTATTATATTCATGATAACAGGATTTTGTTCCGTTAATGCTATGACTCATCACCAGATTAGCTGACATAAAACCCATTACTTATCCCTCTTTGTTTATTTAATTACGGTAATTAATATTTAGTTGTTAATTTTAGTGATTTCTTCTTGCATCCGGATTTCGAGTTTGTTATCATGAGTAGGCATTAAGGAATTGGTTCCGTAGCCAAGAGGCTAAGGCAATAGACTGCAACTCTGTGATCATCGGTTCAAATCCGATCGGAACCTCCAGATGGGATCGTGGCGGAATAGGCAGACGCAACGGACTTAAAATCCGTCGGGCATTGCGCCCGTGAGGGTTCAAGTCCCTCCGTTCCCACCATCTTGGAATAGAACAGACCTGTATATTTACAGGTCTTTTTCTTTTATATCGTCTATATAGTTTGGTTGGACTTCATTTTTCACGATGAATTCAATCTTAATCCTCATTTTCCGTCACGTTGAAAATCGAATTCTATAGATTTTCTTTCCAGCTTTTCCATAAATACTAAAAAAAATCAAAAAAACTCGCAGTTCTATTTGAACGCGAGTCTTCGGAAAATTCAGAGTCTTTTTTCTCTACTTACCAGACGTATCCTGGCTCAGGATTTTGAGTCATTATCTTCCATAACTCATCTGCGCTGACTACTTTCTTTCCTTCGTTTTCTGTATCCTGTTGAGTATACAATGGATCCCGATAATAATAATTCACTGCTTTTCCATCTTCTATATCCACTCCATACAATACAACCTGATGAATGGTACCATAACCCGGACCATAAGCAACTTCATTATTGATCGAGACAAAGACAGGATCTCCCGTAGTAAGATCCATCAAAGCTCGTCTTTCAAAATCGACCTTCTGTGAATGATCTGAAGCCCACGCAGGAAGAATCACCGCCCGATATCCTGGATCTGTATTTGATTGCGGATCTTTACCAAATATGTATTGGTTAGCGACTCGAGCCAGATCTTCATACTCGGTCCCGGTAATCGAACTTGTATTCAGATCTGCAGCTAATTGATCCTGTGAGACAGAGATATCATGATAATCAAGAACCATCTGCAAACTGGCTGGTCCGCAGTAATAGCCGTTTTCCTGAATGCGTTGTGGGATAGCCAACCGAATCTGAGAACTGCTGCTTTTATTGGAATAATCCGCAGAAGGTTTAGTTTCATTTCTATCGCCTGTATCTGAAGTATTCCTGTCGCTTGTTCCATTTTCTGATTGATCCTGATCTGATGGATCTATTTTATTTAAATCTGTATCGTCACGTTCATTATCAGTCTTGCCCGTGATAATTTTTTGGTCAGTTTTCTTACCCTCCTGCCCTGATGCTGAAGATTGATCCGCTGAACAGGAAGTAATAGTGAGCATCAAACAGGTTGTTACGATTCCAAAAGCAATAAAAACAAATCGTCTGTTTCGCTCTCGCAAATTTTCACTTCTCTTCAGCTGATTTGTATCCGTTTTCATACAGCGATTATATCACAATAGTCAATATTACGATATAAGTCTCTTTATTTGGGTATTTGGGATTTCAATTTCCGCTACATCCACTGATTCGAAAGATTGTAAATAGAAGCTATTTGTAGAGTCTATCGGTTTTTTTGTATAACATTCATGTTTCGTCAGATTAATTCTCCAAAATAATTTACATTTTACAGACATTAACATAAACGGATACACCTGGGATTTTACGGCTTCAAATTTAGTAAGTGGATTGTTTGTTCTGATGAATGAAAAAGAGTTCTCCAACTTGAATTGAAGAACTCTTTCGTGTCTAAAATCTGTTTTGAATGAAAGATTCGGAGATGACTAAACTTCCTGATAGTTAGTCATCGGATTTTTCATGACTTCATGGATTTCTTTCTTTTCAGAATGATCCATGTGGTCCTTGAAATCTGTATCTCCTGGTTCCCTCTTGTAAACCATCTTCAGGAAAACTGGGGTAATTACAGTGGTAAATACTACACATAATAAGATTGGGGATACAAAGAATTCAGGCAATAATCCTAAAGCCATACCCTTATTTGCAACAATCAGGGCAACTTCACCACGACTGATCATACCACATCCTATTCGCAATGCCTGTTTAGATGAGTACTTCGTCATAATTGCTCCTAAGTAGCAGCCACCAACTTTGGTTACAATCGAGGCAACACATAGGATCAACAGCAGCCCGACCAGAGTCCAGGTCAGATGGATTGGAGTCAGTTTCAGACCAATGCTTGCAAAGAAGATTGGACTGATCAGCATGTATGAAAGAGTACCAATACGTTTGGTTACATATTCACACTGTTTGGTACCAGAAATAATCAAGCCGGCAACAAAGCTACCAGTAATATCCGCTACGCCAAACCAGGCTTCCGAGATATATCCCATGATTAAAGCAAATGCGAATGACACGATAGAATAACGCTGCAGACCATTGTTATTGTCATGTGAAAACCACCATTTGAAAACTTTATGCATAACGATTCCTACCGCTACCGCGAAGACAAAGAAACCTAAGATCTTCATTAGTACCATTGGAATAGAAACAGAACTGTCCGCAAATCCTGTAACGAGTGTCAGGCAGACAATTCCTAATACGTCATCGATTACAGCTGCTGCTAAGATTGCATTCCCACTCTCTGTATTCATGCAATGCATTTCTTTAAGAGTTTCAACCGTAATCCCAACAGAAGTTGCAGTAAAGATCACGCCGATAAATAGATTGGTAATCCAAGCTTTTGGACCATGATCATAAATCATACCAATTACATAGAACACGGCTAAAGGAATCAGAACTCCCAACAGCGCGATTACAAAAGCTTTCAGACCGGCCTTTCTTAGATCGGTAATACTTGTTTCCAGACCAGCCGCAAACATGATTACGATAACTCCAATTTCAGAAAGAGATGTAATCAGCTGGCTGGGAGCCACGATATTTAACATTGAAGGGCCCAGGATGATTCCTGCTACAAGAGCACCGACAACGCTTGGCATTCGAAGCTTTTTTGAAAAAATGCCAAAAAATTTAGTCGCGAGCAGGATAATCGCTATATCCAGCAGGTAACGATAAGATTCCATACTTAATCCTCACTTTTCTTTATGTCATCTTTATCTATATTATGAGAAAAATGAATCTTACAGTGAAATCATATGTCTGAAGAATGTGAAAGCCATTTTATTTCGGCTCAAATACCGAATAATTGCGGTTTTCATGTGAGATGTTTTCAAAATGGATGAACATTTTTATTTGTCTGATTGAAAAATCAGAAAAGTTTCTTTTTAGATCGATTTTGAATCCTATTGAATTTCAGTCCTGATTAATCATAGCCAGAACAAAAACCAGGCATAAACGCCAAAGAGCGAAGAATCCATCACGGATTCTTCGCCGAAAAGAAGGAATTTAATTATCTGTCTGAATGATTCAGCATTTTTTCAGGCTTTACTGAGATTGGATTTCAGTTCTTGCAATTTCCGATACTTCATTTGATGATTCGTGAATAAAATTTCATATTATTGTCGATGTCTGGTATCGGTTGATTCTGACTGAATGATTCAAAAAGAAGTCATTGTTCTTCGAATGTCAAAATTCCTTTTTTTTAAGATTTAAGTAGCTTGAAAATAATTAGTTTTTCTTTCTTCTTAACAGAATGGCTGCCATAGCAGTAATCGAGAAGGCACCAGTTGTACTTGCATATGAGGTGTGCGGATCATTTGAAGTACTGTCAGATTCAACCTTCACTTTGAGTGCTTCTGCCCTGGAAGTTTCCTGAGAAGCAGAAGGTTTGACTTCATCTGATGGTTTTTCTTCTGGCTTCTGATCACCTGGCTGCACTCGTGGTTTGACAAAGTTTACAGAAAGAATATTCAACTCTTCAGTATCCGAAAGACCGTTCTTAAGCATTTCGTTATGGCGATCCTTGGTGAACACTTTTCCGTTTTCAACAACGATCAGTCCACTCCATTCGGGGTCCTCTTCCAGATTGGCTTTTGCTTCCTGTAAAGCACTTAGCATCCATTTAGCAAAATCAGAAGAGCATGCATAGTTTGTATGACCTCCGAAGTTGAATTCCATTTTGTGATCCGCAATGTAATCAACAATCTTTGATACGCCGGAAATCCAGGAATCAAGAGCATTAGTAGCCACTGTAGTGCCGCCAAGATGGATCTGAGCCCCAGAGTATCTCCTGAGAAGAACAGGTTTCTGCCTAAGTCAGCATAAGCTCCGCCGCTACTAAATATCTACAACTATCTAATATTCCTCTCAATAGTTACAGATATCTTTCCTGTCCGGCTTGAACCTGTTATCACGGGTCTGCTCCAGACAGATTCCTGTTTCTTCTCTTTTCTGAGGC
>NZ_MPJW01000033.1 GCF_001945525.1 Ileibacterium valens
ACAGAGTAACAGCGGCAGAATTGTCAGAGATGGCAGCGGCATCAATCTCCACAAACTCTATCCCTTCTGTTTTCGCAGAGCTTTCCAGTCTTCGTTTCCAGTAGCCAAAAGAAGAGTAGATCAGGTCGTTCTTCTGGCAGAATTCCTTCTGAGAAAGGCCGGAGAGGTGATAAGCCTGAACCTGTCTGGTCCAGAACTCCCGGTTTCCTTTTCGAGTTGGTGCATAATGGTAATTCGGCATAATGAAAAATCCTCCAGTTTCGTTGTAGACAATCTACCAACAGTTACTGGAGGATTTAACCCCGTCAAATATAAAGAACTTACGTCTTATGCTGCTTTTCCTTTTATAAATTAAACTTCGATAATTTTTGGAACCTCCTTAAGGATATTACGGTCTTCTTTTGAGAGTGGATTTGTGATTAAAACGGGGATTTCAGAAAATGAAAGGAATGGATAATTTCCCGTTTCATTCATCTTTTCCTGATGCATAAGCATCAAAACTTTTCGCGAGTGCTTTACAACTTCGCGATGAAAGCTGACTTCTTCAAGTGTATTGAGCATATAGGAATCAGAACCCTTAATTCCGGTCGTCCCTAATAAAGCCAGATCAAATGTGAACCTGGAAAGATCATCGTGGCATAAAGCGCCATATGTATTGTAATTTCCAGGATTGATTTTCCCTCCGAGCAGGACAACTTCAAAACCAAGCTGAGTACATTCCATTCCTATCAGTAAATTCGTGGTTACGATAGTCAGATCTTTTTTGGATCTGAGCATCTGCAAACCATTCATAATCGTCGAGCTGTCATCCAGAAAGATAATATTTCCATTTTGTATTTCGCGAATCGCCCGCATCGTAATTCTTCTTTTTTCATCAGGAAATTCCTGAGAACGAATTTTTGCCGGCAGCTGAGAGATCGCACTTTTTAAGAACGCCGATCCATGTTCCCGAACAATCAGATTCTGATTTTCAAGTTCATCGAGGTCTTTTCGCATCGTCTCCGGAGTCACCTGAAGCATCTGCGCCAACGCCGATACTTTCATTTCCTGATGGTCCATCAGGATCTGACGGATCTTCAGATGTCTTTCTTCTTTTTTCTTTGACATGAATTTTCCCTTTCTGATCCCTGTCCATTTTAAAGCTGGACAAGCCAGTAAATCATTTGAATATTTATAAAATTTTGAAAATATTTCTGTTCACAGATTATATTGTTACAAAAATATTTATACAAAAATTTTAACATTTGTTTAGTATAAAAACAAAAATAATGGGTTGAGTCTTCTGTTTTGGACAGACATAATGCAAATGTCAGAAGACAGAGGAGAAAACAGAATGAAAACTTTGAGTCAATTATTTGCACAAATCAAAAACAAACACGATTCGGATGATCAGACAAACATCAAAAATCAAAAAACAATCAAAGTTGTCTCGATGAAAGGAACATATTATCCAGAAAACGGAACGCTGACACAGAATCAGCTGGAAAAGCTTGCCAATTTAAAGAAAGATGGAAGCAAAATAGTTCTATTTACAGATAAGGGAATCAGTAAGATGGAAGAAGGCAATGTTTTACTTGCAGACTGGGATGCAGTCATTGCTGCAAATGGATATACCTTACTAAACGAACAGCTCATTTTAATGGAGCATATCAGGACAAGAAATGCCTTCAACAACGCCATTTCAAGCCTTGCAAATTACTGGAATCTGGGAGAATTCAAAGCTCAATTTCAGATTGGATGCATAGAAAATTAATTTTAAAATTTTGATTGTTCAATATTCAAAAAAAGATTAAGAAATTCATCAAACGAATTGCCTGAATAAAAAATATCCGGACTGATTGAGTAATTCTTTCAGTCCGTTTTTTCATTCTTTGTTTAACTGAACTGATATCCAAACGTTTTAGACCTGTTTGACGAATGAAATTAAAAATACGAATATTTCTATTTTGATAATCAAATCTATATTCTTGATTTTTGCTGGAAGTTTTCTGTTCTTTGGTCTTTTTGCTTTCCTATGACAACTGAGGACTTTTTTCTTTGTTCATTTCGTCAATATTTGGAAACCTTTTTCTTTGGATGTAAGAGCCTCTATTGAGTATGATAAAAGATGAATGAAAACAGGTAAAACATTCGCAGAGAATGTCTGCTTCCTGTTTTTTAAAATGATTCAAATAAATCTTGTTTTTAAAAATCATAAAGGAAAAAGGGTGGTCGACCGAAATATCGATCTGGCCCTGGAGATCAATAACATTATGAAAGTGAGGTTCGGCAATTTTCGGATTCTGGATACAGAAGGAATCTCCTTGCCGATATGGAAACTGAATGAACAAAATGCCTGAAACCGTTGCAATCATCATGGATGGAAATGGACGATGGGCCAAGTCCAAAGGTCTGCCTCGAACAGCTGGTCATAAAAAAGGGGCTGATACGATTCGTACCATTGCCCTGGAAGCCAATCGTTTAGGGATAAAGAAATTAATTCTCTACGCCTTTTCAACAGAAAACTGGAAGCGTCCTGAAGATGAAATTTCTTATCTTTGTAAACTGCCGGGAATTTTCTTTTCAAAATATATAAAGGAACTGATGAAAAACAACATCCGGGTTACCTTTGCGGGAGAACTCAACCGTTTTCCCAAGGAAACACAGGAAGTCATTAACAAGGCGGTGATGCAGACGGCTCATAATACCGGACTGGAACTCTGCATTGCAATCAACTATGGAAGCAGAAGAGAAATGCTTCTTGGTATGCAGGAATATGCCAGGGAAGTAGCAGAAGGCAAGCGGGAAAATAACCTGACAGAAGAAGAATTTTCTAAATATCTGTTTATTCCTGAAGAAGTGGATTTGCTGATCCGCACTTCTGGAGAAGAAAGAATCTCGAATTTCCTGTTATGGCAATTGGCTTATTCTGAACTGATCTTTGATAAAACCCCATGGCCTGATTTTGATGAGAAGGCCCTTGATGCCTGCTTAAAAGAATATGAAAGCAGGGACCGCCGCTTTGGAGGATTGAATACGAATGAAAACTAGAGTGCTGACCGCAATAGCCATCATTCTATGTGTTTTTCCACCTTTATTCTTTGGAGGATGGCTGCTTGAAGCATTAGCGGTTTTTGTTGTATGTACTTCAAGCTATGAATTTATCCATGTTCTTCTTGAAAACAAACGCTGGGAAATGATCTGTACCATCATTATGGCTGCCTGGGTTTTAGGATTGAATTTTATTCCGGAAAAATTTCTGATGGCTTACTGGATTTGTGCCCTGATCTTTTTCTGGTCACTTCCAGTGTTTACAAAAGACGTCAACGAAAATGCCGGATTATCCATGACGGCCTTTGCGATGATTCTTGGATTTTGCTACATGAGTATCCGGATTCTGATTCCAAATTTCCACTATCTGTGGACCATTGTTTTTGCGACCTATGGATCGGATACTGGAGCTTATTTTGCCGGCCGTTTCTTTGGCAAACATAAGATGAATGAAAGAGTCTCACCAAAAAAGACCTGGGAAGGCTTCTTCGGTGGATGGGTCTTTGGTTTTATTCTCAGCTATGCGATGTCCTTTTTATATGTTTCTACGCTTGATCCTACAATAAATCTTGCGATCTGCGCATTGGCTCCTGTATTCGCAGAACTTGGAGATCTTTGCTTCTCAGCCTTTAAACGAGCGCATGAAGTGAAAGATTTCTCAGATCTGCTGCCAGGACATGGTGGAATTCTGGACCGAATCGATTCATTGCTGATGAATATTCTTCTGTTTGGAATCATTTTTACAATTTTATAATTGTTTTAAAATTTACTTAATATTTATTTGGTAAAATGCTCTGTATTCTGATCTGACTATGAGTACAGAGTTTTTTCTTTGTAAAGGACTGATATAAAGGACTCATTCTAAGCTATCAGAAAACAGAAACGGTGCAGCTGTATCTTACGCAATTCGCAATTCTTTAATTAATGGTTTGAAATGAAACTGTCAGTTGTGGATGAGTTTCATTGTTATGAAATAAAGGAGGAGAAAGAATTGAACGTGATTATTACTATTCTTGCTTTTTTATTGATGCTCAATGTGATTGTCATCATCCATGAAGCAGGACATTTTTTTGCAGCGCGTTCTTTTGGAGTTCATTGTCATGAATTCTCCATTGGAATGGGTCCTGCAATTTATCAGAAACAGGGGAAAAATACGCTCTTCTCCATACGTGCTCTTCCAATTGGCGGTTATGTCATGATGGCCGGAGAAGAAGATGGATCACAAAGTGAAGACAGTGAAGATGACTGGTTAGCCAAAGTCCCGGAAAGTGAACGTCTGAACTTTAAACCCAAATGGCAGCAGGTCATTATCATGGCCGCTGGTGTTTTCATGAACTTTGTACTGGCTTTCCTGATTTTTATCGGTCTGATGGCCGCAAGAGGATATGTGGTTGAACCAGCCATTCCAGTCATTGATTCTCTGACAGAAGGCTACCCGGCCAAAGAGGCAGGGCTTATGCCTGGAGATCAGATCGTTAAAATTGTGGCTGAAGATGGTACCGTCTGCATCCCGGAAACAACAGACGAGCTTTCTGAATTTCTGGCTTTCAATCCAGGAGAATCCACTTTCACGATTGAACGTGATGGTGAAAACTTCGATGTGAAGATGACTCCGCATAAGGATGATGAAACGCAGATGGTGCTTTTAGGATTTACATCCACCTCTCCAGTTCGACAGATTTCTTTTTTAGAAGCGATTCCAGAAGGAATTAAATATGGACTCGATGCCGGAGGAATGGTCTTCAGGACCTTTGGTCAGCTGTTTCAGGGTAAAGGCTTCGAATCTCTGTCGGGACCTGTAGGAATCTACAAGATGACCGACACGGTTGTTTCTCAGGGATTATTGCCTTATATTTCGTTGTTTGCGATTTTATCATTGAACATTGGTATCTTTAACCTTCTGCCAATTCCGGCTTTGGATGGAGGAAGAATTCTGATTATCGCCCTGGAATCCATTTTCCGCCGCAAGATTCCAACCAAAATTGTTGAAGGAGTTATCATTGCCAGCTTCGTATTAATCTTTGGACTGATGATTTTTTCAACCTACAACGACATCGTCAGACTCTTTTTCTAAGAGAACTTATATAGGTTGAAATAAAGGATCAATTCTGTCTTATTGAATATCAGCTGGTATTCGATGCCTGGTTTTTACCTGAAAATTGCTTTAAGCACTCTCTTTGTCTGAGAGTGCTTTTTTTCGATTGTAACCTTTTGAAATTTGCACGGGCTTAGATCCTCCGGTTCCAGTCGATATTCTGTATTCGACTAGAACTGGAGGATTTTATGCATAATTATCTGTTTTCCAAATCCCGTGAACTGAATCAGGAACAGTGGATGAACCTGGTTGATCAATATCAGGTGTCAGGTCTGACTCAGGCTGGCTTCTGCGTCCAAAACGGCCTGGCTTTATCCACCTTCCAGTACTGGCGCAGAAAAGCTGCCGTCGTATCGCCTGCTTCAGCGGCTCTTGAATTCGTAGAAATTGACAGGACGGTCTTCCTGGATTTGGAAGGATCAGACGAGAGTCCAAAGCCGGTGATTGAAATCACTGACAGCGACCGAACGATCCGT
>NZ_MPJW01000048.1 GCF_001945525.1 Ileibacterium valens
GGGAAGAGAGAATGGAGCAGTGGCAAACGGCCCTGAATCGAGTTATAGTGTGTTTGGTAATTTTGTTTATTGAGCATGAACATATTTTACCAAAAAAGGCACCTCATCCATTACGGATCAGGTGCCTCTTTTTATTTTTGGACTGTCAGAAATTTAACAGCCCCTTAAAGGTTTATTTGGGATTGATTGCTGAAAGCTTAATTAGTCAGCAACGTATGGCAGAAGAGCCATCTGACGAGCACGCTTGATTGCTGTAGCGAGCTGTCTCTGGTATTTAGCACGGGTACCAGTTACACGACGCGGAATGATTTTTCCGTTGGCGTTGATGAACCGTTTAAGCAGTTCAGTATCTTTATAGTCGATTTCCTTGATTTTATTCTTTGTGAAATAGCAGACTTTTTTGCGTCCCATGCGCTGTTTTTTGAAAGCCATGTAAAATTCTCCTTCCTAGAAAGGCAAGTCATCACTTGCGATGTCGAGTCCGTCTGAATCATCAAAACTGCTGTCAAAATCATTTGAAGAGCTTGAACTTCCAAATGGTGAAGCAGTGTTTGTGTTTCCAAATCCAGTGTTATTGGCTCCCTGATTGGAAGCAGATGGACTCTGATAACTGTTATAAGCTGGTGTGGAGCTGAATCCTCCACCATAGTAGCTGTCCTGTGAAGATGCGCTGTTAGAATTGCCCCAGCTGTTATTGCCGGATCCATACCCGCCGCCATTCGATTGAGAATAGCCTCCGTTCATGGACTGAGAGCCTTCATTGCGTGAATGTATAAAAGTGAAGTTATCAACAATAACTTCAAATGTATAAACACGCTGACCCTGCTGATTTTCATAAGAGCCAGTTGAAATGTGGCCGGTAATCGCAAAGCGATTTCCTTTATGAACATATTGAACAATTGTTTCAGCTGTTTTACCAAAAGCAACACAGTTAATAAAATCAGCGGTAGGCTGATTTGGCTGCTGATTGGCAGATTTTCTGCGATCTACGGCTAAGGTAAATCTGCAGATCGTCATCCCCGAATTCGTTGAACGTGGTTCAGGATCCCGGGTCAGTCTTCCGATAAGACAAACGTTATTCATTATCGTTTATCTCCCGACTACTTTTCTTCGTCTTTTTTGATAACCATGATGCGGATTACATTTGGGTTAATTCTGCAAAGACGCTGGAATTCTTCGATTCCTTCGTTGTCAGCTTTACAGTCCATTACTACGTAATGACCTTTTTTCATGTGATCGATTTCATAGGCAAATTCTTTTACACCCCAGTCATCAACATTTTCGATGGTACCGTTGTTTTCAAGAATTGGAGCAGTCAGTCTCTTCTGAAGAGCAGCTACCTGTTCGTTGTCTAAAGATGCGTTCACAATGTACATAACTTCATATTTTTTCATGCGTACACCTCCCTTTGGTCTAATGGTCCCAATTGATTAGGGACAGAGAGCAGATCGAAAATCTGCCTTCTAAAAATACCACATAGACCCCTTCTGAGTAAAGAAAAGATGCACTGAGATTTTTTTGATTCCTGAATCAGCTTAAATGATACAGAATGTAACTTTTTTCAGCTAAAAATCCACTGCTTTTTGTTGTTTGTTTCGATGCCTGTTTACACAGCTCTTCATTTTCATGCTCAATAATTCTTCGCCAGGCCCTTGCACTTTGTTTGATTGATGTGCTTCTGATTTTTGATTTTGTCCTATCTGCCGTTCGAATTTACCTTTCGGTTTGTAAATTCTGCTCGTAAAATTCTGTCGCTTTAATTCTACCGCCATAAACAGAGCGGATAATCTTAAAATTCTTTTATGAAGCGAACTTATCATCCAAAAGTGATAGAAATATCACAATAAATCAGCTTATCTTACTCAGATAACATACTTTCCGGGATCCCCAAATGAAAAGTTTTTCCAATAAGATACACTGAACTTGAAGAGGAAACCAGGAAGGGTGGCATGAACATGGGAAAAATAGTACTCAGACTTGACCGAATCATGGCGGATCGGAATATCTCACTCAATGAACTTGCCAGTAAAGTCGGTATCTCCAATGTGAATCTTTCAAAAATTAAGACCGGAAAAGTACGCGCCATCCGCTTTTCTACTCTGCAGGCTTTGTGTGAGGTTTTAAACTGTCAGCCGGGAGATCTTCTTGAATACGATCCCACTGAAAAAACCGAGTAGTTGCTCATGAATTAATATTGCTTCTTGTCAGACCAATTCACAGTAATAAGGAAAGCTTTAAAGCATCCTTTCAGCTTATGAACTGGTCTGATTTATGTTTTCAAGAATTTTGAAAGAAAATTTGTCAATATTTCAGTTTATCTGGACAAAATGCAATCTTTGACCTGTTATGATTCAATCGTATTCGATCAGATCCGAAATCCGTTGAACTTTGGATTACTGCCCTGTTAGAAAGTTCATTTTGAACCATTCGTTTTACAAATCTAAGGTATGTTTATACTGGGAAATACAGACAACGGAAGGATTTCGAATCCGAAAATGATTCAGGCTGAAAATTCGCCCGAATCATTTTTCTTTTCCACCTTACTTCACTTATCCACTCTTTCAATTCCTGATTTCCTGATCGTTTTGAGTAAATCATTTAATCAGAGCTTCGTCTTCGCTCAACCTTAAAGGGATAATTTTTTTATTTTTTTCGATATAAATTCGAAATCCAGAGGTCAAAAAGCCGTTATGGAATTGGTAATCCACCTGAAGATCCGTCCCTTTCAACAATGCAAGCCCTTTTAAAAAAAGCAACCTTACAATGTGATACGATAGCCACAGATAGAGGGATTAAAACATGAAAAACAAACTGACTCCTTTGGAGCTGAAGTGGATCCTCTATGATGTCGGAAACTCAGCATTTATTCTGCTTGTAACCACAATCATCCCAATCTACTTTAACCATCTTGCCCTGAGCGGCGGAATCGATGAAGAACAGTACCTGGCTTACTGGAGCTATGCCGCAAGCTTTGCAACTGTCCTGGTCGCATTCCTTGGACCGATTATGGGTACTGTGGCTGACTTTAAAGGCAATAAAAAACGAATTTTCTTACTGAATGCTATACTGGGCGCGCTTCTTCTATTCTGTTTGTGGATGCCGTCCAACTGGCTGGCCTTCCTGGTTCTTTTCGTCTTCGCAAGAGTTTTCTACTCTGTATCTTTAGTTGTATACGATTCGATGCTGGTAGATGTTGCTCCTGAAGAGGACCTCGATACTGTTTCTTCAAAAGGCTATGCCTGGGGATATATCGGAAGCGTTATACCATTTGTCATCTCATTAGTGATCGTACTGATGTATGACCAGATTGGCATCAGCTTTAATTTAGCAATGCTTTTAGCTTTTGCGATCAATGCAGTCTGGTGGTTCTTATTCACTCTGCCTATCGCTTTAGCCTATAAACAGAAACACTATGTCCCAAAAGAAGACCATGTCGCTAAACAGACATTCGCCCGACTGATCAGCACTTTTAAAAACATTAAAAGTCATAAAAAAGCTTTCCTGTTCCTGCTTGCCTTCTTTTTCTATATTGATGGCGTTTATACCATCATGGAAATGGCAACTGCTTACGGAACAAGTCTAGGTCTGGATCAGACTTCACTGCTGCTGGCTCTTCTGCTGACACAGATTGTAGCTTTCCCGGCAGCCATTACCTTTGGAATCCTCGCCAAGAAGTATTCCACTGAACTTCTGATCAAAATCGCAGTCTTTGCCTATCTGTGCATTGCGATTTACGCGCTGTTCCTTGATGACCTGACAGACTTCTGGATTCTTGCTGTTGCGGTTGGATTATTCCAGGGTGGAATTCAGGCTTTATCAAGATCCTATTTCGCAAGACTGATTCCAGCTAATGCAAGCGGTGAGTATTTCGGTATCTTTGATATTTGCGGTAAGGGTGCCAGCTTCCTTGGAACTATGATTGTTGGTCTGGTAACTCAGCTGACTGGAATTCAGAACATCGCAGTAGGATGTCTTGCTTTTCTGTTCCTTTTAGGATTAATGATCTTTTCTAAAGTGGCTAAAATGCCTGACGATACAGAATTTGCACAGGCTTCCTCTAAACAGAATTAACTTAGTGATTTACGCTTCCTGTGCTGGGAAGCGTTTTTCTTTGAGATCAAAACGGCTATTTTTGTTCGATTTGGTTCAAAGCAGGACGGAATACAAAATCGAAAGAAAAAGCACGTACAAAATTTGATTGAACAATTATAATGGTTGTTATTCATGGCTGTTCTTTTTCATCGCGTGGAGTCTATGGCATCCATTAAAAGGTAAAAAGAATCACTCATGACAATTCAGTTCAACTCTGCTTTAATGTCTGATCCTAAGAGATCATTCATCCTTACGATCAAACAACCATAAAAAAACACCAGAAGACTCTGATGGATCTGTTCTACAAAAAAACAGAAAAACAATGAATCAATTGATTGATTCATTATTTCAACAAAACATTTAATCTAACGTTCTAAAAATACGAAAAAGGAAAAACTATCTATGGAATTTATTGATACGCACTCTCACATTGCCTGGCATGTGGATGATGGAATCCAGAATATCGAAGATGCTCGAATTGCCTTAACCATGGCTGCATCCGATGGCATTCATACAATTCTTTCCACTCCCCATGTGATTCCAGGAAGAACCGATAAAAATAACTACCTGAAAATCTCATCACGTCAGGATGAGCTGAAGCAGCTCGGCCAGGAATTTGATGTAGATATTTTTAAAGGCGGAGAAGTCATGCTCAATTCGCACTTTCTCGATACCCTGCGTGAAGGCTGGCTTCCAAAAATTCATAACGGACCTTATATCCTGGTTGAATACAACGTTCGCTATGACTTTGCATTTCAGAACCTGGATTTTGATCCGCTCTTTGAACTGAGCGTGGCTGGATATCATCCAGTTATCGCTCATGTCGAGCGCTATTTCCATAAGAAACTCGATATGGATGTTATCAACGACTGGGCAGATAACGACTATGTCTTCCAGATCAATGCCACTTCCCTGCTTGGTCTTGACTCTAAGCAGTCAAAGAAAAACGCCTGGTGGCTGATCGAAAACGGATATGCTCATACCGTTGCTACCGATACCCACCGCACAACCGGATATCGAATTGAGAATCTTTCGGCAGCCTATGAACAGGTCTGCAGGAAAGTTGGAAAAAAGGCCGCGGATCTTCTGTTTTACGAAAATCCAAAAAACGTCATCCTTGGAAGGCCAGTAACAGACATTCCCGTTCATAAGAAAAAATCATTCTTTTCTTTTGGTCGCTAATTCATTTTGTACATAAATCCGAGTGAAATACCAGGGGCTGTTAAATTTCTGACAGTCCAAAAATAAAAAGAGGCACCTGATCCGTAATGGATGAGGTGCCTTTTTTGGTAAAATATGTTCATGATCAATAAACAAAATTACCAAACACACTATAACTCGATTCAGGGCCGTTTGCCACTGCTCCATTCTCTCTTCCCTCATATTGAGATGGATTCTGTCTTCACTACTGTCAGTTCCTTTGTCGATGATTATCTCGACCTTGCCCTTTATCCTTCTTTTGCC
>NZ_MPJW01000032.1 GCF_001945525.1 Ileibacterium valens
ACGGATCGTTCGGTCGCTGTCAGTGATTTCAATCACCGGCTTTGGACTCTCGTCTGATCCTTCCAAATCCAGGAAGACCGTCCTGTCAATTTCTACGAATTCAAGAGCCGCTGAAGCAGGCGATACGACGGCAGCTTTTCTGCGCCAGTACTGGAAGGTGGATAAAGCCAGGCCGTTTTGGACGCAGAAGCCAGCCTGAGTCAGACCTGACACCTGGTATTGATCAACCAGGTTCATCCACTGTTCCTGATTCAGTTCACGGGATTTGGAAAACAGATAATTATGCATAAAATCCTCCAGTTCTAGTCGAATACAGAATATCGACTGGAACCGGAGGATCTAAGCCCGTGCAAATTTCAAAAGGTTACGGGCAACCCGTCAAATATAAAGAAGTTACGAGAAAACTGACATAGGCAATTAAGCAGGAAGGCAGAACTAAGACTGTCTTCCTTTTATATTTGTTGTTTATTGCGATTTCAATTTCTTTGATTTGCCGGTACAGACGAAAATGATGAAGGAATTCACAATAAAATGGATCATGTATAGATCCCTTAATAAAGAAATGCGCCGTTCAGTAAAGAACAAAATCATGTTATTCTTTAAGTTGCTATATGTTCAACAGAATGGTTCCGAAGATTCTTTGATTTTCCTTGAGATAGTTTGTGAGTCATTCAGGTTATATCCAGTCAATTCGGATCAGAAGGGGAAATAAGAAGCATAGCCAATGGATTGAATGAAAAAAAGTATAGAAAAATACTGTCAGAGATCAAATCAGAAAACCACATTTATCATTATCCATTTTAGATACAGGATTATAAATATGTCCGTTTTTATAAGACTATGGTTCTTCTTGCCGATGAGCATGGACCTGATTACCTTCCTGAAGACCTGTGGATAGATGGTGAAGATGATTATCCAATGGATTATTTTCGTCACTATATTTTTTGGCAGTGAAACTCAAGGTTACACAGGAAATTGCGGCTGATGCGATAATGAATACTGATGCTCACGTCCTGATTACTTCCAAGACAGCTTCCGGTAAAACGGAAGCTGCTTTTCTTCCTGCGCTCAGCCTGCTTTCAAAAAAGCCGTCTAAATCGATCGGGATCCTGTATATTTCTCCGCTTAAAGATCTAATCAATGACCAGAACAAACGTCTGTCCTCATTACTGAAGTATGGAAATATTCCGGTTTTCTCCTGGAATGGTGATGTCTCTGGTTCTCAAAAGCAAAAAGTCCTCGAAATTAATCAGGGAATTTTGCAGATGACGCCTGAATCCTTAGAAGCCATGTTGATGGTGAATTCTCAGAACGCCGTTCGGTTATTTTCAGATACTCAATTTATCATCATCGATGAAATCCATTCGTTTCTCGGATCCGATCGTGGGGGAGAGCTCTTTAATCTGATGGTTCGATTGGAAAGACTTTGTGGTAGGCAATATCGCCGTATTGCCCTGTCAGCGACACTTGCTTCTGCTCGATCCGTCTTATGGTATCTAAGCTCACAGACCAATCGAAAAGCGATCTTATGCAAACCGCGTGATGAAGAGAAAGATGTTGAGATATATCTGCATAACTATACCATTCCGCATGAAGAAGAGGTTAAGCAGAAAGTGGAGCAGGAGTGGCAGACCTTTCTATATGACCAGCTCAGAGATCAGAAACGATTATCTTTTGCAACAGCCGGGAAGAAACAGAATCAACTGCCAATGCGTTAAAGAAACTTGCCCGAAAATGTAAAGATCCCGATCGTTTTTTAGTTCATCATGGTTCAGTCTCAGCCCAAATTCGAGAAAGAGCAGAAACAAAAATGAAAAGCGATGAAAAGATCGTTATCTGTGCTACGGTAACTCTCGAATTAGGAATTGATGTAGGAGATCTCGATCTTGTGGTCGAACTTGGGGCTCCATGGAAAGTCTCGTCATTGCTGCAAAGGCTTGGCCGCTCTGGGCGTGTAAGCAAAGTTTCAAAAATGTTAATGATCATTCTTGAAAAAGAGAGTCTTTCAAATCTGCCACAGTTCTTAATGCCATGGGATCTTCTTCAAACCATTTCAATGATCGAACTATATCACCGCAGACGGTTTCTTGAAGATGAAAAATTTTTAAAGAAACCATACTCACTGTTAGCTCATCAGACGTTGTCTGTTTTAAAAACCTATCATCAGCTTCAGCCTAATTCACTGGCTGCCTTCGTGCTAACTCTTCCTGCTTTTGTTAACCGATTTTCTGCGGATGAATATCGAGTTCTTCTAAAAAGTATGCTTGAAAACAGATTTCTTGAACAGGATGATCAGGGGAATTTATTCATTGGCCTGAATTCTGAAAGAGAAGTGAATCAATGGCGCTTTTATGCTGTATTTCAGTCAGATTCTGAATGGAAAGTTTATCATCGGTGCTCATCTGTAGGATAGATTACCATCTACCCAACGGTTGGAATGAGTTTGATTCTGGCAGGAAAAAGCTGGATTGTTGATAAGGTAAATGAAGACAGAAGAACATTAAACGTTGTTCCAGACCAATCTGAAGAAATCATTGTATGGTATGGAAAAGATGGCTTGATTGATCAGCAGGTGACCTGGATGATTCACCAGATTCTTGCAGAAATAGACCATTATCCTTATCTTTCAAAAAATTCGAATCTCATTTTAAATCAGGCCAGAGATCTGGCCAATGAATCTGGGATGATTGAAGATCCTAACCTGTTAATTTATGGAAAACTGGTTTTTTTGAATGGGTGGTTTGACCAGAAAGAAATCAATTCATTAAAAAGGCTTTTAAATGTTCATTTGAAAAAAGCATTGGAGATCAGACAGGTATTCACCAATCGGTTCATCGTTGGAATTACAGGTGAGATTGAACCAATGGATCTCTTAAGAAGCATTCTTGATTGTCTTAATAACCCGCTGCAGTCGGATATGTTTTTGCACTGTCATAGACAGCTGCGTATTCAACCTTATGATCATTTTGTTCCGGATAATCTGCTGTCGATTGCATATATGGAAGACCATGTCAAACTTGATCAGATTCATAATTTCTTAAAAATAATCTTCTGCCAGAAATAAACATTTTTCAAATTTCGAAGAGAGATAAGATTATTCATTCACATAAAGAAATTCAACAAAGACCTTTTACGGACTTTTTGGATTTCTTTTTTAATATCTTTATGTCCTGCTTAATTTATTGAACTCAAATCCATAAGGAATTAAAAACCGGACAATTTCTGATATAAACCTGAATGTTTTATAGAATAAGGTTATTAAATTATCTGAATAGGATATAATCTAGTCTATTAATCAGTTTACAGAGTTCCTGAAACGTTTTGATCGTCCTGAAATTACCAATAATTGAAGTTCAATACGGATTTACAGAATTTTTCTGAAAAAAATGTTTCAGTTTTAGGGAAATACCGATTCAAAATAGAAATCAACCTGGATAAAGAATATATTAATTATAGATAAAGAATCTTAACTGCTGATATAAAGATTCTGTTACCTGTGAAAGAAGGAATTGTTTGTGTTAATGAAAGAGAAAAAGAAGTCTAGTTACTCCGATTTTCTGATTGCATCCGGAATCTGGATAACGACTACTTTGATTTGCCTGGTAGTCGCCAGACTGAATTTCCAGGAATCCAACCTGGTCCTCTTTTATGTTCTAGGATCAATCATTACCGCTTTGAATACCGATGGTTATTTTTATGCGGTTCTATTCTCGCTAATCAGTATGATTGCGGTTAATTTTTATTTCATTTATCCGCAGTACACTTTTTCGGTCATGGATTTAGACCATGTCGTTTCATTTAGCATCATGTTTCTCATTTCTATAATCGTGAGTGTTTTAGCTTCTCGTTCCAAGATGAACGAAAGAATGGCAATCAAACGCGAAAAAGATGCCAAACAACTCTATGAAATCAGTTCAAAATTATCAGCAGCAGTATCAGTCGAAGAAATACTGAATATCTCTGTTACTTATTTTAGAGAGATGCTTGGTCTTCAGACAGCGTTATTGCTATGCTCGCCAGATGGAATGACACAGGATACTTACCTGTTTTGTGGTCTGGATGGAAATACAGAAGTCAGAAATGTACTTGTAAACAGAAATATCGTTAAATGCGATAAAGACTCAGGAAAAGGATATCTAATTGGGAATTTATATTATGAATGGCCATTAGTTGGCAGTGAATCCATCTTTGGGTATGCTGGATTTATTCCTGAAGAGATTGAAAAAAGAAATCCTGAAGACCTGAACCTGATTTCGCAGATGGTGAACCAGGTTTCATTAGCTTTGGATCGAAATTACTTCATGAAAAAAGAAGAGGAGATCCGGCAGGAAAATAATGAAGAAAAATATAAAAGCAATTTGCTTCGTTCTGTCTCTCATGATATTCGTACGCCTTTAGCTGGAATTATGGGAACAAGCGAATTACTCAAAGAGCAGGTAGCCCACTTGCCTGAAGCACATAAACAGGCTTCGATTATCTATAAAGAAAGCAGTTGGCTGTATGGATTGGTTCAAAACATTCTTTCATTGACCAGATTGCAAAATGGTAAATTAAAAATTCTGAAGGAAATCGAAGTTGTCGAGGATGTCATTCATGCTTCGATTGAATCAATCAATATTCGATATCCTGATCAGGAAATCATTTTTAATGAGCCAACGGAAGTGATAACTGCTCCAATGGATTCTAAATTAATCCAGCAGACCATCATTAATCTGATTGACAACGCTCATAAACATTCTCCAGAAGGTCAGCCAATCGAAGTGATAATTGAAGATAACTTTGATGATACCGTTTCGGTAATGGTTAAGGATCATGGTACTGGTATTGATCAAAAAGCGTTCTCCATGTTATTTTCAACATTCTATACAACTCACAGCCGAGATGCAGAAAGTAATCGTGGATTCGGGTTGGGACTTCCAATCTCTGAAGCGATCATGAAAGCTCATGGAGGAAGCATCAGCGCAGCAAACAATGAAAATGAGTCTGGTGCAAATTTCACAATAACTTTACCTAAGCATGAGTCTGATGATAAAAAGTGAATGAACAAGGTGGAAACAAAGTGAATATAAATCATTCTGCTTATTTTGTGATGGAGGATGATCATTTAAAAGGGGCTGTTAAATTTCGACTGATTTTTCATCAGCGAGATTTACAGCCCCTTTTTCTATGCTTTTTATCTGATTCAATCCTGTTTTATGATGTGTTTTTCCGCTCAAGTCAATTTTTGAACGCACTGAAAAGAGCCAAAACTCAAAAAGACTGTTTATAATCTTTTTCAGATTTCGCTTTTCTGCTCCTTTAATTTTCCATAACGTTCGAGTTCTGAGCAACTCATCCGATTTCTGTTGTTTAATTTTCTGATATTGTGTCCCATGGCCACAATAAGCACCTCAAATTTTACGTTTTCCAGTCCCCGGCGTCTCAATCGGCTGTATCTGTAGTTTTCTTTAAGATCTCCGAAGGTTCCTTCCGCCTGAATGCTCCGGCTGACCATAATCTCATGTCCTGCATCTGAAGACATGTGCATGAC
>NZ_MPJW01000185.1 GCF_001945525.1 Ileibacterium valens
ACGGATCGTTCGGTCGCTGTCAGTGATTTCAATCACCGGCTTTGGACTCTCGTCTGATCCTTCCAAATCCAGGAAGACCGTCCTGTCAATTTCTACGAATTCAAGAGCCGCTGAAGCAGGCGATACGGCGGCAGCTTTTCTGCGCCAGTACTGGAAGGTGGATAAAGCCAGGCCGTTTTGGACGCAGAAGCCAGCCTGAGTCAGACCTGACACCTGATATTGATCAACCAGGTTCATCCACTGTTCCTGATTCAGTTCACGGGATTTGGAAAACAGATAATTATGCATAAAATCCTCCAGTTCTAGTCGAATACAGAATATCGACTGGAACCGGAGGATCTAAGCCCGTGCAAATTTCAAAAGGTTACTTTCTTTTTGTTTAAGCCATATAAAAAAACTCTGAAGCGCTGCAAGCTTCAGAGTAAGGATCTGTTTTTACAGGAAGATGAATTATGCAAACTCAGATCCGCAAACAGAACGTTAAGTTCAGAAGGAAGCTGCAATTCCAAAGCCTGAAAGGATCGTTCTGTCAGCATCTTCATATTAGCCGGTTCTGGGTTAAATGACTGTACATATAATCGGAATAGTAAATATAAGTAATAAAATATCGGTTTTCTGATCAAATTGTAGCGAGCCAGAAAGTGCACAAGAAGTCGGATGATCATAAAAGAAAAAAGCATTCCAAAAGTGATTCTGGAATGCCTTTTTATGCCTCGGATAAAATCTTAGTCAGTAACTCGAATGGATTTGATTTTCTGATCCTGGAGCGGTTTATCGGAATAGTTGGTTTTGGTTGAAGCGATTTTATCGACTTCATCCATGCCGTCCGTCACTTTACCAAAAGCAGCATACTGCCCATCAAGATGCGGAGCATCGGCGTGCATGATAAAGAACTGGCTTCCAGCGGAGTTGGGGTCCATGGTTCGAGCCATCGAAAGAACACCGCGGGTATGTTTCAGGTCGTTGCCCGTAAAGCCATTTCCTGAGAATTCACCTGGAATCGTATGTCCAGGACCACCCATACCCGTTCCGGTTGGATCTCCGCCCTGAATCATGAAACCGGGGATGACACGGTGGAAAATGACTCCGTCATAAAAACCTTTGTTTGCGAGGGTTTCAAAGTTTTCTACCGTTTTTGGTGCTTTATCCGGATACAGTTCACCGGAAATCTTATTTCCGTCTTCCATTTCGATCGTAAATTTTTTTGTCACTGCAATTCACCTCCATAGTTTATTCAATTTCTACGAATTTATTCTACTTCAGTCAGATTGTTATAATGTTGAAAGTGCTGATGATTTTATTCTTTTTGAAAACAACATCTTCGATGAACCTAAGGAGTGTAAATATGAAAATTTTTCTGAGTGTCCTCTCGGATCCGCTGTCCGCAAGTTCTCTTGAATCCATTCAGAGACTGATGGGTTATTTAAAACGTTCTGGCATTCATTGCGATCTGGCTGACGAGCCCTGTTGGCTGATTGATCCCAAAATTCGCGCTGATCAATGGAATCATGCACTAAGAAGCGGGGAATATGATTGGATTTTTGACATTTCCGGTGGAAATCTGGCGAATCTGTGTGCTCCTTATCTTGATTATTCGGCCTATAAAGCCTCAAAATGTATTTTTGCTGGTTTTTCGGATCTTTCCTGTCTGCTCAATGCGGTCAGTTTTAAAACACAGCGCCCCACTCTTTTATATGCGCTCTACTATCAGAGAAACCTGAATACGATTCTTGAACTGCTTCATATCCATAAGGATCTGATTGGACTTACAAATCAATCCAAAGAAAGAGATATTCCAAAAACCTCCTGCCGCAGCAATCCTTTGCATTCCAGACTTTCTGTATCGATTCATATTCCGGAAGAAAAATCGGGATTTTCGATGGATGAATTTAATACAGGCAAAAGCCTGGGCGGAAACATCCGCTGCTTTTTAAAGCTGGCAGGAACCGATTCTTTTCCTGATTTAACAGACCACACTTTAGTGCTTGAAGGAATGGGAACCTCGAAATACGAATTTCTTTCTCTGATGGAACAGTTAAATATGATGAAGGCGTTTGAGCAGGCTTCGCAGGTGCTCTTTGGCTGCTTTTCGAAAATCATGCAGGAGACAGGAAGAGAAGGATATGAAGATTTTCTTTTATGGGCTATGGATTATTTAGAAATAGATATTCCCTGGGCCTGGACTGATCAGGTTGGTCATGTAGAAAACGGAAAACCAATTCTGTTAGAAGCCTGATTGGCAATTTAAAACTGGAAAGGAATGGATTGATGAAATGAATCTCTCCAAACAGAATACAGATCATGAACAAAAATTTCGTCCGGCATTTACGACGATTTTAAAACCACTGTTCTACAGCATACTCTTTTCGCTGTTTTACTCTTTTGGATACATCGGATTTACTCTGCTTGCGATCAATGATGGGATCTCTTCATGGGTGCTTTCAATTATTTCGATCATATGGCTGATGTTTTATATCCTCGGACAGTATTTTGCGATATCTCTGGCCTGGTCAAAGAAGGCAGGATCGCTTAGCCGGCCAAGATTGCTTCGAATTGGCGGCTGGTCATTGACATGGGGGCTGGCTGCATGTCTTTGCGGTTATTTTTGCAGCTGGATGCTGCAGGGAAATCTGATTTTCAGACTGTTCGCCGCATTTCTTTGCGCTTTTTTCCTGATTTGCATGATTCCGGCGAGTCTTCTTTACTTTTACGGTGTATATGAACAGGGAGAGGCGAAATTTGAACTGCTGCTGCGTCAAGTCAGAGAAAGTCTCTCGAAGAATTTTTTAAAAATTGTCAATCCATGGCTGATCCTGTTTTTGATCCTGGTCATCTGGCATTCAATGTTTGCCGGCCCCTTATCCATTGTGAACGGATTTAATCCGGGATCGTTATTAGTCAGTTTCCTGTTTATGGGCGAGCCATTTTGTTTTGCCACCCTGTTGGGGAGGCTTGGCTCAGACATTATGACGCAGGAAATCGTGGCGATGATCATTTTAGATGGATTGTTCAGTCTTGTTTTTACCTGGGCAATCATCAACTATGCCATGTACATTCGACGCTTCTATGTGTTTGATGTCCATTTTCCAGAAGGCGGCATCCGTATGGAGCAAAGAAAACTTGATGAATAATCACCTGAATCAATTCCTGTTGAGTGGATTGAAAGTTAGAGAAGCCTAGAACAACAAGACTATAGAGAAAAAGAAGGGAGGCGGCAGCCTTGAAACTGGAGATACTGAAGTTAACAGACAGACGAATGAAGATCCTGGAAAAAATGAAGATTCAATCGGTGGAAGAGCTGCTGCATACTTATCCATTCCGCTATGAGTCGGTCGTTTCTGTGCCCTATGAGCAATGGAATCCACAGGATTCGGTTGCTTTTGAAGGAGTCATTTCTTCAATGCCCAGTGTGATTCAGCTTCGAAACAAGCAAAGCATGACCCGTTTTAAAGTGATCAGCTGGAATGAAGAAATTACTGTCACCCTGTTTAATCGGCCCTGGCCAGGGCAGTTTCCTTTTGGCAAACAGATTACAATCTTTGGAATTTATCAGGGAAAAAATCAGGTCACCGCAAGCAGCTATAACTTTATTCCGATTAATCAGCAGCAGGGACTTCGCCCGGTTTATTCACTGGTCAAAATGGCAAAGCAATCGGATCTGAAGGCGATGATGAAGAAAGCCTTAAAATACGTAAAGCATGATCCGGATTTAGTGCCGGAAAGATTTCGTAAAAAGTATCGGCTTCTTTGTCATGAACAGGCTCTGTTATGGATTCATGAACCCCCTGATGATCAGAAACTCCATCAGGCCATCCGGACTCTGAAGTATGAAGAATTCCTGTGCTTTCAATCCGTCCTTCAGGCGACTCAGAATTCAGTGGTCGCTGGAGAATCCAAAATCTTTGACCAGTCCCTGCTTGAAGAAAAGATATCTGCTCTTCCTTATGAGCTGACGGCAGATCAAAGAAAGGCACTCGACGACATTCTAAGAGATCTGCGCAGTGATACCCAGATGTATCGAATGGTGCAGGGCGATGTCGGATGTGGAAAAACGGCGGTAGCCGCCTTATCAATCGAAGCAGCCAGACTTTCCGGAGTTCAGAGTGCTTTTTTAGCTCCAACCGAAATTCTGGCTGCTCAACATCTGGAAAATCTGAAAAAGTTGGATATTCCCGCCAGACTGTATGCAGCATCGTTAAAGAAGAAGGAAAAGAGAGAAATTCTTGATCAGCTAAAAAACGGAGAAATCCAGGTGGTTGTTGGAACGCATGCTCTGTTTCAGGAGAGTGTTGAATTTGACCATTTAGGCCTGGTGATCGTAGATGAACAGCAGCGCTTTGGGGTGCGTCAAAGAAGAGCTCTGATCGAAAAGGGAGTCAAAGCGGATTTTCTGATGATGTCTGCGACTCCGATTCCAAGAACATATGCTCACTTTTTATTTGGTGATATCCAGCTTTCATCCATTAGAACTCTTCCCCCAGGGCGCCAGCCGGTGAAGACAAAATTTGTCAGAGGTGCAAGCATGGGTCCGATTCTAAAAGAGGTTCTGGAAGGAATCAAAGAAGGAAGACAGCTTTATGTCGTTTGTCCGGCTATTGAAGATAACCCTGAAACAGACATTCATTCTGTAGAAAAGATCTATGCGGGAATGGTACAGACTTTTCAGGATCGAATCCGGATTGGCCTGCTTCACGGACAGATGAAACAGGCCGAAAAAGAACAGGTCATGAAAGAGTTTGAAAGCGGACAGCTTAATGTTCTGGTTTCAACCACGGTGATCGAAGTAGGAATCGATGTCCCCAATGCAACAATGATGGTGATTTATGATGCCAACCATTTTGGCTTATCTACTCTTCATCAGCTTCGGGGCCGGGCGGCCAGAGGAAAAGTGCAGGGCCTGTGCTGGCTACTTGCGGATACGAAAGATGCCATGGCTATTGAAAAGATGAAAATGATGGAACAGCTGCTCGATGGCTTTTCCATTTCGGATTATGATTTAAAGCTAAGAGGTCCAGGGGATCTGCTTGGAACCAGACAATCGGGTCTTCCTGCATTTATTCTTGGTGATTTTGATAAGGACCCGGCCATCATGGAATGTGCGCTCAGTGATGCCAGAGAAATTCTGGCCAGACAGATTGATCAGCCGATGCTCAATTACGTTCGAAAAGCTTCGGATGATTCGGTCTACCTTGACTAAACGGTTATGGAATATCAGAGAAGATCAGGACAGAGCAATAGGGACCAAAAAATTCTGAAACCTCCGTATTATGCAGCAGGATTATCCTGATCATAAGAAAGGGGCTGTTAAATTTCTGACAGTCCAAAAATAAAAAAAGGCACCTGATCCGTAATGGATGAGGTGCCTTTTTTGGTAAAATATGTTCATGCTCAATAAACAAAATTACCAAACACACTATAACTCGATTCAGGGCCGTTTGCCACTGCTCCATTCTCTCTTCCC
>NZ_MPJW01000122.1 GCF_001945525.1 Ileibacterium valens
TATAGTCTATTTACATAACTACTATACCATAAATAAGCCTATATATCGAGGGCCGACACCGCTAAATTGAACTTAAAAACAGGGGTTAGAGGCTTTACACAAGACCAATCTGCAGAAGAAATTAAAAGCCAGGCACCCCATGCAGGTGCCCGGCTATAGATAAAGCCTGTTTATGGGCAAATCTTATAGTCTAATCGACTGGGAAAGTTGTAATCAAATGAACTGAGGAGGATCGTCTTTTCAGATTTCAGTTCTTCCAAGTCTTCTGTCAGTTCGGCCCGTTTTGCTCGATGGTCAGCTGGAAAATACAACGGACAACCGCAGCGGCTTCCTCGTCGATATACCAACTGGACTTATCTCTCGGCATTTTCTTGTAGCCATAAATGGCACAGTTGGTAGTAGGCTTGCCGGATTCGCCTTTCACACGGATCGCTGTGTTCTGCTTGCGGCTCATATCACGAAGATACCACTCGTTCATAATGTTGAGGAACGGGACAAACTCATTGCTGTTCTGATCGTCGCTGTCCACGTTGTTGGCAATCGCCACATAGTGGTGACTGTTCACCGAGATACTAAAAGGCACCCAAAAAGGCAGAATTACTAAAGATAATTCTGCTCTCTGGATGTCTTTTTTGCTTTTAATCAATTGCCTCTGGTTGTCCAGGCATCCTACCTTCTGGGGGTTTATCAGATGCTTGAGAACAGATAGAACACTGTAATTGCGATTGCTCTGAGTGGTTATGATGACCGATTGATGATTGACGAAATCCTGTGCCCCTGAGGCTGAGCCGAACATCTTGGATACATTCTTTCTTGTCTTTAACAAGGACAGAGCCTGCCCTGCCAGATTATTACTATAGGGTGCATCAAAATCCTTAATGAAACGAAGGTGGTCATCCTTGTTTTCAATGAGTCTTCTGAAGGTTCTGTAATAAGGCGGAAACAATTCTTTGTCTTCAATGTCATACTTTTCTGCTTTATCCTCCCCGAATTTCATCCCTCTATTACAGATATCCAGAAAGCTTTTCTCATATTTTTCGTGGATGATTTGGCCCAGAAACATCAGTTTTGATAAGTACAGTCTACCTTGTTATTCAGATTGAGCGTCCGTCAAATCAGCTGCTTTTGCTGTTGGATTCTCTGTAGATTCATCAGAATTCTCCTGTTCCTGATCAATTCCGTTTTCGAATGCTGATTCAGACTCATTAACCTGCACTGATTCTTCAGAATTCTGAACCTCTGGTGCTTCTTCAACCGGTTCACTTTCAAATTCAGCAGCCATTGTGGATAATGAAGAATCACTCATTAAGGTCTCACACGAATAAACAGCTAGAATTTCATTGATTCCGTTGCGGTTGATCAGTTTTGAAAGTTCATCCATACAATAGCGGGGATCAACAATTGTGATACTTCGATAATACGGAAGAAGAAACTGAATCATGGAATTGGCATAAGAATCCTTTATTAACAACAGATTCCGATCATTGTCAGCCATCGTATCAATGGTCACAATCGATTGGTTCGCCCCAAGAAAAACCTGATATTGATCTTTTTGGTTTAACTTGTCCACCTGATAAATCGAAGTTGATTTACTGCCATCTGCCCATTTAACGACATAGGGATTCTCTTTCTGATTGCTCCAGGGACGGATTTTGATTTCATCTTTCAGAAAACAGCTTCCCGAAGCTGAAGCCAGAGTTCCAATAAAGGAACGGCTGATGGTAAATGAATCAAACTGATCCATGTTCATTCCAAAATCTGGATGGACCTGCTCACAGAAGGTCATAGCCGCCATACCAGCCGTATCACTTGTCCAATGGTGATCGGTCTTATAGTACAAAGGCTGATCTTTATTGCTTAACAACTGATCATTAATAGAGATCAGTGAAGCAGAAGTCATACTGCCTGAGATCCGGTTAATTTCATTGACCTGATCGATAAAAGTAGCCTGATAAGGCAAGTTTTCTTTTTGAATGCTGGCTGCATCCGGAGCGATCAAAACGGATGTCTGAATTCCTGTAGACGCTGCCATGTTGTTGAAGGCGGTAATATTTGAATCCAAAATTTCAGAACTCAGATTATCTGGAGCTGAAAACAGCTGCCTATGGCCAAGATAAACTTCATTGATTTTGCTTTGACCTGCCGCTTTTCTGAAGATGTAATTCAGATGGAAAAACAAATCACGGCCTGGAAATTGGTCCTGGGCATAGGATTCAGCTTCCTCACCAAAATCTCCATCCCATAAGTCTTCTGCCTGCATCGCTGGAAACTTTGCAAGAGTTCGGTTTTCTGTCTGCGAAAAACTGAAGTCAGGCCAGATGATCGATAGAATCAGTCCACAGCTCAGGACAAATATTAATAAGCCTGCCAGATTCTCCGAAATTTTTGCCAGACCAATCCTGAGGAATTTAAGTAAGTCTTTCATCAGTCATCCTCCTAAAAAGCCGCATACAGAAATGTCTGCGCAGATTGAGAAATTATGAACGTCAGACAGATTGCGAAAGCCAGGATATAGGCTGCATTTCGAAAGACGTTCCACCATTCCCTTTTATTGTGGACTTCAAATAGACGGACTCTAATCGTTCGAGCGATCCGACTATCCAGACGACTGACCACAATCACACAGATCATCATCAAAACAAGTCCGTTTTTCAGATAGAAAAGGCTCGCTCCATCCGCAAAGCCACTGACAGTTAATCCACTCATACGGATGACTCTGAAAAATGCCTGCATAAAGTCAGTCGATGAAAATAATGTCCAGCCAATAAGCTCCCAGAAAATGACCCACAGGTGAAGGATTGAAGGATTCCAGGATTTCATTTTGTCTTTTAAAACCAGTCTTTCAAGAAGGATTAATCCTCCCTGCAGCAATCCCCAGACTAAAAATGTCAGTCCAAAGCCATGCCATACCCCAGTCAGGAACCAGACAATCAAAACATTCAGAATCCAGCGTTTCTGATCGACCCGATTTCCGCCTAAAGGGATATAGACATATTCTCGAAACCAGGAAGTCAATGAGATGTGCCATCTGCGCCAGAAGTCCTGAACGGATGTGGCCAGATAAGGATGGTCGAAGTTTTTTGGAATCACAAAGCCAAAGAAAGCTGCCAGTCCTCTTGCCATTCTTGAATAGCCGGCAAAGTCGAAGTAGATCATTAAGAAATAACTGATATTGCAAAGAAGATTTCCTAACCAGGTCGTATTGGCTAAAAGCCCATTAAAGAGCAGTCCTAAATTATCCGCCAGCAATACTTTAAAGCAGATTCCCTGTAAAAAGAGCATGGCTCCATCCTTAACCTTTGCTCTTGTCGCTGGATGGTTTTCCATCTGTCCTTTTAATTGTGAGTAATGAGCAATTGGCCCCATATTCACCCAGCCAAAAAAGCCGGCAAATAAGGCGAATTCCATAAATGAAACGCATTCTTCCTTGTTTTTATAAATATCAAACACAGCGCTCATACATGAAAATAGATAAAAAGAAAGACCAAGCGGCATCAAAAAAGAGCGTGGTAAGGCAACATCTCCGATCAGCCAGGATAAAGACCCTAAAAGACCTGGCAGGTAGCGGTAAACAAATAAAATGATCAGGTTGCCTGCGATCGCTGTAATCAGAACAAGCTTTCTTTTTCTATTAATTTCATTCAGTTCATCTTCATCAATCGTCAGAGCTTTTGCCTGATTAAATACCGATAGCTGTCTGCATGCTGCAAAGTTCCATAACAGCACCCCAAAGAGAATACATAGTGATAAAAGCGAACCCCAGGAATAAAACAGGATCGAAGCCAGAAAGAGAAACAGGTTTCTATACCGTGGCTGAATAATAAACCAATAAAGCAGACAACTGATTGGCAAAAAGCCAAAGAGGAAGGCGATATCTGTAAACTGCATCAGTGATTCCCCCTTAATGCGTCAAGAAATGCCTGATCGCTCTGAGCTGCTGCATCCCCCGTATAAAACAGAAGATAATTTCCCTGAACATCAAGCAGAGCGTTTTCCATCATCGCCTGCTGTTCTGGTGCATATCCTGAATAAATATCAATCTGCGCCTGCTTTCGGGTTTCAATTCGCTCTGTGATCATTTCAGCCTGCTGTTCCGTATCAAATTTTGCGATCACGATTTCTCTGGCCGAAAAGGCATCTGATTGTCTGTAGAATCCGATCTGCACCCCTTCCTGCGGACCGATATTCAAATATTTACGGACCATCTGATCATTCATTGCCGGATAAAAAGCCGGATCGTTGACTGCTAAAACTGCCTGCTCAACCAGTGAAAATTCACTCGAAGAAACGATCGGCTGCCTGATCCAGGGAATAATCCATAAAGCCAGAAAGAAAATGGCAGTTCCAACCTTTAGCCCATTCATCCAAAGAATTGTGCCGGGTTTTGTCTTGTTCCTGCTCTTGTTCTTTTCTTGTCTTCCCGTCTTCAGATTACGAAAACGGGTGAAATTTCCTTTCATTCAATCCCCTACTTTCTTTACTTCTTATTGATTATTGACTCCTGAAATCTGAGTATGTCATCTGCTATTTCTGTTCAGGTAAAGAAAAGAAATCGATCTGTCCAAAATAGGAACGCTTTCCTTTTGGTTCGCAGATCATTCCGCCTTTTTCATAAATAGCGATCACTTCAAGTCCAGAATCATCCATCGCTTTTTCGATATGCCTTTTCTGATGAGAACTGCCCTGGTAATGAACTTCAATATCAAAATCATCAAGATACCCTAAGCCAGAATACCAGCCATAATCTGGATAATCTTCATCTGGTGTGATGTGATATCTTTTCAGCTGAATCATTGCTCCAGCTGAAAATCCGACTATCGTCTGTTGATAATTTTTTAATATCGCAGTCAGTTTCTTTTCCTTGATTCTTTTCATCATCAGATCTGGCGCTCCTCCAGGAAGAACCAGAATACTTGAATTCAGGATTTTATTTTTCATCACTTCAGGCGAATCTTCAAAAAAGTTGACCCAGACAATCTGATCTTTTTTTAAACCAAACTTCAAAAAAGGATCTGTGTTCGCACGATACCAGATTCCGCGGCCTGCTCCAAATTGCCTGTCCCAATCTTGCGCGTTTTTTGTATCATCATAAAAACTGAAAGCAAGAATACAAACTCGATCTGTTGGCCTGTAAACCTTTTTTAATGCTGGATAGCACCATTTCTCGTCGTACATGGAAGTATTCATTAATATATTCATTCGGTGCTTTGCATTGATTTCTTCAATTCTGAGAATATCTTTTGCTGTCAGTTCACTCTGTAAAACAGGAACTGACAGTTTTCCATGAATCCATTTGCACTCCTGAGACTGCCAAAAAAGATCAAGATTTGGATTCAAATCATCGATGACAAGCAAAACTGAATCATTCTCATCATTTGTCTCTTGCTTATGCTTATCCATGGATTGAATCTGGTCCCGATTTTCCATGGCAAAAGTATTTCGACTTGAAAAGAAAATGGGATTATCCTTACTGGCTTTCAAAGACAGCGAACCATCAAGAAGTTTTTGCGCCTGAGCTCTGTCAATTTTACGGACAATTTCCATAACAATAAGCCTATCCTAAACGCAATGGACGATCATCCAAGCAGTTTGCTGCATAAATTTCTTCATACATCTGCTGAAGAAGTTTTCCTTTGGCATTGAGTTCATATTGCCAGTCATTGCCGTTGGCTTTAATTTCGTCATTAATTGCTTTTAATATGAAAGCAGGATTGGATGTCTGCATGCTTGCGCCAATGGCCTGCCATGGCTCATCGAGTTCCTGTTCTAGAATCGCAATCTGTTCATTGGTAATTGTAATCATGAATAGTTTTCCTTCCTTTTACTTGTAACCTGCTATCTGTTTTTCATCTTGAATGGATTGTTCCTGGTATTCTGGGATTCTCAGTTTTCACCAATCTGAGTCCCTTATCGATTTTGCTTTTCAAAGTCAAAAAAGGGAATACCTCGATGATGAGATATTCCCAAAGTGTCTTGCCTGAGGCTGAATATTTCGACTACCGTCGAACCTGATCAGTCAGCTCCTGATTTCTGGCAACACGCATATTATCGATCACCTTACCAGAAGCTCCGGTTTTCAGAATCTTGATGTATCTTTGTCCATCAATTGGATGGTCTGCATCGACCAGGAAATTGTAGGAATCGATTTCAAGATCATAGTTCTTGGAGTCATTTGAATTTGTAAAATAGGTATCGATCGGCAGGACATTGTTGACGATTCCATATGCGGCTTCAGCTGCGTTCGTCAGTCCGTCATCGTCATATCCATCCTGCATATTCAGATGAATACGCAAGGTTGCGCTTTTCATATCCATTGTTGCGCTTTCAACCCCTTCGATATTCATCAATTCACTCTGAATGGCATCCAGATCTTTTTGTTGAATTTCAGGCTGAAGAGCATTTTCGGAAAAGCGGCTGCCTTCAACCGGCTTTCCCTGTGATTCCATTGAACTCATCAGGACATAGCCCACGATGGCCACCGGAATCAGAATGATAATCAGAGTCAGCCAGACGAGTTTATGCCCCTGTTTGACTTTCTGCTTCTTTGGTTTTCGTGTTTTCTTTACTTTTACTGGTTCAATCGGCATTTGATCCTCCGCTTAATCCTAACAAGTATACCATATTCGAGCGCTGTAGTTTCTAACGTTTAGTCAGCTCAGTACGAATCATTTCATTGGTCTTCTTTGGATTGGCCTTTCCTTTTGAAGCTTTCATGACCTGACCAACCAGGAATCCGATTGCGCGGTCCTTACCATTCTTGTAGTCTTCAATCGACTGTGGATTGGCATCCAGCACGCTGTTGACCATTTCAAGAAGAGCAGAATCATCACTGACCTGTTCCATCCCTTTTTCTTTGATGACTTCACGCGGCATCTTTCCCTGCATGACTTCTTCAAAGATTTCCTTTCCCTGTTTGCCGGAAATTACACCATCATGAATCACATTGACTAATTCAGCGGCAGCTTCAGGGGTCAGCTTGCTTTGGGCTAAGGCTACCGAATTTTTATTGAGCCATGCTGAGATATCACCGATTACCCAGTTGGCCATTTTCTTGGCATCCCTGGCAGTCTTCATTGCTTCTTCATAGAAGTCTGCTTTTTCACGATCGTTGACCAGTAGGCCAGCATCATAATCACTCAGCTTATACTGGCTGATCATGCGTTCTTTTCTGGCCTGCGGCAGTTCTTCCATATTGGCCTGAATCTCTTCAATCCAGGCTGGATCCAATGCAATGGGGAAAATATTTGGTTCGGGGAAATATTTATAATCGACATTTCCCTCTTTTTTACGCATCAGAACAGTCGTTTTCGTGGGCTCATCATAGCGGCGGGTTGCCTGTTCTACCTTTTGCCCTTCATCAAGCAGTGCGCTTTGTCTTTCAATTTCAGCTGCCACAGCTTTTTGAACATTGGCAATCGAATTCAGGTTTTTGATTTCGGTTTTCGTTCCTAATTTTTCGGGATCATCTGAAAGCGAAATGTTTACATCACAGCGCATGCTTCCTTCTTCCATTTTGACATCTGAAACATTCAGATAAAACAGAATCTGGCGAAGCGCCTCAACATAGGCAGCAGCTTCCTGAGCTGTATGCATGTCCGGTTTTGAGACGATTTCAACTAATGGAGTTCCAGCCCGGTTGAAGTCAATGTAGGTTCCTGATTCCTTATGAAACTGCTTAGCTGTATCTTCTTCCATATGAATTCGTTCAATACGGATCTTCTTCTTTCCTTCTTCGGTTTCAATTTCTACAAAGCCATCTTTTCCAATCGGATGAAATTGCTGAGTAATCTGAAATCCCTTGGGCAGGTCAGAATAGTAGTAGTTTTTTCGATCAAATTTAACGAGTGGATCAATCGTGCAGTTAAGCCCGGTACAGGCTTTGATTGCCAGACGAACAGCGTTCTTATTCAGGCAGGGCAGCGTTCCAGGCAGCCCAAGATCAACAGCTGAAGTGCAGGTATTGGCTTTTTTGCCAAAAGCGACAGGAGCCGATGAAAACATTTTGGTATTGGTTTTTAATTCGCAATGAATTTCAATTCCAATGGTTGGCGTATATTTGCTCATAATGTCGGTTCCCCCTGAAAATCAATAACTTTTTCAACTCCAGCAGCTGTGTCCAGAAGTTTCTGTTCCTCGAAAGGACGAGCTGTCAGTTCCACGCCAAACGGCAGTCCATCGCTAAGACCTAATGGCAAGACGATGGAAGGATAGCCGGTAAAGTTTGCCAGCTGCATATGTTCTTCTTCAAAGCGGTCGATTCCAAAACGAACCTCACTGGTTTCTTCGATTTTTGGTGCGACATCTGGCGCCGCAATCGTTAAAACGACATCCTGATCTTCAAACAGTCTGGCATACGCTTCTGAAATCAGACGACGGATTTTCTGAGCCTTTCTGAATAAACGATCCTGATTTTCTTCAAATAATGAATAGGATCCAATCACAAAGCGGGCGCGGACATAGCTTGAAAAGCCTTCAGTACGGCTGGCCGTCATAACATCTTCAACACTTTCACCCGGTTTGCGCACTCCAAAACGAATTCCATCCAGATTGGAATGATTGGCGGTGGCTTCTGCATTGGCAATGGTTTTGTAGACAGGAGCAATCAGCTCAAGCAGTTTACGATCCATTTCTAAATCGCTGACGATCGCACCAGCATTTTTTAAATCGTCAACCAGCTGATCAAAGGCGGCTTTAATATCCGGATTTTTAATTTCATCGCTGACAGTACGTAAAATTCCAATTTTCTTTCCTTTAAGATCGTCATTTAAGAGTTCAGAGTATTCTCCAACTTCTTCATAGGACGAAGTCATATCATGATCATCCCGGCCAGCAAGAACTTCCAAAGCCAGAGCTGCATCTTTTACAGACCTGGTAAACGTTCCGACCGTATCAAGGGAAGAAGCATAAGGAATGATTCCATACCGTGGAATTCTTCCGTAAGTTGGCTTGAAACCAACAACTCCACAAAAAGCTGCAGGTTTTCGAATGGAGTCACCCGTATCTGTTCCAATAGCTAATGGAACGGCCTTTGAAGCAACCAGAACGGCACTTCCTCCAGAACTTCCTCCGGAAATACGATCTAAATCATAGGGGTTATGAACCGGGCCAGTAAATGCATTCCGGTTGGTTCCACCCATACCCAGCTCATCCATACTGGCTTTGGCCATGATCACTGCTCCAGCCTCTTTTAAGCGTTTCGCGACAATGGAATCATAGACTGGGATGTAATTGTCCAGAATTCCAGAACTTGCGGTGGTTCTTAATCCATTGGTAATGATGTTGTCCTTTAAGACAACAGGAATTCCAGCAAGTTTTCCCTGGGTGCTGATTTCATCCGGTAACTCTGCAAAAGTGACTACGGCGTTCAGACTGGGCTGAACTTCAGAAAGTCTTTTTGCACTCTGCTCAATCGTTGTCTTATCCATTATTTCACCACCTTCGGAACATGAACATGTCCCATTCGCACATCTGCTGCATTGCTTAATGCATCATCCTGATCGAGTACATCCACGATTTCGTCTTCACGTAAGAAAACCGTTGGGGTTTCAAACGGATAAATCATTGGTTCTACACCATCTGTATCGATCGTATCGAAGAGCTCGACCTGCTTTTCAACGGCTAAAAAGTCCTTTTTTAAGGCTTCTATCTCTTCATCGGAAAGATCAAATTTCAAATCATTGGCTAATTTTCTAAAATATTCAGATGAAAATTTCTCCACTTTTAAGTTTCCTTTCCAAACAGGCTGCCTGTCCTGCCGCTTTTCCTGTTTATTGTATAACCGAGAATCCATAGGATTCTCTCTGTTTACTTTTACAGGACTAATCTCATTGATGTGAGCAAATTACCGATAACATTCATCACTTGCTTTAAGCTGATTCTCTAAGAAGAACCTCTTATAGAAGAAATTTAAAATGTGGTGATGACATTGGTATTTGTCGTATTGAGTGGGCGATAGATCAGAGCAGCCACTTCCTTGTTATTGTAAATGCATACGCGGTATTCGACATCAAGAGATGTAAAGACTGCGAGCTTTTCATTTACCGATTGAATAACGGCCAGAATTTCACCACTTGTCTTGCCATAGGTCTGAATATTCAGGCGCAAGGCAGCGCAGGTTCCATTTTCAAACTTGGCTTCTCCAGTGGTATATGTTGAATCAGCTAAAACAGTCGCAACGTCATTTTTAAACTGGTTAAACTGTGAAGCCATTTCTGCATCCATTTCGGTAAACTCAGAAGACGGCACTAAAACGTACTTCTCGTCAATTGTTTTATATTCAGTATGACTGCCATTGAAATAGGCTTCATAAATGTATCCGCCTTTATCTACAGAGATCGGATCGGTATTGAGCTGATAGGCGGCTACCAGAATGGGAATATGGTTATTGACTTCATTAAAACGCTGCCGAAGATAAGTAACCAGCTTGCTGGAGGTTACTTTCAGGTAATTTTCCATCGCTTCAGGTGTAATTTCATACTCCTGACCATCCTTTGAAATTTTGTCCGTTACTGCTAATCCAATCGAAATTCCTTTTAACTGATCATTGGAATAAAAATCGATTTCATACAGATCGACTAGAATGATCGGACCATTCACCTGACCATTTCCCGTATCAAAGACTTCATCTGCTCCAGGATTCAATCCATTCGGATTGTCATCACGAAGAGTTCCTAACAGCCCACGGCTGCCGTCTGTCGCGTCGAGTTCATCAAAGTCCAGGAAAACATGATTTTTATAACCGACTTCATTGACTGGAAAAAATTCTTTTGAAAGAGACATCAATCCGCTTTCAAGCTGAGTGCGAATATCAATATTGGAAATCAGACCAACATGCTTTCCTCTCATATCACTGGATTCATAAGGCAGTATAGCCGGATAATCTCCTGGATCAAAAGCTGAAACCTGATTGGAGTTGGTGACTGTACATCCTGCCAGCCACAGTGAAGAAAAAGCGAAGGATATACCTGTACACAGGCCAATGATTGTTTTTTTATTCATAAAATTTCTCTTCATTGATTCGCCTCTTTCAGAAATGTTTCTTCATCCATGACCGGAATACCCAGTGAGTTGGCTTTATCAAGCTTGCTTCCTGCATTTTCTCCGGCAATCACCAGATCCGTTTTCCTGGATACCGAGCCGCTTACACTGGCTCCCAGACTTTCAAGAAGCTTCTTTGCTTCACTTCTTGACATCTTTTCCAGAGTTCCGGTGAGTACAACGGTTTTATTTGTAAATGGAGAGTCAATCACTTCTGTTTTTTCCTGCTCCATATTCAATCCGAGTGCTTTAAGCGTCTCGATCATGTGCTGATTGCTTGGAAGATCAAAGAATGAACGAACGCTTTGAGCCGCAACATCTCCAATGAACTTGATTGAAGAAAGCTCTTCAGTACTTGCCTGCATTAATGCATCGATGTTCAGGAAACGCTCAGCCAGAATCGAAGCCGCTTTGGATCCAATCTGCTCAATACCCAGACCAAATAACAGATTGCTTAAAGGATTGGCTTTGGATTTTTCAATATTCTCAAACAGCTTGCCAACCCCTTTTTTGGAGTATCCTTTATGAGCGAGTAATTCTTCTTCCTTTTCATGCAGACGATAAATGTCTTCAATGGAATTGAGCAGATGCCATTCATGCAGCTGTTCAATTTTTTTTGCACCGAGTCCTTCAATATCCATGGCCGCCTTGGAAGCAAAATGAATCAGCGACTGCAGGGTTCTGGCCGGACAGTCTGTATTCATACAAAAATGTTCTGATTCACCAGCAAGCCTCTGAAGCTCACTTCCGCACACTGGACAATGGGTTGGGAAGATGTATTTTTCCTGGCTGCCGTCTCTTTTTTCAGGAAGTGCGCGTACGACTTCTGGAATGATATCTCCGGCTTTTCGAATAATGACCTTATCATTAATTCGCAGATCATAATCAAGAATCCGATCTTCATTATGCAGGGTCGCGGCTGAAACCATAGTTCCCGCTACCCGAACCGGTTCCAAAACCGCATTGGGTGTAATCCGTCCGGTTCTGCCTACACTTAGAGTAATGTCAAGCAGTCTGGTTTCTACTTCCTCAGCAGGGAATTTATAGGCAATCGAGTAACGGGGAGCCTTAGCGGTCATTCCCATTTTCTGCTGTGAGATAAAATCATTGAGCTTGATAACAATGCCATCAATTTCATAAGGAAAAGAAGCTCTTTTCTGTGTCATCTCTTCGATATAAGCCCAGATTTCATCCATGTTTTTGCACAGACGATAGTCTTTGGAGACCCGAAAATTCATGGCCCGCATGGCTTCAAGAGCCTGATGCTGACTTGCTATTCCAAACTCCTGCGCATTCTGAAAATAATAGAAGGTGGCTTCAAGCTTACGCTTTCGAACGATAGATGTATCAAGATTGCGCAAGGAGCCAGCTGCCGCATTTCTAGGATTTGCAAAAAGCGGCAGATGCAAGGATTCATTTAATTCATTGAGTTCTTCGAAACTCTTTTTTGGCATGTAGACTTCACCACGTACTTCAACCGGTCTGGTTTCGTCAATATAAAGTGGTATGGAGGCAATCGTTCTGGCATTGAGTGTTACATTTTCACCCACACGCCCATTTCCACGGGTAACCGCTCTGATCAGCGCCCCGTTTTCATAGATACATGCCAGAGATAATCCATCGAATTTCAGTTCACAGACAAATTGCGGATCATCTACTTCTTTTTTCACTCGATTGACGAAGCCTTCTAGTTCTTCCCGATTGAATACATCACCTAAAGAAAGCATAGGAGAAGTATGAACTGCTTCTTCAAACCCTTCCTGAACCTGACCGATAATTCTTTGCGTCGGTGAATTCGGATCATAAAGTTCTGGATGCTTTTCTTCAAGATTCTGCAATTCTTCCATCAGGCGGTCATACTCCTGATCACTGATGGAAGGCTGGTCATTTACATAATATTCAATCGCATACTTTTCGAGTTCTTTTCTTAACTCTCTAATACGTTCGGATTCATTTTCTAAACGCATGGTATTTCCTTTCCTGCAGCTGATCAATCACATCTCAAAGATCCGATCAGCTGTTATCTATTTGCGATAATTACATCTTATTTTCTTATCGTTTTATTCTTTTTGTTTTCATCATTTATTTTCTGATGTTCTGTTTTTGAATTGTACTTTTCAGCTTTAATCATTGGCTGAGAGTCATCAGTTTTAATGTTTTCAAAATCAGATCATTGACAGTTTTCTGCATTTAAGATTGATATCCTAATTCTCATCAAGATGTCTGCTTACATCCTAAACAGCCTGTAAATTGTATCACAGGCTGATGAACTGACTTCATACATTTATTCTGAGAGTTCTGCTTCTTCTTTTTAAAAACAAACGCTTTGAATTCCTATGCTCTTTATCTCGAAACAGCATTCCCTATCACTGCTGCATTATGATTCATTGTTATGGAATCAGGAATGCAGGAAGCCATTTTCGGTTTATCCCAATCGAGAGCTTTTCATTTTCGAAAGAAGGTTTCAACCTCAGGCCTTTTCTGTCTTCGATAGCTGCTCTGGCTTAAAGCTTACTCAGGCCTCTGTCTTTTCTTCTTCATATCGCTGCTGCAAGGCATAAATGGATTGCGAATGATTGACAAGATAGGCTGCTGAACAGGCGATAAAGAAGGCTGGAAAGCCGCCAAAGCCAAAAATTTCAATACCCACCATAATGGGTGCAAGCCACGTATTGGTACCCGCCCCAAAGACAGCCGCATAGCCAAGAGCAGCCGACCACGCCGGATCCATGCCGAATAAAGGCCCAATCACAAATCCCAGACTGCTTCCAATCGCAAATAGTGGAGTGACTTCTCCGCCGACAAACCCAACGCTAAGACATCCGATGGTCAGCAGCATCTTAAACAGCCAGTCCCACGGATAGATTGTCATCGGTGGTTTATAAAAACAGCCATCAATCAGATTCGTACCAAAATTGGAATAGCGGCCATTCCATAGGACAAAGAGCAGTACAGCCAGAATGCTTCCAACAATTAACACTCTTTTTTTACCATCTGGAATTTTTTTTAAAATCCATCCTCGAAATTTTTTTGAGATCCAGGCAAAGCTTCCGCCAACAATTCCAAACCCAATGCCTAAAAGCAGATACTTCCAGCCCTGATCAATCGAAGAGATTGTTAATGGAGCAGGCAGAATATGGGTTTCAGCGTTCAGACCCAATAATCCTCCTACCCAGCTTGCCATTAATGAAGCGGCGATCGTACAAGGCAAAGCTCGATATTTCAAAGTTCCAGCGACTAACACTTCTATGGCAAAGAACACAGCCGTATATGGAGTTCCAAATAGTCCCGCAAAACCAGCAGCCATTCCTGAAACCAGAAAGATCGTCTTTTCATGATAGAAGAAGGGAAACCGGCGATTAATAAAACTCGCAATCGTCGTTCCTATCTGCATGGCCACCCCTTCCCGGCCAACCGAAGCGCCAAACAGATTTGAGATCCATGTCGCAAACATCATCAGTGAAAGAGTTCGTTTGGGAATCCAGCGCTCCTTTCCCTGCGAAATTTCAAAAACCAGGTTCATTCCCTTTCTGGACTTTTTACCGTATTTTTCAAACAGTACCACCAGAAGTAAGCCTGCAAAGGGCATACCGAATAAAATCCATGGATTCAGTTCACTATGAATTTTCAGCACAGTTTCAAGTCCCATCTGATAGATGAACTCAAAAAAAGCCGTAATCGCTCCAATCAACAGCCCCATTGCGATCCAGATTCCGAGTTCTGAAAAATCGATAAGATTCTGTTTGATTCGTTTAGCTGCTTCGTTCATGTTTAAAACCTCTATCTACTCTTTTCAATTATTCTCTGATCCCTTCAATGATCAATCTGGATTGAGATCAAAAAAAACAAATTAAACTTTCGCAAGGATCTGCTCTGATACGTTCAAAAACGGATGACTGAACAGATGGCTGCATATAAAGACCTGTTTCTCTTATTTTAGACCGTTTTCGCTGGATTTCTTCTCTTAAAAAATCGAGCAGTGACAGGTGTATCAAAAAGAAAAACGAGCGCAAATAATAATAAATAAAAAAATAAGGAAAGAAAAAAAGGAAGCAGCTTTCCAAAAGGAAAGTCACTTCCTGCTAAAACTGTTATTGGTCTGATGTGATCGTTTTTTATCCATTCAGAATCTGTTTCGAACGAAGTAAACAGGGCAATTCCTGTCAGAATCTAAATCTGATTCTGGTTATGGCTTCAAATACTGCTTCAAATTCAGGAAGCTGAATCAAGTGATTCAGTTTCAGCAGATTCTGTCGAGTTCTGGTCCGCTTTGACCTTACTTAAGGTTGGATGATTCGTATTAATCTTTTTCGTTCCAATCGGATATGGAAAAGCAATAGAAGCGATATCCTTATCAACGCTGACAATTACTCCTTCACCATAAATCGTATGATCGACTTTATCTCCTTTACGATAATGGACTCCTCTGCGGGCTTTCCGATTTCGTAAAGCTGAGTTGGCTTTCGTACTATGCGTATTCGTTTTCTGGTTAGAGTTCTGTTCTTCTGAAGATTCAGAGCGTGAATCATCGACAATATACTCTTCAGTCAGCTCCTGAAGGAACCGGCTGGGGCGGCGATGGGTACGGTCGATAAAGTTAATTCCATTGTTCCAGGTAATGAACAAGCGCTGTTTGGCTCTGGTCATGGCGACATAAAGCAGTCTGCGTTCTTCTTCCAGAGCAGCCGCTCCGCCTTCTTCTATACTTCTTCTGGATGGGAATACATCTTCATTAAATCCCGAAATGAAAACCACTGGAAATTCAGTTCCCTTTGCGGCATGAACAGTCATTAATGAGACCATATTGTCTGATTCTTCATCATCTCTGTTCTTGTCAGTATACAGGGAAATATCCTGCAGGTAGCTTTCAAGTGTTGTATTGGGATCATTCTGTAAAGCCAGGGCAAGGTCCTGCTTGAGTTCCTTGACGTTTTCAAGCCGCTCATCTTCCTTGGCTTCAAGAAGCATATCCTCATAACCCGTATAATCAAGAATCGCATCAATCAGATCTGGAAGTTCGCAGGTTTTCATTTCATCCTTGAGTTCCTGAATGGTTTCATAAAACTTCTGCGCTTTTTTGCTGGCCGCTGGAGAAAGAGTCTGAGAATTGCCCATCACATCGAGCAGATTCATATCCCGTTTTCTGGCCTCTTCAGAAAGCTTTTCAATCGTTCTGGCACCAATTCCCCGTTTTGGCTGATTAATTACCCGAAGAACCGCTAAATCCAGGGATTTTCTTTTCGGATCGTTTTCATCAGGAGCAGCCAGCAATCTCAGATAGGATAAAACATCTTTAATTTCGGCTCTATCGTAATATCGAATTCCGCCATAAATACGATGCGGAATATGAATGGAGCGAAGCACTTTTTCCACATTTCTTGACAGATAATTGCTTCGATAAAGAATAGCCATATCTTTATATGGGATGCCGGCTCTGGAAAGCTCATTGATCTGTCTGGCGATATACATCGGTTCACGCTCTTCTTCCTGAGCTTCATAAAGAGTGATCTTCTCTCCTTCACCCAGTTTGGTGAAAAGATCCTTTTTAATCCGCTTAGAGTTGTTTTCAATCACCTCATTGGCTGCAGAAAGAATATTCTGAGTGGATCGGTAATTCTCATTCAAAATCACTGTATGGCAGGGTTTGAAGTCATTATGAAATTGAAGAATAATATCCACTGAAGCTCCACGCCATGTGTAAATCGTCTGATCCGGATCTCCTACGACGCAAAGATTCGCATCTTCTCTGACCAGTGACTTAATGATCTGATACTGAATTGGATCAATATCCTGAAATTCATCGACGTGAATAAAATCGAGCCGATTCTGCCACTTTGTGCGAACTTCTTCATCGTTTTTTAACAGTTTTTCGGTCTCGAGCAAAAGATCATCGAAATCAACGGCTTTCATTTCCTGACGTCGTTTTTCATACTCTTCATAGACATCTGCCAGCTGTTTAAAGCGTTGATTATGAGCCATGTCTTGAGCCATCTGCGGACTTACTTTTCCGGTTTTATTTGAAGAAATATAACCGACAGCCTGCCCATGAGTGATCTCATCCATGTTTGTAGAAAGTTCCTTGAAGATTGGACGCAGCAATGTCTTCTGATCTTCTGTATCCATAATCGTAAAATTCTTCGGAAGATTGGCAGCTTCACTGTCCTCGCGAAGAATTCTTGCACAAAGTGAATGAATTGTAGAAATGCGCACGTGCCTGGCGTCTTCAAATCCGATCGCCGACGCCAAACGATCCTTCATTTCCTGCGCTGCTTTATTGGTAAAGGTAATGGCCATAATCCGGTTTGGCCAGATTCCAAGTTCATTAATCAGATATTCAATACGCGCCATCAGCACGCTGGTTTTGCCAGACCCTGCTCCAGCCACTATACGGACATGGCGGTCAATCTCGCAGGCGGCTTCCTTTTGAGCGTCATTGAGTTTTTCCATTAGTAAAGACATGAAATTCGCTCCTGTTCTTTTCTCATTTTGGCCTGTTTCATAGAATTCATTTATGAATTCCAAAAAGGCCGCCTTACTATTTTACCATGCAGGAAGCCTTTGAGAATTTGAGATTTTGCAAGTCGAGTCCTTTTTCCAGTGAAAAACACACCAAAAAGGCGGAATTCTGCCGAAAAGCAGAATTCCGCCAATGATTTATTATCTAAATAGGTTAATGAGCAAATCCGGAAAGGCGAATACATTCCTGCAGATAAGGTACATCTTTCGAGTTATTGGTTATTGCGTGAATGTAAAGGTATTCTTCATCCTGGCGGATTACCGCATTAATGTTATGGATTCCGTCTTCTTCATAGGTATCCATCCAGATTGTTTTGCCTTTGAATATTTCCGGTTTTTCTTCCATCAGATCTTTTGCATCAGGAAGAATTGCTGGCTGTTTGGAAGCCTGAATCAGCCAGCTCCACTCTCCTTCATTCGTATAAGGCGCCATCAGATTCACAGACTGCTGGCTCGGATCATAGCTTCTTTCAGCTGTTCCAGGTGCTACGACACGGGCATCCTCAAATAAATGGTAAACTTCGCGTGTTCGGTATTGGATTGCTTCCCGGTCCATGGGCAGTGCGTCTTTTAGCTTGTTTTCGCGGTCGAGTAAATCGACAAGTTCGGTATATTCCTTGACTGGCAGTTTCAGATCCGGATCCTTTTCATGAGCGATTTCAAGATAATCAGCAATTTCATTTGCGGTTTTTTCGGTTTCCTCGTTCATTTTGGAATAGATACCGCGTCCTTCCTTGGCAAGCAATGTCAAAGCGGCATTCCGGTAAAATCTTGCATCTCTGTCCCAGTCGTTCCAGACATAGAAATCATCCATCAGATCTTCGATCTCTTTATTCATGAATTCTTTCCTGTCCATAAATCCAGTACTTGTCATGACTTTATTCTCATCTTCAATGGGAAGAAAGTACGTTTCGTCATAGAGATAATTCTTTTTACGGAAATCTGAATCCGTCAGAATCAGATTTTTAACATAATCGAGTTCATTTTCATAAACATGGTGCAGACGATGAAAATCCTCATCGTTTGCGTATTCAAGATCATCGATCAGTTCGTATTCACCAAGAGGAACTTCCTCCTGAATGTCTTTGAACAGATCGACCACAAAAGCATGAAAGCCAGCTCCGGCATGTCGTGTATTCGCAGACAGAATCATATTTCCATCTTCTTCAGTCACGACGATTTTTCCCTGTGGGCAAGCCAGAATTTCTACATGACTTCCCTTGTCTTCAATCTGAATTCCTTCGCGATGACAAAGAGCGGCCAGAACTTCATAAAGTTCATTCATCTCCTTTTCATTGCGATCCTTGCATATCAATTGAACAAACATTCTAATCTCCCTAAGACAATTTTATTTAAACATGTCTTGATTTATTTTCCTTATAGAATGACCTGTCATTCAAACATATTCTACTCATTTGATTTATTCGCATATCTTATTTATCGACAGCCGACAAACAGACTTTCCAGGTCAGTATCTGCTCGCTTTATTCTGCGATGGTTCTTGCAGACGGCTTTGTTTCGTCCTTTATATTCTCAATTTATCTTTCTTTAATTCACAATTTATTTTTCGGACTGTTTTTCAAATTGTTTTTCGAGCTTATTTTCTTCTCGGCTTTTTTTTGGCATTCTCTAAAGCCAGTTCTGAAGTCCATCTTCCAAAAATTCCACATGGAAGAAGTGCGTTGTCCTTCCTGATTGGAAGAAGAGTTTCTCCGGTTTCAACCTGACCGCCATGATTGCGGACAATCGTGCGGTCCATAGTCTGTTTTAATGAAGTTAACGGAAAACCGGTTGTATACAGATTGATGATCATAAATAACGCATCATCAGCCAGCAGCTTTTGAGCTTCATAGACCAGTTCAAAAATATTATCTTCAAGTTTCCATACTTCTCCATTGGGTCCTCGTCCATAAGAAGGCGGATCCATGATAATGGCCTGATAGGTTCTTCCTCTTCTTTGTTCTCGTTTAATGAACTTCAGAGCATCTTCAACCAGAAAGCGGATTTTTTTGCCTTCGAGATGATTCAGCTCCATATTCTCCTTTGCCCACTCGTTAATCCCCTTGGAGGCATCCAGATGAACTACTTCATCTGCGCCGGCTTTTGAAGCAGCCATTGTCGCCCCTCCGGTATAGGCAAACAGGTTTAAAACCCGAATCGGCTGATCAGAATTTGCTTTTGCTTCCCGAATGGTCTTCATGATGAAATCCCAGTTTGCAGCCTGTTCAGGAAACAGTCCGGTATGCTTGAATCCCGTTGGAGAGATCTTAAATCGTAAATCTTTATAGGACACCACCCAGTTTTCCCTGATTGGCTTTTTATATTCCCAGCTTCCGCCGCCTTTTCTTGAGCGGTGATAAATGGCATCTGCCTTTTTCCAATCGCGTTCATCATCGATCGGCCAGATGGCGACCGGATCCGGTCGGCGTAATATGATTTTATTCCAGCGTTCAAGTTTCTCACCTGAACCTGCATCGAGGACTTCGTAATCTTTCCAGTCCTTTGCAATCTGATTCATAGGTCTATTCACTTCCTTTAGTCTTTCTTATTATATCCGAGCTGACTCTTTTGCCAGCCTTTTAGGGCCTGAAGAAGGCCTTCAGGTTTTTTTCATTCTCTTCATTTTCTCAATTCTTCAGGTGCACAGTTTTCGAATTCAAATGAAAAACCGGCCTTCCAGTTGGGGAAAGCCGGCATAAATATCGTATTTGACTGGTCCAAAATTATTCAGCAGGTACTACAGAAGTTCCGAAATTTTCAGTGATGTAATTTTTAATCTCATCTGATTTAAGAACTTCTACGAGAGTTTTAATTCCTTCGTTGTCCTTGTTGGATTCCTTAACGGCAATGATATTCTGGTAAGTCTTCGCCGCATCAGAATCTTCTGGTTCGTAAGCGATACGCAGATCGGTTACATCACCGGCCATGGCATAGTTACCGTTGATTACTCCAGCTGCAAGATCTGGAAGCTGCGCTGCGATCTGGTCAGCCGGAAGTTCGATGATTTCAAGATTTTTTGGATTTTCAGTAATGTCCTTAATCGTAGCTGTGTTGAGATCGGCATCTTCACTTAATGTGAGCAGGCCAAGTTCCTGAAGCAGAAGCAGAGCACGGGCTTCATTGGTTGCATCGTTTGGTACGGCAATTTTATCGCCATCCTTGATTTCAGCAACATCTTTTAAGGTTTCGGAATATACTCCAAATGGTTCATAGTGAATAGCGCCGACGCTGATCAGATACCCATCGTCACCGGATTTATAGTTGGAATCGGCATCATAACCTTCCAGGTAAGGCAGATGCTGGAAGTAGTTGGCATCCAGACTGCCATCAGAAACTGCCGGGTTAATCGGTGGATAATCTGAGAATTCAGTAATCTGCAGATCATACCCTTTTTCTTTCATTGCTTCTTTTGCTTCTTCAAGGATCTGTCCATGAGGAGTTGTTGTAGCTCCAACCTTAATGACAGTCAGTTCATCACTCGAAGCATTTGCATCATCTGCAGATGAGTCATCAGAAGATACAGAGTTGCTCGAGCATGCTGCTAATGAAAGTGCAAGTCCAGCTGCAAACAGTCCCTTTACAAACTTTTTCATATCAATTTTCCTCCTGTACTTTTTGTACGAATCTATGTTCTACCAGCATTTTTTGCTGGATAAAACCAGGTTGAATTTAAATCATGACTAATGCGTAGTCTTTTTTACAAGCCAGTCTCCAATTCCCTGAATAATGGAAATAAGAATCAGAATTAAAATGACGACTACATAAGTGATATCCATCATTCGACGCTGCCATCCATAGCGAACAGCAAGATCTCCTAATCCACCCGCTCCAACGACACCCACAACGGCAATCTGTCCAATCAGAGCGATCAGAGTGATCGTAATTCCGCGAATCATTCCCGGAATATTTTCTCTTAAATAGACCTTTGTAATAATCTGCCAGGGAGACATTCCCATGGCTATACTGGCCTCCACAATTCCTTCCGGAATTTCTTCAAGTGAGCTTTCAAACTGCCTGGCCATAAATGGAACAGTCGTTACGACCAAGGGAATCAAAGCTCCCTGAATTCCAATTGCGGTATGAAATACAGCACGGGTGACTTCAAGCAGCAGCGGGATCAGAATGACAAATGGAATGGCCCGAAACAGATTGATGATCTTATCGAGAATCCAGTTGATCGGTTTATTTTCCAGAATCCCTCCTGGTTTGGTCACCACAACAGTTATGCCTAATGGCAGACCGATTAAAACTGCAATCAGGCCAGAAATTCCAAGCATGATTAACGTGTCGATAATGGCTTTGGGAAACTGTCCTCCAAATTCAACGACGTTGGGAAACCATTCAGTCAATATGTCCACGTTTCATCACCTCCAGATTCACATTTTGCTCTTTAATATAGTTAATGGCTTTACGCACATCTTCGTCTGATCCGGAAAGAATGCTGACTAATGTACCAATTGAATTGTTCTTAATCACTTCCACGTTTCCAAAAATAATGGAACATTCCACATTAAACTTTCTTGAGACATTGGAAATCAGCGCTTCAGAGGCATTATCCGAATCATAAGTAATCCGAATCAGCTGCTGATTGGGCGAAAGCTGAGTCAGCGGATGGTTTTCTTCAATCAGTTCCGTGATCTTGTTCGAGTTATTTGCGGTAGCGATGAAGTTTCTGGTCATCTCCTGAATTGGATTTACGAAGATTGGAACAATATCGTTCTTTTCGATAATCCGGCCATTTTCCATGACCGCTACCCGATCACATATTTCCTTAACAACCAGCATCTCATGAGTGATGACTACTACTGTAATCCCCAGATTCTGATTGACCTTTTTGATCAGATGCAGAATCGATTGAGTGGTCTGCGGATCGAGTGCACTGGTGGCTTCATCACAAAGCAGGACTTTTGGATTGCTTGCCAGAGCTCTGGCAATGGCTACCCGCTGCTTCTGACCGCCTGAAAGCTGAGAAGGATAGGAATCCTTCCTTTCAACCAGATCTACTAGCTCTAAAAGCTCAATCACTCTTTTTTCAATTTCTTCCCGGTTCATTTGCTGCATCTTCAAAGGCATTGCCACATTTTCATAAATGGTACGGCTTCTCATCAGGTTGAACTGCTGAAAGATCATCGACATTTTCTGCCGTTCTTTCCTTAGCTCTTTTGGCGAGAGTTCCATCAAATTCTTACCATCAAAAATGACCTTGCCATCATCCGGTCTTTCAAGCAGGTTCATGCAGCGAACCAGAGTTGACTTCCCTGCTCCGGAAAATCCAATAATGCCATAAATAGCCCCTTTAGGAACATGAAGACTGATATCCTTTACCGCATGAACATCTCCGTCTTTTGTTTTAAATGTCTTGGTGACATGTTCTAGACGTATCAATCCAAAAACTCCTTCCAATAAAAAAAGCCTCCGTCCCCATTAGGACGAAAGCTGAACTTTCGTGTTACCACCTAAATTCGCAGATCCGTTGCCGAAACTGCCTTACCGAGTACTGACATACTCTGACGCTGTAACGGGCGCTTCCGTCATTCCTGCCAATCGGAAATGCGGCTCCAAGACCATGTTCATTCTGCTCTTCGCGTTTCTTTTCACCAACCAGAAACTCTCTACGCCGTCCTTCAGAATTACTCTTCTTTTCTTTGCCAATGTATGCCACAACTTTAACACAATCTTTTGGTTTGTCAAAAGATATTTTCAGAAATTACATTTTTTTCACTGCGCTTGAAAGTGGTATCATGCTACGGCTCTGGTCTGTGAATCAAATAGCTCGGTTTTCAAAAAATGACCTGTCCTTGCAGCAGTCAGGACAGGTCATTATAACGAATTTCTTTTCTTTTTTTCTCTCTTTGATTTTCTGAAGTCAAAAGTGGTTATTAATACAAACCGCCTGGGAAGGAAATTCTAATTTAGCGCATCCCAGTTTAAAACCAGTCATGGACTCTCCATTATCTAAAGCCGATGGGACTGCTGCTTGGCAGACCTAGGGGCAAATCACAGGTTAATTTGGGACAGTCTCTGTTCGCTGATTTGTATTTTTTGCATGTTAGTTGCCTGAGCTTACCGTCTAAGCCGGCTAGATTACAGTAACCGTTTTTTAAATTTTGTGTATTTAAAATCCTGGCCTTCAAATCGTATACTCGATTTGTCAATCTACTGACTGATTGGCCATTTATGTCTTCATGGTCCGTTTATTAAACCATTCGTTTTGCGCTTTTTTTTGATTCTATCGTTTTATCAGTTATAAACGTGAAAACGAATCGCACCAAAGCTTCCAGAAGGCTGAGCGACAGCGCGCTTAATGGTATCTCGGAAAATTTCGGTAAAACCAATGCATCCTTCCTGTTCTTCAATCAGGGAATCATTGAGTCTGGCTTCTTTTTTTAACCAGCTGTGATCCTTCTTGATATCTTCAAAAGATTCATCTGCTTCATTCATAATTTTAGCGGCTTCTTCATAGCGGCCCTGACCTGCGAGTTCGAGTGTACGGATCATTTTCTGACGCGCATTTCTGGTCTCGACTCCGATTTTATACATTTTCATTCTGACTTCTTCGTTAGACATATTGATTCTCTCCATATCCTGTTCAGATCAATCTTAATTTTTTGTTTGTTTGTGATCGTTGTTCGATCAATTTACCAGCGGAAATAATTTGCCTGAGGTCTTTACCACAGTTAAATCCTACTTGCATTTTCAGTTTAGCAAACATTTTTCCGAGGTAAACAGCTTTGCATTTCAATTTGATCAAGCTAAATCTCAGATAAAGATCCTTTTTTCTGCATTAATTTCGCATAAAGACAAGATTAAGAGCTTATAAAGAGAACTTAAGCTGATTTTTTACCTGAGTCCTTTTGAGACAGATGTGATTATTTATGTTTGTTTATTTATCAGTTTTAAACATTTTTAAAATCAAACCGCAAAGCCTGCGTCCGCAATAAGAAGCCACCTGGCAGAGTCAGAAACGGACGGCTAAAAATATATGCTGATTTTTTATTTCTTTTTAGAACATTCTTAGTCCGTTAGCTAGGATATTAAATCTTGGCGGCAAGGTTAGCTATATACTTTGAAAAAGATAGTCTAGCCATTATCTAACCTGATACTGAATACATTCCAATCCCAAAAAGCTTACAATTAATTTCAGAAGTCTAAAAGCTTAAAAGTTTTGGTTATAATGTTCATCTGACTATTTTCAGCCAGCCAATTGATTCAAAATAAGTCTGACAGAAAGGTAGATTCTATGGCACTCTCAGATTTACGCAAGCTGCTTCATAAAAACAGCCAGAAACGGCAAAAAAAAGATCTTGTTGTCACCATTCATGGATTTGGAACAAAAACGAGTTCTGAAATGACTCCTTTAAAGAACTATCTGACTTTAAAGGGATATGATGTCGTCAGTTTTGATATTTATGACTATGACAATCCTAAAGATACGGATTATAAGAAATGGATCCGGCGATGCGAAGAACAGATAAGAAAAGCCCTTGAAGACGGAAGACCAATTACTCTTCTTGGATTCAGTATGGGTGGAGTGATTGCCTCCTATTTAGCCTCTGTTTATCCGATCCGACAGCTGATCCTGTGTGCGCCAGCCTTTAATCCGATTGACTTTTCAAAGATCCAGAAGATTGGCAAAAACATTATTACCTCTTCAGGAGCTGGAGGATCAATGAGCAGCGATCAGATGCAGGCCTTTTTGAAGATCGTTTCAAAATATAAAGAATCCATCTCTCATGTCGAATGCCCGACATTGATTATTCATGGAACTGAAGATGAAGTGATTCAGCCGAAATCATCGAAGAAGGCTTATGATCTTTTACCTGCTGCAAATAAGCGTCTGATTTATCTAGAAGGGGCAAAGCATCGTTTCCTGTACGATCAGATCATGGAAAAGACAGCATTTACCCTGATCGAAGATATGCTGACAGATCGTATTTTCTAGTATTTCCTTTGAAAATTTCTTCGTAACGAATACCAAAAAGCAAAAAACTTCGAAACCCACCTGATGATGGATTTCGAAGTTTTTTCTTTAAGGAAATGTCTGTATCAATTCCTGGGTAATCATCATTGCCTGGATTAATCGAAAAACAGGTAGGAACTTGAATGGATGGTTCAGCGCATCTGAGAAATCATGTCAAGCTTGAGATCGAGCAGATCTTCTGAAAGATCGACATAGTATTCCTGAGGATTGGAGAAACGCTTGATTTCTTCCCAGAGCGTTTCCTGTTCTCTGGCGCAGTATTCCCTGATTTCCTGCAGCGTGGGCTGTTTGTAAACCAGCTTTCCATGGATGAAAATTGGAACCATTAACTCACGAAGCAGATAGGTTCCGCCTTCAATGGTTTTATATTTCCATTTTTTCATTGGATGATAGATGGTCAGATCCTTTTTGGGATCAAGAATTTCATGATCGAGAGTCATCAGATCCGCAATGGCCATCTGATCATTCTTATCGTAAATCCGGTACAGCTTTTTCATTCCCGGATTGGTAATCTTTTCTTCGTTTTCGGAGATCTTAATCTTTGGAATTGGACGTCCATCTTCATCCATGATTGCAGAAAGCTTATAGACGCCTCCAAAAACCGGTGTGTGTTTCGAAACAATCATATTTTCGCCCACTCCAAAGGAATCAATTCTGGCTCCCTGACGGGTCAGCAGGGATTCAATCAGATATTCATCAAGCGAATTGGAAACCACAATGGAACAATCCTCCATACCGGCTTCATCGAGTGCTTTTCGTACTCGTTTAGACAGATAAGCCATATCGCCCGAATCGATGCGAACACCTTTTAAGCGATAGCCATTGGGTTCAAGATAATCTTTAGCGACCTGGATCGCATTTTTCACGCCAGAATGCAGCGTATTGTACGTATCAATCAGCAGAGTGCAGGATTCAGGATATGTCTTGGCATAGGCCATAAAGGCGTCGTATTCACTTGGAAAGCTCTGAATAAAAGAATGAGCCATGGTTCCTAATGCCGGAATACCAAATTCCATACCAGCCTGAGTTGTCGCTGTACCATTTACTCCAGCTATATAGCAGGCTCTGGCCCCATATAAAGATGAATCAAAGTTGTGAGCACGGCGGGCTCCAAACTCCATCACAGCTTTTCCATTCGCGGCCTGGACAATACGACGGGCTTTTGTGGCGATCAGTGTCTGATGGTTGATCGCAAGCAGCATGGCGGTTTCGATCAGCTGAGCTTCAATTAAAGGAGCCTTAACACGAATTAAAGGCTCATAAGGAAAGACTGGGGTTCCTTCTGGTATAGCCCACAAATCACCAGTAAAACGAACAGTAGATAGATATTCCAAAAAAGCCTCGCTGAACTGGCCGGTCGATCGTAAATACTCAATCATATCGGCATCGATTGAGAAGTTTTCAACATAGTCGATAATCTGATCTAAACCGCAAAAAATCGCAAAACCTCCATTATCGGGGTTTCTTCGATAAAAGAGATCAAAAACGACCTCTTCATTCGTTCCATTATCGAAATAAACCTGCGACATGGTCAGCTCATAAAAGTCCATCATCAACGACTGATTGCGTTTATCACTTAGCGTAGTATTTGTCATATTTTCCTCTTATCTGTTTAAATTTCCTGATCACTTTACAAATTCAGAGATTACCTTAATTCCATTAGCTTCCATGTTTTTTAAAGCAAATTTATTCATCTTTTTTGCTTTATGCGATGAAAATTCTGCATCGTAAGTATCGACACAATTTACAGGAACTATCACTCTCATGTTTCGTTTTTCGTTCTGATTGATCCAGCTTTGAAGGCTGAGGACCAACTGCAGGATGCATAAATCTGTACAGCAGCCAGTGACCACTAAATCAGCCGGTGCTTTGATCGCATTGAGCCAATCTGAAAATCCAGGAGCAGTAAAGGTATTAATCGAATTCTTTTTGAAGACATTTGTATCGGTGACATAATCCTTTAATTCATCAATAACCTGAGACTCGGATGTTCCTTCAAGGCAGTGCACAGGAAAGGTCTCGAACTCAAGACATCCTTCCTGATGGCAGTCTGTCACAAACAAAAGATCCTGCCGGACATGATTTGTATTCGCGATTAAATTAATAATCGGTTGAACAGTACGAGCAATGTAAGGATCGCTGAGCTTCCCTTCCTTGATAAAGCCGTTCACCATATCGACCACGATAATGGCAGGATTGATGAGTTCCGAGTAGTCCATTACAAAATACTCATCGCAGGTAAGTCTGGCCATAATCAACATTCCTTTCACAATTGATTTCTTTTTAAGATTTCTGTTTATTCATCCATGACGAACGATTGAACAAAAGACCCAATCAACAATAAAGCCACTATTTATCTTTTAAAGTTCAATAACAGAAAACAGATGAAGATCTATAAGAAATTTTTTGTTTATTATATTCCAATTTCCGTTAATTCCCCATATTTCTGAAAAATTTACCAGACGTTCATTTTGAATTGAACTTAGCCTGATTACTAAACCTGAATGGTATGAACAGATACCTTTATCAGATTTGAAACCAGGCAGCTAAAAAAAACATTCTCTCCAGAATGGAGAGAATGTTCGAATCTGTAATATGACGATGATTAAAACTATTCAGCAGTTTCTTCCTGTGAAGCTTCTTCGACATTTACATCTTCATTGGTAGCGAGAAGATCTTCTACAGTGATTGTCTGATCTGCTTCCGTCTGATCAGCAGCTTCCTCATTGGAAGGCATGATTGCCGCATGAACTCTTTCTTCGATTTCCCTGCGGAGTTCTTCGTTGTTTTTTAGGAATTCCTTAGCAGCCTCTTTACCCTGGCCGACCTTGTCCCCATTGTATGAGTACCAGGCACCGGATTTTTTGAGAATATCGTGGTCTACAGCCAGGTCAATCAATTCGGAAATTGCTGAGATCCCCTGTCCATACATGATTTCAAGCTGGCAGGTCTTAAATGGCGCAGCGACCTTGTTTTTTGCAATTTTCACCTTAACTTTGTTTCCAACCGGATCGGTTCCATTTTTAATCACTTCAGATTTTCGGATATCAATACGAACAGAAGCATAGTATTTCAAAGCCTGTCCGCCAGGAGTTGTTTCCGGATTACCATAAACAACACCCACCTTTAACCGCAGCTGGTTAATAAAGATCGCTGTACAGTCGTTGCGGTTGATGATGCCAGCCAGTTTACGCATAGCTTTGGACATCATTCGAGCCTGAAGACCCACCTGCTGATCTCCCATTTCGCCATCGAGTTCCATCTGCGGAATCAATGCGGCAACGGAGTCCACAACAACCAGATCGACTGCTCCACTTTCAATTAACATCAGCATGATGTTCAGTCCCTGCTCACCAGAGTCAGGTTGAGAAAGAATCAGTTCATCAATATTAACGCCAAGTGCTTTGGCATAAATTGGGTCAATCGCATTTTCTGCATCAATAAATGCAGCTCGTCCGCCTTTTTTCTGAACTTCAGCAATCGCATGAAGAGCCAGGGTAGTCTTACCGGAAGATTCAGGACCATAGATTTCAATGATTCGTCCCTTAGGATATCCTCCGATCCCTAAAGCCTGATCCAGAAGCAGTGATCCAGAAGGAATCACTTCGACATCTACCGCTTTTCGCTCTCCAAGCTTCATGATTGATCCTTTTCCATATTCCTTTTCAATGGATTTAATCGCATCATTCAGAAGCTCGTCTTTGGATTTTGTTTTTTCTTTATCTTTTGTAGCTTTTTCTTTTTTTGCAGCCATAATTCCATCCTTTCACTATCATTTACATCAGATTTTTAATCTTTGTTTCTGAATCTGATGTTCATTTTTCGTTGTATGTTTATTTTGAATCATCAGACTTACAGATTAATCAAGCTGACGATTTAATTTTCTGAATCATGATGATCTTTTCGATCGTAATCTTCATACTCCTGATGAATATTCTTTTGGATCAGATTCATTAATCGATCCATCATGAGATCGACCAGTTTGAGTCGCAATTCATTTCTTTCGAGTGAGAGATTGAATTCATAAACCTCAAGATCATGATGACTGGCCAAAGCGCAGTAAACTAATCCGGCTGGTTTTGATTCCATCACTTTTGGTCCGGCATTACCGGTAAAGGAAACACAATAATCACAGTCGAGAACTTTTCTGGCATTTTTAGCCATTGCAGCAGCGCAATTTGAGCTGACAACTCCGAAACGTTCAATGATTTCGTGATCGACATGAGCCAGACGTTCCTTTTCAAAGCTCATATAGGTAACTAATCCGCCGGCAAGAACCTGACTTGCTCCAGAAACTGAGGCCAGACTTGAGCAAAACAAGCCAGCGGTCAGCGATTCACAGGATCCGATCTTTAAATTGTGACTAGCGCATAGATCAATCAGGTCTTTGGACTTCTTTCTGATCTGATCTTCTAAACTTTTCATTCAGGTTTCTCCTTTATTGAATCAGTCAATGAGGTAAATGAATACGCGGATGACTGGTGAGTGCTGAAAATCACGCAAATGAAAAAGCATGAATTACATGCTTTTTAAAACGTATTTCTTAAGCTTCTGAAAATAGATCCATCCAGAATAGAGCGAAGCCGCTGTCGCCGCCCACAGCATGAGATCTGCCATCGGAAAATGCAAATAGCAAAACGGCCAGTTGCAAAGCAGCAGCAGACAGATTGCAATCATCTGTAAAACGGTTTTCACTTTTCCGGAAAAGCCTGCTGAAACGACACTTCCTTCAGAAGCTGCCGCAAAGCGCAGCCCATCTACAAGCAAATCACGGGCTGTCATCAGTAAAACGGCAATGACATTGGCTTCATGCGTGCTGACAAGCAAAATCAATATGGTGTTAACCAGCATTTTATCCGCAATTGGATCAAGAAACTTTCCAAAAGAAGTAATGAGATTGTTTTTGCGGGCAATCTGACCATCAAGCATATCCGTTAAGGAAGCGATGGCAAAAAGAACAAAAACAACGAGATTTCTTCCAGATAACCCGCTGGTTTCGTCCAGAACCAGCCAGTCTTTTGGGATGTACAAATAACAGGCCACCACAATTGGAACCATCAGGATCCGCAATACAGTAAGCTTATTTGGCAAATTCATTTGTTTAAAAGTATTCATGTTTTTATCTCCAGGAAAACATTTTTATTCGTAATATTCACTGTCTGGATCTGTATAAGAACCAGCAGCATATGGATCCTCAATTCCCTGATCTTCCGAATTGAGCTCTCCCTGTCCACTTTCAACATATTCTTCACTCTGAGAATAGTCCTCTTGGGTTGGTGTTTGTTCCGTATTCAGCTGATCAGGTTCCTGAGACTGATCTGAGGATTGATCCTGAGAACTCTGATTGGCTGATCCAGTAAACTGCAGCGTCACCACGCCATATCCATCGGTAAATCCAGTTTCCTGCAATGGAACAGCTGTGTTGTTGACAGTAATCTGATCATTCGCCTGATAACCGCTGATTTCAAGTTCAATCAGCGTATCTGTGCCACTCTGGAAAGTATAGGTCCAACTCTGATCAAAAGTATGAGAAGTATTTTGAGTCCCATTAACATACACTGTCACACTCATCTGAGCTGCACATTGAAAAGCGATCGAAATGGGCTCGGAATCGGAAAGAGTATTTTCAACGGTGAAACCATTCACCGTATCGGCTGCGGCAGTAACCGTAACCGGAATGGCATTTTCCTGCTTTTCAGCCTGAGAACTTGCGTCTTTCTGAGATTTGAACTGATCAGCTAAACGCTGTGTTTCCTCTTCTTTTTTCTTGAGTTCTTCCTGTTTAGCCAGTTCAGCATTGCGGATATTTCGCTCTGATAGTGCATCAACTGCCAGTGATAAAACGGCTAAGAACGTCAGGGCACCGATTGCTGTAAAAATCAGTGTTCTTGAAAGCTGATTTTTAGGATCCCAGTTCATTTTTCTTGAAAGAGCGCCTGCCATGTTTGAGAAGATGTGCTTGCGTCTTCTTCTTTTTTTAGTCCCCTTCTTCTTTGCCGCCGGCATATTTTCAATCATTTTTCGTTGTGCCTGTGTGATAGCCATATCTCTTGCATGAGCGTAAGCCGAGATGGTTGCATCGACTTCAGGAGCAATCACCGCCCAGTTGACACCAATCACATCTGCATAAGAATGTACAAAATAACGGACAAATGAAAAATCGTCCGAAAAAACGTCCAGATTATTTTCTTCAATGGCCCGGATAAATTCCGGAGATAAATGAGTCTGTATCGCAATGTCCTGAATTGAAAGATTCAGATCCAATCTGCGTTTCTTGAGTATCTGATAGTAAGCCAAGCTGAAGAATCCCCCTTATCCGAAATGATTATAACAAACGGATGGGATCAAATCGCTGACCCTCTTTCTCCAAAAAAACATTTCCTTGAAGTTCTCTGTTTTCCTGGCTATTTCAGTCTATCGCAGATATTGACACCATTCGTGTATATATTAAAATTTTCTTCCTCATTTCACAGAAAAAAACTGTCCGATTGGACAGTTTTATCATCTGAAAAAATCAATTGTTTATGGCTGTAAATCAAGCTGCATTAAATACCAGGTTTTGCCGGCATGCGCTGAATCAGCAACGCCTTTGTTGACAAAGCCGAGTTTTTCATAAAACGGAATATGTTCCTCCTTGCAAGTCAGAATAATTCCGCTTCGTGAATCTTCACGACAGTCCTTGATTGCTTCCTTCATTAAGATCGAAGCATAACCACGATGACGGTATTCAGGATCTGTTTCTACACCAAACATCATTTGCCATTTGCCATCTTCATTATGCATGGCAGCATTGGCATACATTTCATCAGCAAGGAATTCATTGTCAGTCGTCATTCCATTGACCATGGCTACCAGGCGGCCATCTCGTTCAAGCAGCCAGAAATGATTTGGGAAAGTCTCAAGGCGCTCCTTTAAGACAGTCCTGGACGCAGCTTCTTCAGGCGAAAAACAGGCCTGTTCGAGGCGGTTGATCTCTTCAAGATCGTTCAAAGACGCATTGCGAATATCGAGCATTGTCAGCTTCCTCCCGTCTAAGCACGACCATTATAGCAAACTTAGGAAAAAAAAGATTGCATCATTCTTTTTATCATGTTGTATGAATCCAAAGATTATTCCTTGTTTTTCTCATTATCAGCCAATGAACTTAGATCCAGAATCTCATGATTCAGTACATATGAAGCTCGTTTATCATGTTCCTTTTTCATTGAAGGATTGCCGCTTTCTTCATCCGAGTAGATCTCGATAACATAGTTACGCCCATGAATTCGATCAACAATCGTTGCGACAATTCCATTTTCATTTTCTACCGTATAGAAATACTGATCATTGGTTCCTTCAAGCCGTAAATATTTCTGAGCTTCCCGAAAATATTCTTCTTCTTCCGATTTGGAAAACGGATAGTCTGCCACATAACTGTAAAAGATCATGTTCAGACCATTTTCGAGTTTGAAATCACAGGAGTATTCTGTATTGCTGATCAAAGCATCTGTCTGCCAGTCTGAATACTCGGGCATTCCAATTTTGATATCGGACTCAGGAAGCGTCATCATTCCATCATGAATATATTCATCAGGGACGAAAAGAGGATCAATATAGCTTTCCTGAATTTCTTCTGAATAGGCTGCAGAATTAGAATCTTCTGCAGTAAAAGAAACCGTTGCCTCCTCATTTGACGAACTGTTTCTGAATAATCCGGAGACCAGGCTGAATAAACCCAGAAAAATCAGGATGATAAAAGCTGCCATCCCAATCCTGAGAACTTTCCTTGCCTGATGGGGTTCCATTGTTTTTCTTGGTGGGTAAGGATTGATATAAGAATCACGGGGAATAGCTGGAACCAGAGAATTTCCGCATCGCTGACATCTATATACCCCTTTTGGATTATCAAAGCCGCAGTCTTTGCAGATCATCAAATCTCCCCTTTCTAATGATTAGCCACATTTACAGGTCTGAACGAAAAGTTAATTATTTCGTAACCATCGATTTGCAAAATTAACTTTTTTTAGATGAGCCTGCAAGCAAGATATAATTCGGACCATTCTGAGTCAGTTTTGATTCATAAAGATTCATCTCATCCAATAGAAGATTCTGGTTATTAAAATCTTTCATACGATTGAGCTCATTAATGAATTGTTCAAAACACTCCTGAGGTTCAATTTTTATAGACTTGATCAACGTTGAATTCAGTCTGAGCTTTCTGGCAATCGTAATATGAGCCTTGAATGATTTATCATCAAAAACAAAACCATGTTTTTTCAGTTGTTCCTTAAGATTTTGAACTTTGATTGATAATTCCCTATTCTCATCAAAACGCAAAACCAGAAGATCTCTCCATTGTTCAAATAGTCCCGGTTTTAATATAACCTCGCCAAAATCAAAGTTTTGAACCAGAGAAATCAGTTGATGAATTATCTGTTCATCTTCAATATTGCCTAAAAAGACCAAAGTCATGTGCAGGTGATCGGAAGATACAAACCTCCCGGTCATTCCTTTTGATTTCATAAATTTCTCAATCGGAAGAATCTTCTCTTTAAATGATTGAGAAATTGGAGACGCAGTGACATCCTCCCCCGCCTACGCCAACGCTTAGAGGCGGGGGCTTCCACCATAGGCCAGGGTTGGTTCCTGCTCGATAGAGCCATCGCTCTAAGGTTCAACAGGCTGTCTCCGTGTGTCCCACGGTTCTATGATATTTGTTGAATTAGGCGATGACTAACCGCATTCCTTCATTTCTGATGTTGATTGCTGCATTGATGTCTCGATCGTGATGAGCGCCACACTCTGGGCAGTCCCAGACTCTGAGAGATAAGTTTTTCGTTTCTTTATTCTTATAGCCGCAGCTAGAACAGATCTGACTGCTTGCAAAGAACTTATCCACTTTGACAAGCTGTTTTCCCATATCGGCAAGCTTATACTCCAAAAATCGAGTGAACATTCCCCAGCTGTTATCTGATACAGACTTACCAAAATGAAGTGACTGTGACAGTCCTTGCATATTCAGATTTTCGATACAGACACAATCATGGTCATTGGCTATCTGCCTTGATTTTTTATGCAGAAAATCTCTGCGTTGATTGGCTTTTTTTCATGAAGTTTAGCGACTTTGATTCGCTGTTTATTTCAGTTGTTTGAGCCTTTGACCATGTGTGAAAGTTTCCGTGGCTCTCTTTTGAGCTTCTTTTCAGCCTGGCGGTAATATCCTGGATA
>NZ_MPJW01000128.1 GCF_001945525.1 Ileibacterium valens
AGAGATGCATGAAGTTGGCTGATACTAATCGGTCGAGGGCTTGATCGAAGCAAGCGAAGTGTAAAACACAAAGAACAAAGACAACAGACAAGAAGGATGTCGCTGATGTTTGGTTTTGAAAGATCCAAGGTGTGGTCTTGATGGCAGAATGGAAATACCCAGACACTTTTCGAACCTGGCAGTCAAGCATTCTAACGGCGACGATAGTGAACAGCGAAAATAGCAAGAGGCCATGCAAACAGAAAGCCGATCTGAGTGAGCAATCACTTCGGATCGGCTTTTTCTTTTTCTGAAATGCATTGAAAACGTTTCAAATCGGTTTGCAAAATGTAAGCAGTAAATAGGCAAAACCTTGATGCTGATGTGAATCTTTTTTTTGATGATTTTCTATTTCTTCACTTCGCAGCCATTTCTGATTGAGCAATTCAGAAGATTGACGACGTAACCTAAGCTATAATCCTCTTCATCAGATTTAAATAAAGTATATCTTAGTGGAGGAACTATGCCTGACTGGTTGTGGATGATCGTGCTTCAGGTCATTCTTATTATTTTGAATGCTGTATTTGCGGGTTCAGAAATTGCGGTACTGTCTGTAAATGAGTATAAAGTCAAAAAGCTCGCAGACGAAAACAACAGACAAGCTAAAAAACTTGAAAAGCTTATTAGTGATCCAAGCCGTTTTTTTTCTGTTATTCAGATTGCTATTACTCTTTCTGGATTTTTAGGAAGCGCCTTTGCTGCTGATAATTTCTCTGGAATTCTGGCTGACTGGAATTGGAATCGGGCTCCCTTATCATGTTCTTGACACAATTGTGATCTTGTTGATTACCATGATTCTTTCTTATTTTACGTTAGTATTTGGCGAACTTGTGCCTAAACAGATTGCAATTCACAAAAGTGAGCAGATGGCTCTGGGTGTCAGCGGACTGATCAGTGGGATCGCATTTCTATTTTCACCGCTTGTTAAAGTACTTACCTGGTCAACAAACACAGTTCTCAGAGTGCTTGGCATCAATCCGAATTCAAATGAAGAAGAAGTCTTTGAAGAAGAAATAATTATGATGGTAAACGCCGGAGAGCAAAAAGGAACAATTGATACTCAGGAAAAAGATCTGATCGAGTGTCTCTTTGCTTTTGATGACAGGCAGGCAAAAGATATTATGGTGCATCGAACTGAGATGATACTGCTAGATCTAGACAATCCGGATGGCTGGGATCATGCCATCTATGAAACAAAAAGAGCTTTTATACCGGTGTTCTCAAAGACGGCAGACCATATCCTAAGTATTCTAAATGTGAAAAAGCTGTTGCGTAACTGATCAGATAACTGTTTAAGAGCAAAAATTATGGCTGCTCTGGAAAAGCCCGTATTTGTCTGGGAATACATTGGTGCAGATGAACTATTTACCAAAATGAAGAAAGAACGTCTGAATATGGTGATTGTTCTAGATGAATATGGAGGGGTCAGCGGTCTTTTGACACTGAACGATCTTATTGCTGAGCTGATCGGGAATTTCAACGAAGAGGATGGATTGATCTTCAATGAAGATGGAAGCTGTTTGGTAAACGGATTTACCAAGATTGAGAAGATTAACAAAAGTTTTAAAACTTCGATCGATGAAAAATATCAAACGCTCAACGGTCTGGTCTATGCAATGCTTGATGGAGGTAAAAAAGGAATTTTCTCCACAGGATGAGACCAGCTGTAAGCCTGTGGATATTTTCCGATTTCCTGCTGGATGCGGTTTCTGAATTCCAGATGATTTTCCATCCCGATCTGGCGGATAAATCTGGATAGAGTCGCACAGGAAACATGACAGAGTTCGGATAGTTCGGTCAGTGAGTAATCAGGAATTTGATCAAAATGATTCAGCAGACATTTTGAAATAATTGTCGCGGTATCTTCTGATCTTCCGGTAATGGAAGTTTCAATCAGCAATTCGTACACGCTGTTATATGAATTATTAGAACTAAGCATAGTAATAAGGTATTTTTGGCAGGAAAATCCAATCCATGATTACTTATCATTCGATTTGGACTCATAAAGATTGAGCCTGATGATCTTATCGTATGGAAAGACAAATCACTTTAAAAGCTTTTTTTCAATTATCCGATAGTTCGTATACTGCCATCTTTTTATAGGATAGATTGATTGAATCAATTTATTGGTCAAAGGATTTGGTTATCTCAAACAGATCCATCAACTGGTGCTGATGAATTCACTTTATCGAAAACAATTATATTGAAGTCTGTCAGAGGTATCGGAAAAGGTGAAGGAATATTATTAAGGAATATATAAAATATATGGTAAATATAACTTTAACAAGATAATTTCCAGCTCTTTTGTATTCAATTAAAAAGAACCGCATAAACGAAATAAAAAGTCGCTCCAAGATTGCAAATGTTGCGGCTGCTCTGTTGAACTTAGTGCTTTTCATTAGCTTTGGTTGTGCTTTCAGAACGAAAAGCGTTTAATTAGGGTTGGATGTATTTAATGGATGATTGAAAAAGGAGATTTAATTTATGGCTATAGTGATGTCGGTCAATGCCGGAAGCTCATCTTTAAAGTTTCAGGTATATGACATGCCGAGCGAAAAAGTGCTCGCAAAAGGACTCGTTGAGCGCATTGGACTTAACGATGGAGTTTTTACAATCAATGTGAATGGAGAAAAATTTACCGAAACAACAGAGATTCCTGATCATGAAGTTGCAGTCAACATGCTGATTGAAAATCTGATCAAGCACCATGTTGTAAACTCTCTTGATGAAATCAAGGCTGTCGGCCACCGCATGGTTCACGGTGGTGAATACTATGCAGATTCAGTAGTCGCTACTCCTGAAGCTGTAGCAAATGTTGAGGAATGTGTACCTTTAGCACCTCTTCATAACCCAGCTGGACTGTTAGGTTACCGCACATTTGAAAAAGCTCTGCCAAACGCAGTTCATACTTTTGTTTTTGATACCGCTTTCCATCAGAGTATGCCAGAAGAAAACTATATCTATCCGATTCCTTATGAATATTATGAAAAAGACCATATCCGCCGTTATGGCTTCCATGGCACTTCTCATAAATTCCTGAAGGACCGCTACGCTGAACTGAATGGCATTAAACCAGAAGAAGTAAATATCATTACCTGCCATCTTGGAAATGGAGCTTCCATCACTGCGATTAAAGATGGAAAATCATTTAAAACTTCAATGGGACTGACTCCGCTTGCAGGTGTTGAAATGGGTACCCGTTCTGGAGATATTGATCCAGCGATTCCTTTAGTTCTTCAGAAGAAATATGGTTACAGTGCTCAGGAAATGGATGATATTCTGAATAAAAAATCCGGTTTGCTTGGTGTCAGCGGAGTTTCCTCAGATTCCAGAGATATTGATAAAGCAGTTGAAGAAGGCAATCATCGTGCAAAACTGGCTAAGAAAATCTTTGAGGACCGTGTGATTGAAACCGTTGGCGGATATAACGCATTAATGGGTGGAGCGGATGCCATCGTATTTGCCGGAGGCATTGGTGAAAATGCCCCAGATATTCGCAAAGCCATTATTGATGGTCTGAACGTATTTGGTGCAAAAATTGATTCTGAAGAAAACAACTGCCGCGGCAAGGAGAAAATCGTTTCAACTCCAGATTCCAAAGTCAAAGTATGGGTAATTCCTACTGATGAAGAAGTCATGCTGGCAAGAGACGCTTATAAAAATCTTGAAAATGCCTAAATCAGAACAGTTAAAAAATTTGGCAAAAAAGCTTCAGTCTGAAATTGAAGCAGCCAATACAATCACTCTGTTTCGTCACGTTTTTCCTGATCCAGATGCATTAGGATCACAGCTGGGTCTCAAAGGATTTCTTGAGTCAAATTATCCGGATAAGAAAATATTTGCCCTTGGTCAGGACGGTCAGGGTAAAAAGATGGATGAAGCGAGCGATGAAGACGTAAAAAACTCATTAGCGATTATACTTGACTCTGCAACTTCACCTAGAATTGATGACGACCGCTGGAAAACAGCCTCAAAAACCATTCGAATCGATCATCATGTTCGAGTAGAAGATTATGGTGATCTTGAACTGGTTGATGAGGACGCTACAGCTACCTGCGAGCTGATTGCGAGAATTCTCAATGAACTTCAGGCAAGTATTCCTTCCGAATCGGCTCAGCTGCTTTATGAAGGATTGATCGCAGATAATCTGCGTTTTGCGGTCAATAAGACATCGCCGGATACATTTTTGGCAGCAAGTTATCTGGTCAGGCAGGGCGTTGATCTGGCTAAGGCGAATGCAAACGTGTTTGCAGGAACCTATCAGGACTTTGTTTATGAGAATAAAGTTCGTCAAAATGCCTACCGCAAAAATAACGCTCTGATATCAGTCATGGATCAGCATGATTACCTTAGCTGCGGGATGGATTTTTCAAAAGCCAAGGAAAAAGTCTATGCCCTGGGAAATATTATAGATATTGAAGTTTGGGCATTATTCACACGAATGGAAGATGGAATTCATTATTCAGCTTCTTTACGCTCAAGACGAATTCCAATCCGTGATATTGCAGTCGAATATGATGGAGGCGGTCATGAACTGGCCAGCGGAATTAAAAATCTCAGTGCGGCTCAGGTATCTGAAATCGCCGCTGAACTCGCTGAACGTTCATTGACTGCACCTGAAGAAGAAGTACAATAAGCATTGTTTGGATGTTATTTAAATATCCTTATATTAAAAACATATTCGTGGCATCGCCTGCCCCAAATTACACCCGTTAAGACAGCAGGCCGCAAGGTGTGAAATGCAGTAAGTCTGTTGGCTTTAGATCATGGGCTATACATGAAGGATCATAAAAACTCCGTAGTTGAATTGGCTATGGAGTTTTTTTGCTTTTTCAGAAAGACAAGGCCTGAGAAAACGGTTTTTATGAATGTTCAGAGTAACCTTTTGAAATTTTCACGGGCTTAGATCCTCCGGTTCCAGTCGATATTCTGTATTCGACTAGAACTGGAGGATTTTATGCATAATTATCTGTTTTCCAAATCCCGTGAACTGAATCAGGAACAGTGGATGAACCTGGTTGATCAATACCAGGTGTCAGGTCTGACTCAGGCTGGCTTCTGCGTCCAAAACGGCCTGGCTTTATCCACCTTCCAGTACTGGCGCAGAAAAGCTGCCGCCGTATCGCCTGCTTCAGCGGCTCTTGAATTCGTAGAAATTGACAGGACGGTCTTCCTGGATTTGGAAGGATCAGACGAGAGTCCAAAGCCGGTGATTGAAATCACTGACAGCGACCGAACGATCCGT
>NZ_MPJW01000077.1 GCF_001945525.1 Ileibacterium valens
CAGGCATTCTCCGTACGCCCTTTCTTGCTTGATCTCGTGTTTTCACTTCTGAACTGTTGTTTGACTGTATTGCTACTCTCTTACAACTTTTACTTCAGACCTTCTGTTATGTCTTTTACTGATGTTTGGTTTTCAAAGATCCATACACTTGTTATTTATTTAATGTATTTCACAAGCCTCATTTATAATACTTCATTACTTAACCTTAGTCAAGCTTTTTGTGAATTTTTTTAAACATTTCACAAGTTAGATGAAGCCAACTTTGTGATATTTATGCGTTAACTCACAAAGCTTATTAAGTATATCGAAGTCCGTATCTAAACGCAAGAAATATTTGTGAATATTTAACCGTTTATCACAAACAAGTCTTACCTTACGTTATCCGGAAAATTCAGGTGAAAGTTTTCTAAAGGCACCTCAGTAAAACAAAGAAGGAATTGGGAAGATCTATTCCGATCTTTCCAATTCCCTGAGTGTCCTATTAATGCCCATAACGAAAAAATCCTATTTCGATTATGTGATCTCGTGATCGATAATCCATCAATCGTTAATGAAAAAGAAATAGCTTTTTATACTTTGAAATCCTGACTGGCTTCTTCAAGAATTTTCAATGTGGAAGAAGTTCCAATTCTTTCAGCTCCGGCTTCAACCATTTCTAAAGCTGTTTTCAAATCACGAATCCCACCAGCCGCTTTTACTTTTACATCTTCTTTGGCATTCTCTTTCATCAATCGAACGTGATGTGCTGTGGCTCCAGCTGTACCAAACCCAGTAGAAGTCTTAATGAAATCCGGTTTCACTTTAGAAGCGATTTTTGCGAGCTCAATAATTTCATCATCTGAAAGATAACATGTTTCAAAAATCACCTTGCAGATGACATGATGCTTTTTGCAAATATCATTAATTTGCCTCATCTCATCTTCCAGATAGGCCCAGTCATGCATTTTTGCTTTTCCAATGTGAATGACATAGTCTATCTCATCAGCACCTTCGCTAATAGCATATTCTGTTTCATACAATTTCACCGGAAGCCCTTCCTGACCCAGAGGAAATGAAATCGCAGCTCCGACATGAACATCTGTATCTTTCAGCAATTCCTTGCAAAAACGTGTCCATTCCGTATTGATTGCAATCATAGCAGTGTCAACTTCTTTTGCTTCTTTACACAGTTTTTCCAGATCCTGCTTTGTCGCATAAGGTTTCAGACAAGTATGATCAATCATTTTGGCTAATTTTTTAACATCCAATTTTTCCAGTTTCATAGACTTCCTCTTTTTCGATTTTCTTCTTTCTCGTTTTTTCTTAATGTGATCGATGGATAATACTTCCATCGGTTTGGATCACTAAATCTTTCATCTCTTCCCGAGTCATTGCTGCATCCGGATCTAATTGAGTCAGGTATTTATAGAACATCGGATTGTGTCCCCCAATAACCAGATGAGCAATCTCATGACATAGAGTATGCTCCAGATATTTTTTAGGGAGTTGTGTCAGAAGTGCATTTAAACGGATGGTTCTTTTCTCAAGGGTTACACTCCCCCATTGTCTTTTCATAATCCGGGCACTAATTTTTGATACTCTTAACCCATTTGCCGTTAAAAACGCTGAATATTCGGGCTATTATAAAGATTGATTGCGGCTTTATTTGTTTCTACGATTAAAAACTTCTCCCAGAGATGGGAGGCCTGAGCATCCAGATCGAACCTGCCTGCATCTGATTTCTTTAAACCAAACGAAACAATAAACTCGTTATTACTTTCATCGAATTCATAATCCATCACCAGGTAATTCTCAGGTCTTTCATCCAGGTAATATCGAACGGTATAAATCTTTCCCCAGATCGTTACCTGTTTTCCATTTTCAATACCTACCTTTAATTTATTCGAAGGTGTAATTGCATTCTGATTTCTCCGTTTCATTTCCGGGATTTGAACTTCAATGAGCTCAATCAATTTATCCTCTAATTCAGAAGTAAGTATGTTCTCAACCATTTTTTCAGGATTAGCTAACCCCTGAGGGATTTTCAGACATATTGTTCCATCTGCTTCAACAACCATTTTTGCATATTTCACTCGTTTTGATCTTAGAATTTTATATTCTACTTCCAAATCAGATCTTTTCTTTAGTTTAAGTTTTCTAACTGTATTTTCTGCCATGTGGATAATTATACGTACCAAATAATCAGACTTCTAATACATAAGGTCAATATCGGTTCGATATATTTTAAATACTGAATTTCTCTTCAAGATCGTGAACTTTTTCGCTTAAGGAAAAAAGTGCTGAGAATTTTTCGAGAATGAGCCAGGCAAATGCCAGGTAATAAATAGAGCCGTATTTTTCTCTGAAACAGTCAAATTGAGCCGGCAGCTTACCATCGAAACTTTTTAAACCGGCATGGAAGAATACCAGCAAATCTCGAGCGCCTATGACTTCCATCTCAACCGAATTCATAGCTTTATTCATTTCTTCTGGATCTGATTCTGGTTGTGAAAGTCTCCTTAAAACTTCTGCAGAAAAGTCCATCAGATGATATTGCTGGTAAGGGTCCATTCCAGCAACTAACCCAAGACATTCGAAAATCAGACCTGCGGTATAGTTTTTCATCAGCTCATTTTCAAGTGGAGCAGGTCTGTATCCTAGAAGCTGAGATAATCCATCAATCAGTCGTTCATTATCAAGAGTTAATCCTACTCGATCCAGGACTTTATCTGTCAGATCACTCAGAGTCCGAAAAGCAGCTTCATCTTCCTGATAAAAAGTATAGATATATCCAGGAGCCTGATCGAGAAATTTCAGAGTCTCCAGGTATCCTTGGGCAATCTGCTTTTTTAAGTCAGCTACGTTGAAATCAAGAAAATATTTCAAGTTCAGAATTGGATGGATTACCATGTGAATACCTGGAGCAATGGCTAAAGGTTTTTCGTCTCCATTATGAAGAGATACCGCAATTACATGCTCCACATTCATCTTCATAATTTCCTGACCAAGAGGAATATTGCAGTAACTTCCATCGGCATATTGATCGTTGTTGTATTCAACAAAGTTAAAAGCAGGAAAGTAGGCAGTTGATGTCATTAATTTAATGACACAGTCATCTTTCGTCATATCTTTTTTGTAAAATATTACCGGTTTGTTTTGTGAGACATTATAAGTCAGACAGGCAAAATCGATATCACTCTTCTTAAAATCATCGAAATTAAAATAATCAGAGTAAGTTTTAATCAAAGGAGCAATACTTGGTCCGTCCGCAGAAAACTGGTTTATGAAATCAATTCCCAGATCTCCAGTTAGCTTAGTTATCCTGTTTGCATTTGGAAAGGCAAACGGATGATCCACAACCATATCTGATTTGAAACGTTCGATCCATTCGTCTAATCCTTTATCCGTCTGCATAACGTAGCCAGCTCCTGATAATGCCCCAATGCTTACTCCGGTTACTGCATTAAAATAATATCCATTTTCAACCAGAGCTTTAATCACTCCAATCGTAAAACTTCCTCGGCTTCCACCGCCGCCAAGGGCTAAGCCCCAGCGTTCATTTTTCTCATTTGTATTTTGTAATGTATTCATAGGTTTATCTTAGATCGTTCTTTCTTTAATGGATCTTATCCTGACTGTGATCTATTGTTTCTTTTGATTGTTAATCTTGCTAATCTTTAAATGTACGATCTTTCTTACTATAACGTACATAAACCGTTAATAAATATTATGAGGAAGAAACATTTATGAATGAAGAGTATTTTGATAAACTTGCCCGACTGACTGCTTTGAGGGGAGTTAACGCACAGCCCTCTCAGACCATCGTTCTGAATTCTCCGATTGAAGCTGCCCCACTTGCCAGAAAGATAGCCCGGTATGCTTATGAAGCTGGAGCCAGAGAAGTAATCGTGAATTATTCAGATGCAAAGTTAAATCACGATCGTTATCTGATGGCTGATCCGGATGTCTTCAATGAATGTCCGGATTGGAAAGCAGATTTCTATAACCAGACTGCCGAAGATGGAGCCAGTTATATCAGTATCACCGGTAATGACCCAAATTTAATGAAGGATATCAATCCCTCCTATCGAATACTTGAAATGCGCCAGGCCCGCTTGAAGCAGGATAAATATCGAAAAAAAATTGAGACTGGAGAGGCAGCATGGACTATTGTTCCATTTGCTCATCCGGATTGGGCCAAATCCGTTTTTCCAGATCTCGAAGAAGGTCAGGCAATAGATGCCTTGTGGAATGATATCTTTCAAATTTGCAGAATTGATGAAAACGATCCTATCGAAAACTGGAATAGACACCACGAATCCTTTAAAAAGCGGATTCAGAAGCTCAATAACTGTGGGTTAAAATCTTTGCATTATACCAACTCACTCGGTACCGATCTGATCATTGAATTGCCAGAAGGCTATTTATTTGCAGGTGGAGCATCCATTCGAAGTGATGGTCTTCTGTTTTTTCCAAATATCCCTACAGAAGAAGTATTTACTGCTCCGCTAAAAACCGGAGTAAATGGCCGCGTGGTAGCCAGTATGCCATTAAATGTTGGCGGAAAGCTTATCGAAGAATTTGAAATGACCTTCAAAGATGGAAAAGTGGTTTCTTTTTCTGCCAAAGAAGGTGAAGAGACTTTAAAAGAAATTTTAAATACCGATGAAAATTCATGCTATTTAGGTGAAGTTGCCCTGGTACCAGCAGATTCGCCAATTCAATCGTTAAATCGAATTTTCTATAACACTCTGATTGATGAAAATGCATCCTGTCATCTTGCTTTAGGCCAATCCTATGGAGAATGCATAGAGAATGGTTTAAATTTAGAATCTGAAGAGCTTGAAAAACTAGGTATGAATCAGTCGGCTGCACATACTGATTTCATGATTGGTACTGAAGACCTTTCAATCGTGGGAACTCTTAAAAATGGAGAGATTGTCCCGGTATTTGAAAACGGACGGTTTTCTTCCTGGATTGATGAAGAAAACAAAGATCTGTAAATTTTAAAAAAATCTTAAAAGGGGCTGTTAAATTTCTGACAGTCCAAAAATAAAAAGAGGCACCTGATCCGTAATGGATGAGGTGCCTCTTTTGGTAAAATATGTTCATGATCAATAAACAAAATTACCAAACACACTATAACTCGATTCAGGGCCGTTTGCCACTGCTCCATTCTCTCTTCCCTCATATTGAGATGGATTCTGTCTTCACTACTGTCAGTTCCTTTGTCGATGATTATCTCGACCTTGCCCTTTATCCTTCTTTTGCC
>NZ_MPJW01000079.1 GCF_001945525.1 Ileibacterium valens
GCCAGACCGTCCAGGTAAGAATAGAAGATTTGGCGATACTGTTTAGGGGATTTCGAATGGGTCAAAATAACCACCTCCGAAATCCTTCGGATTATGGATTAGTTCCGAGCTTCGGTCTGTCAAGTGCCATATTCGGATAATTTATAAACTTTTGGAGCAACTCCACTGCTTGTGTTAAAAATCAAAAAAACGAGGAGCGAATTCCGCATGGAAGACACTCCTTAACTTAACGACATTGGGAAAGTCAGGGAATTAAAGATTTTACAGGGCCTTGACATTGATTATTATACGATCAGCCAAGATATGAAAGCTGCAGAATTTTCAGAATTATTCGCTTCTGTAGGCTGGAAGTGTCCCGCGCAGGAACAGATGAGCCTTGCTATCCATAACAGTACAAAATCCTTTGTTTTGCGCTATAAAGGAAAAGCGGTGGCGACAATAAACTGGCTTGGGGATTATGGTATGCACTGGTTTATGAAGGAATTTATTGTAAACCAGAAATTTCAAGGACATATGATAGGAACTCTTCTTTACAGGTTTTCGGAGAATTTCATTAAAAGCACTTTGAAAGAAAACTGGAAGATCTGCATAAATCTGCGATCTTCTAAAGGACAGGAGGAGTTTTATCACAGTCTTGGCTTTCAAACAATGTCTGTTAACGAAACAGGCAGCGGAATGGAAAAGATGTTAGGTTAGGGATGATAGAGTTTTCTTTATTACATTGTTGTATTCAAACAGTGAATGAATTATTCATCAACAAATAAACAGAAGAAAATAATATTGGGAATGGTCGAACAAGCTTGTCCAAACTTATGGTTTATAAGATGACTATTTTGAGATTCACATGGTTTAATACCTGATCTGAATAGGTGGATGTCACAAATCATCCTTTGCCGCTTCTTGATTTGTCCATCCTGTGTGATTACAATGTTTTTTAGCAATGAAAGGACCGTAGCAGGAGATAAAGTCTTAGAGAGCTTCTGAAACTGGTGAAACAGAAGCGGCTGGAAACCTGTGAATTCATCCTGGAGCAAAGGATTAATCTCCTTCCGTCACCATACGGTTATCATGGTTGAAAGTGTGTCTGACAGACGAAGCAGAATGGTACCGCGGGTTTTCCCGTTTCTGCATTCGTCTTTTTTTATTGCTTGGTTGAAAACCGGAAAGGAAGTAACGATGGTTGATATGAATCAGATCAGAGAAGATGCTTTAAAGCAGATTGATGCAAGCGATTCTCTTGGCGAACTGGACGCTTTACGCGTCAGTCTGCTGGGAAAAAGGGGAAGCATCCAGTCTCTGATGAAAGAAATGAAAAATCTTCCAAAGGAAGAAAAGCCGTCTTTTGGGGCAGCTGTCAATGAGCTTAAACAGAGTGTATCTGAAGCGATTGAAAAGCAGAAAGAAGTTCTGGCCAAAAAAGCACTGAATGAAAAGATCGAAAGCGAAAAGATTGATATTACGTTACCAGGACTTCGTCCATCCCATGGAAATCTCAATCCGCTCAATCTGGTGGAACGAGAACTTGAAGACCTGTTTGTGGGACTGGGGTATTCTGTTATTGAAGGAGATGAAGTGACAACAGACTTCTATTGCTTTGAACGGGCCAATATCCCCCAGGGTCATCCAGCCCGCGATATGCAGGATTCCTTATTTATCGATAATGAAAAATTATTGAGAACTCATACCACGGCCATTCAGATGCAGGTTCTTGAAGAATCGGCTCCAAACCCAATCAAAGTTGTCTGTCCGGGTAAGGTGTATCGTCGTGACGATGATGATGCCACTCATTCTCATCAGTTCATGCAGATGGAAGGGTTGGTTATCGGTGAAAACGTCCCATTATCCGATTTAAAGGGAACTCTTGAATTTGTAGCCCGCAAGATGTTTGGTAAGGATCGTGAAATTCGTTTCCGTCCTTCTTACTTTCCTTTTACAGAACCATCCGTTGAAGTGGATGTTACCTGCCATATGTGTAATGGAAAGGGCTGTCCAACCTGTAAGGGAACGGGATGGATTGAAATTTTGGGAGCTGGTGAAGTTCATCCGAATGTATTGCGAATGGCTGGCTATGATCCAGACAAGATGAATGGTTTTGCATTTGGAGTTGGTCTTGAGCGAATTGCCATGCTTAAGTATGGAATTGATGATATTCGACACTTCTATACCAATGATCGCCGGTTCAATGAAACCTTTGACAGGTTTGACTAGAAAGAGAGAGGATGGAACATGAAAATATCTAAAAAATGGCTTGAACAGTACATGGATCTTTCCGATCTCTCAATGAATGAGATCGCAAATCGAATTACAGATGCTGGTTTTGAGGTCGAAGAAGTGACTCCAATGTCCAGTGCGACCAATCTGGTCATTGGTCAGGTTGAAACCTGCCAACCTCATCCAGATTCGGATCACCTTCATATCACAACAGTGAATGTTGGGGATGAAGTTTTAAATATTGTCTGCGGCGCACCAAATGTCGCGGCCGGCCAGAAAGTAATTGTCGCGAAGGCTGGCGCCAGGCTGCCTGGTGGAGAAATCAAGCGCGGAATGATTCGCAATCAGGAATCGAATGGAATGATCTGTGCCTTGTTTGAACTGGGCGTTGATAAGCATCTGCTGACTCAGCAGCAGCTTGACGGCATTGAAATTCTGCCTGAAGATGCCCCCATTGGAAATACAGATCCCTTAGGATATCTTGGTTATGATGATGTGGTTCTGGATGTCGGGCTGACTCCAAACCGTGCCGATTGTCAGGCGGCCTTCAATATGGCTCTTGAAACTGGTGCCATCTTAGACCGTGAAGTTCATCTGCCTGAATATGAAGGAGCGGCTGATGCTGGAAGTGATACACCAACCAATCTGAAAGTTGTTTCTGAGACTGAAGGCTGCCCTCATTTTTACGGCAAGAAGATCGGTTCTGTAGTCATTAAGGAATCTCCGAAATGGATGAAGGAACTTCTGCGGGCTTCGGGCATGCATTCTATTAATAATGTCGTTGATATTTCGAATATTGTGATGCTTGAAACCGGACAGCCCATGCATTTCTATGATGCTAGAGCCATTCATAATGATGAAATTACCGTAAAGCAGGGCTTTAATGAAGGATACACCGCTTTAGATGGTGAAGAATATCAGCTCAGGGAAAATGATCTGGTGATCACCAATCAGGGCAAGCCCATCGGTATTGCGGGCATCATGGGTGGAGATGACTCCAAAATCGAAGACGATACAACATCCCTGATTATTGAATGCGCTTCTTTTGATCCGATCTGTATCCGAACCACCGCAAGAAGACTTTCGCTGAGCACTGAATCTTCGATTCGTTATCAGAAGGGAATTGAGCCTCTGGCCGCCAGAAAAGCCCTCGACCGCGCAGTCGATTTATTAATCGAATACGCCGATGCCAAAGATATTGAAAAGACTGTTGAATTTGGTTCTGATCAGTACTCGCCAACAGTTATTACAGTAGATGCCGAAAGAATCAATAAACGTTTAGGTACAGATTTTGAAGTGAGTGAAATCGTGGATATCTTCGATCGTCTTCACTTTGAACCCAAAGAAGAAAATGGAACCATCACTGTAACCATCCCTTCTTATCGTCCGGATATGGAAGGTCTGGCTGATCTTTCTGAAGAAGTCATCCGTATCGCCGGATATGATCGTCTTCCTTCTACACTGCCATTAATGGAAATGACAGAAGGAAAACTCGATGAAGCACAGAAGATGAAACGGAAGGTAGCAGATATCCTGTTGGAAAACGGTCTTCAGGATACAGTGACTTATACTCTGATCAGCGATGATAAACATCAGGATGCCATTTTAAGCGCAGGAGAGGCTTATGTTCTTTCAACTCCTCTTTCAGAAGAAAGAAAGATCATTCGCACTTCCATCCTGCCTTCATTACTTGAAACAGCTGCTTATAATCTTTCGAGAAACATGAAAGATGCTGCGCTGTTTGAAATTTCTGATCTATCAAGCAGGAACAACCCGCAAAGGCATCTTGCGATTGTTATGAAGGGAACGCTGGAACATCTGCGCTGGGCAGGATATGAAAAGAATGCTGATTTCTATACTTTAAAAGGTTTGATTGAAGAAATCATTGAACGTTTAGGAATCAATCTCAACCGAATTTCCTTTAAAGCAAACCAGTCTGATCAGGAACACTTCCATCCGTATCGTTCGGCTGAAATTTACATGGGAAAAGAAAAGATCGGTATGATGGGAGAAATTCATCCAACCTATGGTGAAAAGATGAAAACAGGGGCTGTCGTAATGGCCGAACTGAATCTTTCAACAATTCTGAAAGCGAAAAAATCGAAAATCCGATTCTCGCCAATTTCACGCTATCCATCCGTTTCGAGAGATCTCGCGCTTGTCATGAAAAAGGATGTTCCTGCTGGCATGATTACAAACATCATTTTCCGCTCCGGTAAAGCTGGTAAGGAAAATATTGTCCGTGATGCCGAAATCTTTGATGTCTATTCCGGAGAACACGTCAAGGAAGATGAAGTTTCACTTGCGGTAAATATTACTTTCCAGTCCGATTCACGCACTCTTTCTGAAGCGGATATTAATGAAGCAACCGACAGGATTCTGGCTGAAATTGAAAAGAAAACCAAAGCGACCTTACGCGGATAATTTCGAGATCTTTATGATCCGAAATTTGATCAGATGATTTAGAGTCCGAATTTATAAACAAATAAGCCATTCAGAACATAAAACAGACTGTTCCTGAATGGCTTTTTTCTGTAATCGAAAACCTGCCAGGTTTTCATGCCAGAATCCCGATTCATCGTAAGTTCTTTATATTTGACGGGGTTAAATCCTCCAGTAACTGTTGGTAGATTGTCTACAACGAAACTGGAGGATTTTTCATTATGCCGAATTACCATTATGCACCAACTCGAAAAGGAAACCGGGAGTTCTGGACCAGACAGGTTCAGGCTTATCACCTCTCCGGCCTTTCTCAGAAGGAATTCTGCCAGAAGAACGACCTGATCTACTCTTCTTTTGGCTACTGGAAACGAAGACTGGAAAGCTCTGCGAAAACAGAAGGGATAGAGTTTGTGGAGATTGATGCCGCTGCCATCTCTGACAATTCTGCCGCTGTTACTCGG
>NZ_MPJW01000274.1 GCF_001945525.1 Ileibacterium valens
TCGAGGGCTTGATCGAAGCAAGCTAAGTGTAGAACATAAAGAACAAAGACAACAGACAAGAAGGATGTCGCTGATGTTTGGTTTTGAAAGATCCAAGGTGTGGTCTTGATGGCAGAATGGAAATACCTGGTTACATTCCGCACCCAGCAGTCAAGCATTCTAACGGCGACGATAGTGAACAGCGAAAATAGCAAGAGGCCATGCAAACAGAAAGCCGATCTGAACAGAGTGAATCTCTTCGGATCGGCTTTTCTTTATGACTGCAGATAGATAGCATGCTATTTATATCTATAAATAGTGTAAAAGCTGATGGTTACTTTATAAATCGAAGATTGACATAACACCCAGCAGCTATAATTACGCAAAGAATAAAAGCAAAAGCGAATGAAGTTTGTCCCTGATATGCCTGAACCAGGAAGACTCCGGCAAAAATTCCATAAACCAAACATATAAGAATTTTTAATCCGGTTTTTGCTGGTTTTCCAGAAGTTACGTGTTTCATATTGGCACCTCATCTATTATTGGATCTTAATTATTGATAGATCTTTATGGATTCAGTAATTCAATAATAACGAAATGCATTTTATTCAACTTTTAAAATGAGAATGTTTTTAGAATGTTAAATCATCTATTACCGCTGTTATATTTTGTTGCCAGAATAAGAGAAATAGCACTTCTTGCTGTTTAACTTTTTGTAAAGAATCACTGAAAGCTGTTTGCTGTGACTGTATTAATAACAGTATATTTTACAATTCGTTTAATTGAATCAAGGCCTGACAATAATTACAGGAAATATTTCTAAACTTTCTAAAAGTAACAGAAAATATATAAGCTATTATATTGGCAATCAGGTAAATACTAAAGCAGATAAAAAAACTTAGGAGAACCAGATCCAAATCGCAAGCAGGTTTCTTTGGGGGGATCTAGTCTGCTCAGAATTATAATTAATAATAATTGTTAAGAGCTCAATTGACACGGCAGGAGGGTTATGATGGAACAAAAAGCGATATGGAAAGAAGCGATCAGGGAGATACGGTTAGCTCAAAGAGTAAATCGTCTGGTTTTATTTGTGGGGGCTGGAGTTTCAGCAAACTCAGGTGTGCCAACGTGGGAAAATTTGATTCGACTGATTGCTGCTGAAATTGGTTATGACAACTGTCATCGCTGTAAAAAAAATCAGGACGGATGTTCCAGGAAAGACTGCTCCTATCGATTTGAGTTTTCTTCACAGGACTTTATTCGTATTCCTGATTATTTCAGCGATACATTCGGCGAAGAAAGACAATCTGAATATCTTGAGTTTCTTCAGAATGCATTACGGCTGAAGAATGCTAAACCCAATCCAATTAATGAAGAGATATTCAGGATTATGCCTCATCATATTATCACTACCAATTTTGATAACCTGCTGGAGAACACGAGCGTGTCGAATCGGGGGCTTTTTGATGTCATCCACCAGGATGGAGATCTGCTGAAGTACCCGAACGATAAATACATCATCAAAATGCATGGTGATTTCAGTTGTCGAGATTCTATTGTTTTAAGGGAAGGAGATTATCTTGAGTACGAGAGTACCCATCCTCTGATTTCGGCATTTATTCGTTCCTTATTGATCAACCATACATTTGTATTTCTTGGTTATGGACTCAATGATTATAATCTGAACTTAATTATCAGCTGGATCAACTACTTCAGAAAAACAACCAATACTCCTGGAACGATTCGTAATTATCTGATCACAGATAAGGTACCAGTCAGCTTCGAAAGAAGAAGATTGGAAAGACAGGGAATCATCGTTGTAAGCCTTGGAGATTTACCTGAAGAGCTCGTTGCAGCTGCTCCAGATTCAATTACTGACCCAAGAGGAAGACAGCTTTACGCATTCGTTAAAAGCATTTCAACGCCTTCCATCGAAGAAAAAGTTTTGACTTTAAAAGAAATATTGACAGAAAAGTATCAGGACTTTTCTCAATATCAGAAAATAGCAGTTTCAGATTTTCTTGGTGCTCATAATTTCAGGGATGCGAAGATTCGCTGGACACGTATGGAGATCAGCGATGTTAGAGAATTCGAGAATTTACAGCATTTATTGAGAGAATCATCTTTAATTCGAGAGGTTTTTCAAAAAGTTGGTATTCAGACGGTAGTTTGTACTCACAAAGAGAAAGAACATGAAATCCTGCAGGTTGATTCCGCTAAATTTTTGCGAAACCCATTATTCCGTCTGGAATTGGATAATGATTATATTCTCCTGAAACGCAAGGTACAGGAACAGGGAAGTCTGTTTGAAAAGATGTATTATTGCCGTTTATGTGGGTACGATGCTCAAAAGCTGGCAGAAAAAACAGAAAATCAGGTGATCCGGGATCCTGCTTTGACTTTGCTTAATAAAATCAGAGCTTATTATGGTTGGGGCAGACACAGCGATCAGGCTCAGCAAAAAGAAGAGGAAATAAATACTATCTTTCGATCCTTACCAGTTCAAAAAGACTACTCCGTGCGTTTTTTAAGATATCTTTTTGAATATCCGTCGCAGAACCGGAACAAAATGGAAGGACTACTTCACAAGATGGATCAGTCTCTTGACCAAACATCGCAAGGATTCTCGCTTCACAAAGCACTTGAACATTTTGAATTGCTTCGATCTTACGCTTATGATTATTACTTCTATCTTAAATCGAATCTGATTCCATTGGATCTGTATAAAGATTCAAGTGATTATCTTCGTCCGTATTTGAGGGCTCTAATCTCTATTTCAAGAAGAGACCTGCCAAAAACAGCTGACCTCGAGTGGGATTCACAAAATGGTATATTGTATTCACTCAATGAAATCGACCTCGATCTATTAAGTAAGTTTGGAGAACCACACTGGTTAAGAAGAACGTTTAACTTTTATCGAACTGATATATTGAATATTGAAAATGGGATTTCATTACGAAAAAAGGCTGCGAATCTGATGAAATCCATGCTTAAAGAATTCCCGGTGCCAATTCATTGGACTGCACAATTGTATTTATTGTTGATCATCAGTTTCCATTCAAATATGTCTAACTTTGCCAAAAGCCAGCTGTTTTTGGATTTGAGTCATCTATTTATTTCAACGAACGAGCCGATTATCCGTAAGTCACTGATTGATACTTTGAAATATGCTTTACGTAAAATTGATCGATCCAATCATTTGGATCTGTATCAAAAATCCATCGAACGATTGCAGTCTTTTCTGATCACCAGACTTTCTGAGAAAGAACTCGAAAAGATCGATCCAGTTCATTTTAGTTCTTTGATTAAGGCGCTTGCCCCATATTCCAGTTATCAAATGAATCAGTTATCCGAAATGATTTCTTCAAGCCCTGATTGCAGAAAAAAAACAGATCGGATTGAAAGATACTATCCTGCATTAGCGGCTTCTGATATTCAATTCAGACTGTCTGAGCTAAGAGAGTGGATCAAACCTGAACAATTATCCAGTATGGTTATAGATGGGGTAGTTATTTTTGATAAACAGGAAGTCAGCGAATTGCTGAATTGGCTGACTCAACTTGATCAGTTGGAAAAAAGGAACAGATGGCTCAAGGAGTTAGTCAGACTGAATTTACATACTGATTTATTAAGCAGAGAAGATTTTAGAAATATTCCTGGAGCGCTCAGTCAGATCGGTTTCTTAGTTAATCCTGAAGGTTTTGATTACTCTCTGGTCGATCTTGAAGATCCTCTCTGGCAGGAGATAATTTTTTCAAACGAATACCAGGGATGGTTCAAACAGAATGCTAAAACTTTATTGAACGAAATGGTTCGATTCCGTTTTAAGAATCATATTCAAAGTGTAATGGAAGAAAAAATTGTCTACGGAATTCTTCTGGATTCTGAACAATTGGAATGCTTTCCCAATTGACCAAAGGCAGAACACCTGAAAGACAGGCAAAGCCGGCAGAGCTGAGATTAATATACTCAGCCTGCCGGCTTATTTGTCATCCTGGATTGAAACTGGCCACTCAGTATGAAAAAGAATTTTCAGAAAGGATGGAATCGAAGCTAGTGCCTCCTGAAGAAGATTCTTTTTTTGCAAACCAAGATAGATCGCTAGACATTTGGCCTGGCAGGTGGCACCGGTCTTTGGATTGAAGGCAATATCAGTAAAAGCATCGTAATGGCTCAGCTGATCTGACAATTCTGGTTTTGAAACCAGAGCATGAAGATAAATCCAATCGTATAACCAACCACGCGGTTCAATCGGATAGGATTTGTTTTCATAGACATAATAAAGCAGGGCACCATGCGTTTTAGTCAGCGAAGTTGTTTTTGCTTTGATGGGATCCATCGTCAGAATCTGCAAAAAAGGACCACCTGTCTGAAATACTTTTGAGGATTGGAAAATATTTTCGACCGGATAGAAGTCATCATCTAATTTTCCTTTCAGATAGAATGGAGACAGACTTTTACCAAATTCTGTAGGCGATTTACTGGATGCTTCCAGAATCTGAGCCTGAGGATTCAATTGTAAATACGCTTTATGAATGGCAGCGATATTTTTTTGTCGCTGTATGAGTGCAAAGCCAGCAGAATAGTGAAAGCTGACAACTACTTCCTTAAAATACGGATAGGATGCCTTTGGAAGAAAAACAGGACGTTCAGCCATAAAATTTACCTTCTTTTCGGATTCAGTTTATCAAACCTTTTGATTGAAAGTGATTGATTGACCTGTTTGAATTAATCGGACCATTAAGCGTAAAGTTTAAAAAAACTCAGCAATTTGAGAAATCTGATGCAAAGTTTGTTTGAAACTCAAAGGGGCTGTTAAATTTCTGACAGTCCAAAAATAAAAAGAGGCACCTGATCCGTAATGGATGAGGTGCCTTTTTTGGTAAAATATGTTCATGATCAATAAACAAAATTACCAAACACACTATAACTCGATTCAGGGCCGTTTGCCACTGCTCCATTCTCTCTTCCCTCATATTGAGATGGATTCTGTCTTCACTACTGTCAGTTCCTTTGTCGATGATTATCTCGACCTTGCCCTTTATCCTTCTTTTGCC
>NZ_MPJW01000283.1 GCF_001945525.1 Ileibacterium valens
CGGGAGAACATGTCTTCAGATGCAGGACATGAGATTATGGTCAGCCGGAGCATTCAGGCGGAAGGAACCTTCGGAGATCTTAAAGAAAACTACAGATACAGCCGATTGAGACGCCGGGGACTGGAAAACGTAAAATTTGAGGTGCTTATTGTGGCCATGGGACACAATATCAGAAAATTAAACAACAGAAATCGGATGAGTTGCCCAGAACTCGAACGTTATGGAAAATTAAAGGAGCAGAAAAGCGAAATCTGAAAAAGATTATAAACAGTCTTTTTGAGTTTTGGCTCTTTTCAGTGCGTTCAAAAATTGACTTGAGCGGAAAAACACATCATAAAACAGGATTGAATCAGATAAAAAGCATAGAAAAAGGAGCTGTAAATCTCGCTGATGAAAAATCAGTCGAAATTTAACAGCCCCTTTTTTGTATTGACGAGAAAAGGGGAAAATGTAGAATTAAAACATAAAATTTTGGGAAGAAGTTTTATTAATTTTGACCGTGGAAGGAGTTAACATGGAAAATCGTTTCAATCTGACTAAAGGTCCTATAGCCAGTAGTCTTTTTCAATTTGCGCTGCCATATCTGATTACAATTTTTTTACAGCAACTCTACGGGCTGGCAGATTTATTCATAGCCGGTCAGTTTGATGGAACACAGGTGAGTGCTGCAATAAGCATTGGTTCACAATTTATGCATATGGTGACGGTTGTGATTATTGGTTTATCCATGGGAACAACGGTTATGGTTTCAAGATGGATGGGTGCCCAGGACTTTAAGAAAGCTTCCAGGTCAGCTGGGAATACTTTAACGTTATTTTTGGGAGTCTCTATAGCTTTATCAATTATTTTATTGATGAGTTCTGATTTAATTGTTACATTTCTGCATGTTCCTGCGGACTCGATAGACGAATGTCTTAAGTATCTGCGAATCTGTCTGGCAGGAATTCCAGTTATAACTGCTTATAATCTGGTCAGCTGTATCTGCAGAGGCTGTGGCGATTCTGTATCACCGACCATATTTGTTCTAGCCGCATGCATTTTGAATATCGGATTAGATGTTGTTTTTGTGGGGCCAATGAACATGGATGCTTCAGGAGCGGCATGGGGAACACTGCTGGCTCAGTTCTTTAGTGTGATCATCGCCCTCACCTTTTTGAAAAGACATCCACTGCCTATTCAATTGAGAAAAGAAGACTTTAAGCCTGATCCTGAAACAATGAAAAGCCTGCTCTCAATAGGTGTCCCTATCGCCTGCCAGGATGGGTTTATTCAGGTTGCTTTCTTGATCATAACAATGATTGGAAATATGCGCGGCTTAACAGATGCTGCAGCGATTGGAATCGTTGAAAAGATAATTTCTTTCCTGTTTATGGTTCCTTCTGCCCTTAGTCAGTCTCTTTCTGCTTTTGCGGCGCAGAATATCGGGGCTGCAAAGTATGGTCGAGCGATGCAGTCATTAAAAATTTCATGTATTACGGCCGTTGGATATGGTGCTCTGGTTGTACTTCTGGCATGGATTGCCGGAGCCTGGATGATCTCTTTGTTTATTAAAGACAGCCAGGTAGTCGAAGCGGGGGCAGCCTATTTTAGAAGCTACTCTTTTGATACCCTTGGAGTAGGAATTCATTTTTGCATGGCCAGTTATTTTTGCGCTTATCAAAAATCCATGATTTCCTTTATTCAAAATGCTTTATCAGTGATACTTTTTCGAATTCCTCTGGCATGGCTGGCTTCCATATATTTTCCACAATCTTTGTTTTGGATGGGACTGGCAGCCCCGATAGGTTCCTTATTTCAGGCTTTTTTCTGTCTTGTTTATTTTCGAAGACATCTGTCACTCTGGAATCCAAAAATCATTAAAACATCAACGAAGCGGTTGAGCTGATTCACTTCATTTCATCATAATGAATAGTTTGGGGATGGATTGAAGAGTCATTATTTCCATTTTTCTGTATTTCAATGCTACAGTAGCCATAGCAGAACTAAAATAGAGCACAAAATTATTGTCTTAGAAATGCTTTAAGAAAGAAGGAATTAAGATGAATCCCAACAGACATGAATGGCTTGTTCAAGTACTGAATCAAAACGGTTTTTCTATGGCAGATTTAGCTGGACAGACTGGATTACAACTTTCAGTGATTGAAGAAGCTGCTAAAAGTGATACCGCCAAATCGGAAGTATGGAATATCATTCTGGATACAGTAAATGATTATCCAAGTATTCGAACTCCTGGAGCAGATATACTGGATGATTTAAACAACGATATTCAGAAGTATGGAGAAAATGCTCTATGTATTGTTTATTACGGAGTAAATCAGAATTTACTTGGCTTTTGTGAATATCAATGTATGGATGATTTACAAATGCATGGAGCACAAGTTGATGTTGAATACTTATCTGCTCTGAGAATGTCACTGGCTGAAGCCCTGGAGTTATTTACTAAACAAAATTACACTTTACAAGTGGTACAGAGCTGACGAGTATTGAATATAAATTGGAAAAACAGGAAGAATTTTCTGTTTTAAAAGCAGAAGACTTGGGTTCTTTCCCATTCTTCTGCTTTTTCCTATAGGATTTTATTTTAAGGAGATTTACATGAAAGGTCTTTACCAATGGACAAAGAAAAATAGAGTTGTCCTGATTATTTTTGTGATTATGACTGTCCTGGCAGCCCTGCGAGTTCTTGCAGCTCACTTCAGATCGCCTGTTTATCTGGTAAACGGAATTTTAGATGAAAGATTAATGTTTCGATATTCTGATTTTTCGGTTTATTTTGCTCAGGAAAATCAGAACAGCCTTTTGAAATATATGTCATTTCCGTGGTTGTTAAACGTTCCTTCCTGGACTGGTTTGAGCTTTAATTCAATTTATGGATTATCCTGGGTATTGGCAGCGTTAGCTATCTGGCTCCCAGTAAAACGGTGTGCAGGAAAATACTGGGCCTTGTTGGCTTATATTTTTGTTCTTTTTGCCCCTCAGGGGTTTGATCTAAGGACTTGTGTTCATTTGTATCGAAATATTATTATCGCTCAGTCGTTTTATATTCTTTTTGGCCTGATGGCTGATTTATTGTTAATTGCATGGGAGAAAAATACAAAAAAGAATTCCATCACCTTTATTCTTTTACAGATCACTTTGGCCCTCGTTTTTCCTTTTGTTTATTTCATCAAGGAAGACAGTTTCTGGATGATGCCTGTCTTATATCTTTTGATGGCAGGCTTAATAGCTGGAATTATAGTTAATTTAATCAAAGTGAAGAAGACTCCAAAGAAAATCATTATATCCGTTGGATTGTTATTGATGTGCTTTTTGCCTTATTGCAGTTATCGAATTGCAGGGCAGACCTATAAGCAGGCAAACCAAAAGTATTTTAACTATGCTGAATATACTTTGAGGACAAATGGAGAATTGGCTGATTTTATAAACAAAGTTTATTCAATTGAATCGAATAACCGCTCAATTAAAGTCTGGGCTCCCTATGATGCCCTTGAAAAGGCGTTCGATGCTTCTGAAACTCTTACTAATCATCCAGGATTGAAGGACGCTGTTTTTCATAGTCCTTGGACTAAGGAAGGCGCTGAAGAAATAAAGGGAGATTTTCTTTCCTGGGTAATGGTTACTGCACTGACAAAAGATGAGAATCTTAAAACCGCAGCAAATATCAATGCCTTTATGAAGGATGTTAACCTTGAACTGGAAGACGCATTTGAAAAGGGAATTTTGAAAAAGGACGATCGAATACAGCTGACAAAATCAGCTGGTGGAAGAACCTGGGAAGAAGTAGGGGAACTATTTGAACCTCTAATTGCTTTTTTTGCTCAATCTCTGACATTTAATGATTTTTCGTCTGCACCTGTTTATCCAGTAAAGTTCACTCCAGATCTTGAAAACTACGAAATGAAACTTGGACAGCCATTAACTTATCCAACCGACGAAAAAGGTGTTGAAGAAATGGAAAGAAAAGCAAGTATTGGAGCAAAGATAGCGAAAATAGATTATAAAATTTACCATTATATAACACCGGTTCTATTTGTAGTTGGTGTCATAAGCTGGTTTGTTGTATTGATACTCACCATCTGCAAAAAAATCAAAACGGATCCTAAGTTGGCAATCCAGATGACTTTAGTGTTTGTTTTGTGTGGAATCAGTGTAGGTTATGTAATTGGAATAGTTTGGTTTTCTCAATTCTTATTTGTGAATAGAGAATTTGCAAGAATGATTGATATTTTACTTTACTATGGTTCAGGAGGTTCTGCCTTATTTTATATGGCAATACTCATGGCTGTACCATTGGTAGAAAAGATCTATAGCAAAAAAACGATTGAGAAAGTCTAATCTAAATAGATATAGTCTTAATGTGTAATTGATTTACTATTGTCTGGAAAGCAAAGAAGGGGCTGTTAAATTTCTGACAGTCCAAAAATAAAAAGAGGCACCTGATCCGTAATGGATGAGGTGCCTTTTTTGGTAAAATATGTTCATGCTTAATAAACAAAATTACCAAACACACTATAACTCGATTCAGGGCCGTTTGCCACTGCTCCATTCTCTCTTCCCTCATATTGAGATGGATTCTGTCTTCACTACTGTCAGTTCCTTTGTCGATGATTATCTCGACCTTGCCCTTTATCCTTCTTTTGCCTCCTGGCCAGCCTGCCATTTCCCAGCAGACGCCATGCTCAAAGCCGCTCTGATTTCTTTTACTCTTTATGGCTACTGCTCTTTGCGGCAGCAGGAAGAACTTTATTCTCACGACATCCGTCTGCTCTGCCTTTTCAATGGCGAAACTCCTTCTTACGGTACAATTTCCCGCTTTCAGAAGGAATGCCTTACTCCATGCATGGAGGATCTCTTTACGGAATTCAACCGCTATGCCGAACAGAATGATCCTCAGATAGACTCTTCTGTCCTTTATCTGGATGGAACAAAAATTGAAGCCAACCCCAATAAGATGCCATTCGTCTGGACAAAGGCCACTCAGAAAGAAGTGC
>NZ_MPJW01000202.1 GCF_001945525.1 Ileibacterium valens
AGAGATGCATGAAGTTGGCTGATACTAATCGGTCGAGGGCTTGATCGAAGCAAGCGAAGTGTAAAACACAAAGAACAAAGACAACAGACAAGAAGGATGTCGCTGATGTTTGGTTTTGAAAGATCCAAGGTGTGGTCTTGATGGCAGAATGGAAATACCCAGACACTTTTCGAACCTGGCAGTCAAGCATTCTAACGGCGACGATAGTGAACAGCGAAAATAGCAAGAGGCCATGCAAACAGAAAGCCGATCTGAGCAGAGTGAATCTCTTCAGGTCGGCTTTTTTTATGGTCTTATCAGGCTTGAAGATCGTTATAAAATTACTTCCGCAATCAAGAACGTTAGGAATCTTGATAAAACATTGTCGATCTGAGACTCAGAAACCGATTTTTTGATACTTTATTATCAACTTTGGCTTGATTCTTACGATTCAGGATTTGTACGAATAGAATATGGTTGAAAGAGAGGATAAGATGAATCACTTTTTAGCAACTGATTTTGATTAAAGCTCACTCAAAAAGCCGAACTGGCATTGAGTGAAGTATAGTCAGTCTGCAGAGAAATTTGCAGATAAAGAGAGTTTTGGAAATGAACTCCCGATCAACTGCCTGAAATGCTGGAAAATCCTAAAGCGAATTCAACGACAGCATAATCTTGAAAGACAGATCAGTGTGAACGTGGCGAAAGCAGAAAAAATGAATTCGATGGCATATGGTTAAATCCTAAGTGTTGAGAAATGGGCAATCAGCAGCCAAGCTCCGAACAGGAGAAGGTTCAACGACTATTCCTCTTGAGGGAAGTAGGATCAAGCGATCCGAAGTGGGCAGCCCCTAACACGTTATGGTGAGGGAGAAGATATAGTCTGTGCTTGTATGAAAATACAAGAAGTTCATCAGAGAACTGCATGAGGGGCAGCGCCTTCATGTGAACATGAATCGAGTTAGCTTCACAATCGGTTATGGTTGATGAAGTTTACTTTGAAAAAACAGGATACGCTTTACTTTCATGATGGCAGAGGCCTTCGCAAGGAAGACATTGAAGCCATAAAACAATTCCAGAGAGCCGGGAATAAATTTGGAGTCAACACTGGAAGATCGAAGTGCATGTATGATTACATTCAAGATATCGTAAATGACAAAATCGACTTCGATTTTAAAATTTTTGCCAACGGAAGCTGCATTCTCGATGAGGATGGAGAAGTGGTATATGAAAGATTTTTACCTGAAGATTTTCTTCGTTACGTAATGGAAAACATCCGCGGCATCCCCCTGACATTTCATCATCAGTCTGGGCTTTACTTTTCTGAAGCACCAGCCGGAGTGGTAGACAGCCCATATACTGTTATGGATTATGATTATTCCCTATTACCAGATTTGAAAATCTATGAACTATCCCTGGATTATTCCCTTCCAGACGCTCAGGATGTTATGGAAAAATTGGCCTCGTATCCAGGGGTCGTAGCGGCAAAGAATTCTAAATTCTGTGATTTTAATGCAGAAGGTACCTCTAAAGGAATCGGACTGGTCAAGGCAGCTGAATTATTTGGCTTTTCAAAAGAACAGACGGCGGCTATTGGAGATTCTTATAATGATATCCCTATGATCAGGGATGCCGAAGTTGGGTTTACTTTTCCTGAGTCTGATCAGCCGGTTAAAGACGCGGCAAATGTTTTATGTGATGGGATCAATGAAGCAGTAGATTATCTGATGAATAATGAGTAAGCTTTCAATAAATAAGTTTGGATTTTGACATCTTAAACAAATGAGTAGATTCTTAGAATGTCGAATACAGAATCGAAAAGTCGAATGAGGATCAAAGAACAAAAGGATATCCGGAACAAAAACGGATATCCTTTTTAATTAAGCAGAAAAATTTTCAATGGGTTCAGGAATGAATCCTTCATCGGTCAGTTTCATTAAGTGAGTGAAACCGGCTTTTTTTGCACGGTTTAAGCATTCATCGATATGACAATCGAGATAATTTCGGTCATGGCAATCTGTATTAATCACCAGTTTGGCATGATGATCAGCCATATATTTAAGTAAAGCATCAGAAGGATAAGCCGTTTCTCTGTTCTTACGGGCGATTGCTCCCGTATTCATCTCAAAGATCTTTCCCATATCAATGCCTTTTCGAATGCATTTTTTTGCGGGTTCTAAATACCAGTCTGCTTCGAATGGGAAATATTCTTCATGTTCGTTGAATTTGGAGATCAGGTCAACATGACCAACGATATCAAAGGTCTGAGTATCCATCATGTCTTCTACGCTCTGATAATAACCTTCTACCATCTTCTGGATGTCTCCATCATAAAAATCATCACGAATCTGTTCAAACTGAGCAATCGAATCATCGATTGGAATAATCTGATCACCTTGTTTCATGTAATGAACACTTCCGATTTTATAATCTAAATCTTCATCTTCAAAGGGGGCCATGCTGTCCTGTTCAATACCCAGGAAAATATGAATCTGATCTTTATATTTTTCTTTCACTTCCAAAATATCTTTCTTATAAGCGGCCTGGTTTTCTGCAGACATTGAAGTTCTGGCTAGTGGCTTGTTAGTTCCATGCCCGGAAAAGCCAAGCGTTGTAAATCCCTTATTGAGGGCAGCCTGGATCATTTCTTCGACGTTGTCTTTGCCATGATCATAAGAAGTATGGGTATGCAAATTCTGTTTGTTCATCATAGTCAACTGTTTCTTCCTTCTTTACTGCAGCCATGCTGCGTCTTTTGGATAGTTATAAATCCTACTCCCGCATTATGTTTTGTAAACTTAGATTCACAGTTTTCTGAAAATTAAACAGTTTTATTTCTGAAAGCTCATTCATTGTTTTACAGGATGATTTTTTGTTTTGTGAAAATCTTCAGTCTTTGATCAGGATGATTTTTTGGTCAATAACAGAATTATAAGAATCTAAATTCAGAACCTTAAATCAAATTGACAGAAGACTCGCGAACTCGAAGAAGTAAGAAATGAAAATGAACAAAATATTGCGATTCAAATTCATCGAATATCGAAGGCAAAAGAGAAGAAGTAAAAATTCAGGCTGAAAGAAGATTTCAGGAATAACTCATAAGAAAGATGACTTTTGTTAATGGCGTTTCCAGATTCTCATAAAGACTTCTCTAAGAGAACAGGGCAGACTATGATCATTTTGCTGCTGAACATCAGGCAGCCTAACATCAATTTCAGAGGTATTTGATCATGAAGAATCTTAGTTTACAAACACGCTATTCGATCGCACAGGGACTTTATTGGGCTGCAGGCTGTGCACTTTTTGGATTTGTCGCTGTTTTCTTAAAGGAGAAAGGATTGGGTAATACTGAAATCGGACTGACTGTTGGTCTGGCTTCTCTGGCTTCCTGTTGTCTTTCACCCCTGTTATCCTCCCTGGCTGCAAAGCACAATAAAATTTCCATTCAGGAATATCTGATTTTATTTTTGATCAAAACGATGATTCTTTTTTGCAGTTTATCACTGTTTGCACTGCCGGCCATCCTGACAATGGTTTTGTTTGGTTTGCTTTATTGTCTGAATGTATCAACCAATCCGTTTCTTTCTCAAATGGTTATGAACTATTCTCAGGAAGGCAAGAGGGTAGATTTTGGTTCTGCAAGAGGAATCGGTTCAATCTCCTATGCGATTGCAGCCGTTGTACTTGGACAATTGATCTCAGGGATTGGAGTTCATTTTCTTGGGTTGATCTATATGATTGGAATGGCTGCCTTAATCCTTCTGCTTCAATCGATGCCAAAAACCTATCCTGCTTCATCCGTAAAAAAAGAGGCGATTCGTCATCAGACGAAGAACAAAGAAAAATCATTCATCACCCGATATCCGCTTTTTTTCATTTTGTTAACAGGATTCAGCCTTTGCTTTATGGTATCGAGCTGCATGTCGACTTATATGATTAATATCATTGATAAAATCGGCATGTCACAATCGCTTCTGGGTGTTTGCTTGTTTATGATGGCAGCAAGTGAACTTCCAATGATGATGATGGCTCCTAGACTCAAGAGCCGTTTTGGTTTAATGCCAGTACTCCTGATTGCAGCTTTGGCTTATGGAGTCCGGAATATCTGTATTGCTACGGCTGATTCTATGATGATGCTGATCATTGGACTGATATTTCAGGGTATGAGCTATGGGGTCTTTACCGCATTGATAACAGATTATGCTGGAAGCGCTTTGGCAGCAGAGGATCGTATGCTTGGACAAAGCTGGATTGCCATTTCGACAACAGGCATCGGCGGTACGATTGGAAATCTTTTTGGAGGAATGCTGCAGGATGTATTCGGATTATCGGTACTTTTAAAATTATGCATTGTTATAACTGTGATCGGAATCATGATTGCTGTTTCTGGAATTTTAAGGGATTCTTCCTTCAGCGAAGATTTGACTCACTTGTTAAGAAGGAAAAAATCCTGTTATCGGGTAAATCAGCATTCATCGATTGGCTAATGGATCGGCATTTTCTCGATTGATTGTTGTTAATCATCGGATTCAACTTAGTGAAACTTAAATTCATTGATTTGTTTATAAATACTGCTATAAACGAAAAGGGGCTGTTAAATTTCGACTGATTTTTCATCAGCGAGATTTACAGCCCCTTTTTCTATGCTTTTTATCTGATTCAATCCTGTTTTATGATGTGTTTTTCCGCTCAAGTCAATTTTTGAACGCACTGAAAAGAGCCAAAACTCAAAAAGACTGTTTATAATCTTTTTCAGATTTCGCTTTTCTGCTCCTTTAATTTTCCATAACGTTCGAGTTCTGGGAAACTCATCCGATTTCTGTTGTTTAATTTTCTGATATTGTGTCCCATGGCCACAATAAGCACCTCAAATTTTACGTTTTCCAGTCCCCGGCGTCTCAATCGGCTGTATCTGTAGTTTTCTTTAAGATCTCCGAAGGTTCCTTCCGCCTGAATGCTCCGGCTGACCATAATCTCATGTCCTGCATCTGAAGACATGTTCTCCCG